>JAICLA010000217.1 GCA_025927695.1 Terriglobales bacterium | reverse complement strand
TTCTCGGCGTCGAAGAAGAAGTTTCTCACTGCGTTCGGATATTCCGGCGCCCTTTTCTGCATACTTCTCTTCTTCACGCATACGGGCGATATCGTAAAGACCCTTCTTCTCTTTTTGCTTTCGCAAGTAGGCTTTGTGAACGGCAACGTCTTCTATGACGCTTTTCTTCCCCATGTGGCGAGCGAAGCCAAGATGGATGACGTTTCCGGCAAAGGGTATGCGTATGGCTACGTTGGCGGCGGATTGCAGTTTACCATCGCGCTGGTTTTGGTTTCGTTGCACGCCAAGCTTGGGTTGAGCAGCGAACTGGCGGCGCGCATCGGGATTGCGACGGCCGGAGTATGGTGGGCAGGATTCACCATCTACTGCATGAGGTTTCTGAGCGAGGCCCCTGCAACTACTGCATTACCGGAGGAGTTGCGCTCACGTCCGCGGTGGGTGGCGTTTCTTTCGCTCGGCATCTCGCGCACATACCGCACAGCCCGGCGTGCCTTCCGATTCAAACACCTCATTATCTTCCTGCTTGCTTACATGACGTACAACGAGGGCATACAGACCGTGATCAACATGGCGACGATCTACGGAGCGAATGAACTGCATCTGCCTGCGTCGGCGTTGATGTTCACACTACTGATCATCCAGTTCGTGGCAATTTTCGGTTCGCTGGGATTCAGCAAGCTGGCTGACCGCTTCGGCACGCGTAAAGCGATCATCTTTGGACTGCTGATCTGGTCCGCGGTGGTGATCTACGCGTACTTCATCCACAGCACAAAAGAGTTTTTTGCGCTGGGCATGATCGTGGGACTGACCCTGGGGGGAACACAGGCGCTTAGTCGCTCTTACTACGGTTCGATGGTGCCGGAAGAGGCGAGCGCAGAGTTCTTCGGATTCTATACGGTGTTCAGCAAGTTCTCTGCGATATGGGGGCCCTGGGCCTTTGCGGCTATCACATATTTTTCGCACTCTGCACGGACGGCGATCGTGTCATTGATCGCGTTCTTCATCGTGGGCCTCACTCTTCTTCTGTGCATGGATGAGGAGAAGGCGCGCGCTGCGCGCACGCTCTCCGCGTTTTAGGCGTCGTCCGATAGACTGAGAGCAATGCTTCTCTTCTACTGGATCACGGGCGGAGTTCTTGCGGTAGTGTGGCTGTGGCAGCTTGGCAATGTCTTGTTCGGCATGCCGAGGCTGTTGGATGTCTCGCTGCCCGAGTGGGAAGCGGGGGACGCTGCCTTGCCGCGCCTGAGCGTGGTTGTGCCCGCGCGAAATGAAGCGGAGCATATTCGCGGTTGCTTAACGTCATTGCTTTCTCTGGATCATCCATCTCTTGAAGTAATAGCCGTGAATGACCGCTCGACAGATGCGACCGGCGCCATCATGGAAGAAGTTGCAGCTACTCCGCAGGCGGCGGGCCGATTGCACATTATTCATGTGACTGAACTACCCGACCGATGGCTGGGCAAGACACATGCGATGTGGAGAGCGGCCGCACAGGCGACGGGCGAGTGGATCCTCTTTACCGATGGCGACATTCATTTTCGGACTGACGCCCTGCGACGCGTGATTGCTTACGCGGAAAAAGACCGTGCCGACCATGTGGTGCTTTATCCGACGATGGTGATGGAATCACCGGGCGAGCGGATGATGCTCAGCCACTTTTTGAACAACATTGCATTCATTCATCGTCCGTGGAAGGTGGCGGACCCGGACGCGCGCGACTTCGTGGGGGCGGGAGCTTTCAACCTGATTCGACGATCGACGTATGAAGCCATTGGCACGTATGAAGCAATGCGGCTGGCTATTGTGGATGACCTGGCGCTTGGTAAGGCGGTAAAGGAAAATCGCTTCGCGCAACGCGCTGTCCGAGGACCGGGCTTGGCTAGTCTGCATTGGGCGCGCGGGGCTATGGGAGTGGTGAACAATCTCACAAAGAATTTTTTCGCGTTGATGCGCTACCAGTGGATGATCTCATTCGCTGCGGTGCTGGGGGCGGCATTCATCGGCTTAGCGCCATTGCTGGGGCTGATCTTTGCTCCGGGCATGGCAAAGCTCGGATTCGCGATCGCGTTGCTGGCCAACGCGATTGTATATATAAGGATGGAATACTTCACGCGCGTCTCACCTATTTACTTTTTTACGCATCCGGTGGCGACATTGCTGGTGATGTACACGATGTTGCGATCAACTTTTGTGACGCTGTGGCATGGCGGCGTGATCTGGCGCGGAACGAAATACAGTCTGGAAGAATTACGGGGAAAGTAATCGCTACTTGGACGCAGCAGGCTGCGGGGGGAGTTTTTCAGTCTGGGCGAGTTCGGTAGGCGTATCTTCCTGGAAGGCGACACGCAAGATGGACGCGGCCGTCCACGGGATCACGAGGAGGCATCCGATCACGCCGATGCTGGCGAGAACGATGAGCACGCGAGTCAAGTAATAAAGGGCCGTATCCACAGAGCAAGTATGAGCGTTCAAGCGCATGCATGCAAGTTGCTGTTGTTTGACCTGACTTTGACGCTCGATTAACCTTTACAGTCCTGCAATCATTCTGCATCACAGAGAGAACACATGCCCGCATTCAAGTTCAAAGGAGTGGACTTTGCCGAGTTCGATTCGCTTCTGAGCGAAGACGAACTGCTGGTCCGCGACAACACCCGCAAGTGGGTGGAAGAAAAGATCATTCCCATCATTGAGCAATGCAACCGCGAAGGACGGTTTCCGCGCGAGCTGGTGCCGGAGATGGGCAGCCTGGGATTTTTTGGCGCCAACCTTAAAGGTTACGGATGCGCGGGGATGTCCAACGTTGAATATGGTTTAGTCACGCAGGAGCTGGAACGCGGAGACAGCGGCCTGCGTTCTTTTGTGAGTGTACAGTCGGCGCTGGTGATGTATCCGATCTATGCGTTTGGAAGCGACGAGCAGAAAAATACTTGGTTGCCGCAACTGGCGAAAGGCGAGAAGCTCGGCTGCTTCGGGCTGACGGAGCCGGACTTCGGTTCGAACCCAGGCGGCATGCGCACGCGCGCGAAAAAAGACGGGAACGACTACATCATCAACGGCGAGAAGATGTGGATCACGTCAGGCTCGATCGCTGACATTGCTGTGGTGTGGGCGAAGGTTGAGGACGAAGACAATCGCGTGCGCGGGTTCATTGTGGAGACGAATCGCAAGGGATTCAAAGCGGACGACGTGCATGGCAAGTGGTCATTGCGCGCGTCGGTGACTTCGGGATTGTCATTGCAGGATGTACGTGTGCCGGCGGCGAACTTGCTCCCGAAATCCGGCGGATTGAAGTCTCCGCTGATGTGTTTGAATCAGGCGCGATATGGGATCGGTTGGGGCGGAATCGGCGCGGCCATGGCTTGTTATGACACCGCGCTGCAGTACGCGAAGCTGCGTAAGCAATTTCACGATGAGCCTATTGCGTCGCATCAGCTGGTGCAGCAAAAACTCGTGTGGATGGTGACGGAGATCACCAAGGCGCAGTTGCTCGCGCTGCAAGTGGGCCGATTGAAAGACAAAGATAAGGCACAACACCAACACATTTCCATGATCAAGAAGAACAATGTGTGGATGGCACTGGAATGTGCGCGCATGGCGCGTGACATTCTGGGCGCGAACGGCATCGCTGACGATTACCCCATCATGCGGCACATGATGAATCTTGAGTCGGTGAAGACTTACGAGGGCACGCACGATATTCATACGCTGATCCTGGGCTCGAGCATCACGGGCATCGATGCGTTTTAGCATCCGCTTCAGATTGCAAACTATTCGGAGGAACGATGGCGACAGCGTCTGACATGATGCATCTTGAAGTGGAACTCGCGCTGGAATTTGTGCGCGTGGTGGAAGAGGCTGCGATCGAGTCCGCCAAGACGATGGGCCAGGGCGATGCGCCCAAGGCTGACGCTGCTGCGGTGAAGGCGATGCGTCGCGTGATGGACAGCGTGCCGATGCACGGGACGATCGTGATCGGCGAAGGTGAACGCGATGAGGCGCCGATGTTGTACATCGGCGAACATGTGGGCGCGAAAGAGTTGGATGGTGTGCGGTATCCGGAAGTGGATATTGCAGTTGATCCTCTGGAAGGAACAAATCTCTGTGCGACTGGCGCGCCGAATTCCATCACGGTGCTGGCTGCTTCTGAGCGCGGTGGATTGCTCAACGCGCCGGATTGCTACATGGAGAAGCTGGTGGTGGGGCAGCCGAGCGTGGGCAAAGTCGATCTGGACGCGTCGGTGGCGGACAACTTGAAGGCGATCGCGAAGTCTCTGGACCGGAAGGTAGAAGACTTGGTGATCGTGGTGCTGGACCGTCCGCGGCACAAGAAGTTGATGGCGGATATTCGCGCCGCGGGAGCGAGGATTCATTTGATCGGCGATGGCGATCTGTCTGCCGGCATCACAGCGGCTGTGCTGGGAACCGGCGTACATGCGGTGATGGGCATCGGCGGCGCGCCCGAAGGTGTGATCACTGCGGCGGCGATGCGCTGCTTGAATGGCGAGATCCTGGCGCGATTGATCGTTGACACGCCGGAGTTGGAGCAGCGCGTTGCGCGTATGGGGATCAAGGACCCGAAAAAGATTTATCGCGCGGAAGATCTTGCGCCGGGAAAACATATTCTGTTCGCCGCGACGGGCGTGACGGATGGTTCCCTTTTGCGCGGCGTCCGTTTCTTTGGCGACGGGACGCGCACGCAGTCGCTCATCATGAC
>JAICLA010000127.1 GCA_025927695.1 Terriglobales bacterium | reverse complement strand
GAAGGTCAACGTCAACGGCGGAGCTGTTGCGCTGGGTCATCCCATAGGCGCAAGCGGTGCGCGGGTATTGATCACGTTGCTGTACGAGATGGTGCGTCGCAACTCCCACAAAGGTATCGCGGCGTTGTGTCTAGGCGGCGGGAACGCTGTGGCGATGGCGGTTGAACGCTGAGCGTCTCATTCCGGGTTTCATTCCCGCGGAGATCACAAACCGCAGGATGAACCAGAGGGCGTACAGCAACAGCGCCGCTCTTATGCCGACCAGTAAGTTGAGGAACAAGCCGGCCTCGCCCTGAATAAGTGAAGACCAGATGAATGCGAACAGAAAGAACATGAATACTGATCGCATTCGTGTGGTCACGTACTGAATCATTGTGCCCATCAGGAAAAAAAGCCTGCCGCGATGCCCGGCCACCCGAACTCGTAATAAAACTGCAACAGCGGGTGCGGTGAACTGTCTACCTCCCGCATTCCCAGGTTCCCGCGGATGAATATCTGCGTCGAGAGAAACTCCGGTTTGTCTTTCCATAGCAGCCTCGGAATGATCTCCTGCAGCTCGTAGAGGAAAGAATCGCCCAGTCCAAAACTGGCGGAGGGCGTGTCCAGGGTCTGCATCACGTCGCTAAAAAAGATGAGCGGAGTCACGGCCCGCCCCACGGTACTGGTGCCCTCGGTGCTCGTAGTTGCGGAACTCAACTGTGAGGTGTCCAACAGCTCGCCGCTGGTTACGCCACGCCACAGGTCGCGCAACTGGTTATCACTATCGCTGAGACCGGTGCCCGCGCCGGACGCACGAATAGTAAAGATGAGCGCACCGGCAACAACGCATACCGTCGCGAGGTGCAATACCAGTTTCCACTCGATCTGTGATCGCTCAAACAGATGCAGTGCCACCCATCCCAAGATCAGTACAGTTACCGTGAATCGCAGTTGGGATGCCGCCAGAAAGATCAAGAATGTGGAGAGCAGATAGAGCTTGATGGTGAGCTTCGCCGGACGCGCCGCCGTTGTGCTTGAACTGGCGACCAATCCGCAAAGGAAAAATGTAGGCAGTGTCAGGTGGTTGACAAAACTTTCCAGCAGGCTAGAGGTTGTGTCTGTGCCCACGGTGTAGCTGTTTGCGTGGGTATAGAAGTTTCCGTTGCGCAAGCGCCAATAATAGAGATAACCCACGAGTGCCATGGCTATCCAAGTCGAAATGAGGAGTGCCCATGAGCTGGCGCCATCCAATCCTACGGAAGGCACGCCTGCTCTCTTAATACTTCGGCATCCGCACTGGAAAGCTAGAAATCCCACCAGGATCGCCATACCTACTCGCACGTACAGCACTCCATCGATGCGCGGGTCTAAAACGATCAACGTGAAAGGCAGTACGTAGAAAGCTGCGAAGAATACAGAATAAAAGTGCAACGGTTCGACGGCGTTGAGGATCGCTTTGCCTTCACGGGAAAAGATCTCACTCGAGACCATGCAAGCGAGCGCCAGAAGAATCAAGAAGGCAAAGGTTCGCGCTTCGAACTCTTGTTTACTGAAGTAGCGGTTTAGTAGCACGTAGGCTATGCACAGAAGCGAAGTGACGATGGTCAAGATCAGTGGATGCCGGTTCTGCCGAAGTGCAGCGCGGAGTCCCGACCGATGATCTGCGATCGTCCTTTGATGCACCAGAGGAGAACCTGCCCTCATGTCCAAAAATTCCTATCGAGGGTACGGTACTGAATGGCTTCAGTGATGTGCTTACTTTCAATCTGCGGCGCTGAGTCGATATCAGCGATGGTGCGTGCCACTTTCAGGATTCGATCGTGCGCGCGCGCACTGAGCCCTTGCTGAGTCATAGCGCGCTCGAGCAGACGTTCGCATTCAGTGGAAAGTTCGCAGTAAGTACGGATCTGGCGCGTGCCCATTTGGGCGTTGGAGAAGATGCGCTCACCCGCAGCGGCGAAGCGGTTGAGCTGGATATCTCGCGCTTTCAATACGCGGCCACGGATCTGATCTGAACCCTCGGGTCCGGAACCGCCGCGAAGTTCCTTGTACTGCACGGCGGGCACGTCGATGTGAATGTCTATGCGATCAAGCAGCGGGCCGGAGATCTTGGAGACGTAACGTTGGATCATCGGCTGTCCGCAATGGCACTCACGGCTGCGGTCATTGAAGAATCCGCAGGGACACGGGTTCATGGCCGCGGCGAGCATGAAGCGAGCGGGAAACGTAAGAGACATGGCGGCGCGCGAGATGGTCACGTTGCCGTCTTCGAGCGGTTGGCGCATCACTTCCAAAACATTGCGCGGGAACTCTGGGAGTTCGTCGAGAAAGAGCACGCCATTGTGCGCAAGTGAAACTTCACCGGGACGCGGGATGATGCCTCCGCCAATGAGGCCTGCGTCTGAAATGGTGTGATGCGGCGAGCGGTAAGGTCGCGTGCCGACGAGTCCAGCGCGTGCGTCCAGCACCCCTGCGACGCTGTGAATCTTTGTAGTCTCCAGCGCTTCTTCGAATGTGAGCGGAGGCAGAATTGTGGGAATCCGTTTGGCGAGCATCGTTTTGCCGCCACCCGGGGGGCCGATCATCAGGATGTTGTGACCGCCCGCGCAAGCGACTTCTAGTGCGCGCTTGGCAGTGTGTTGTCCGCGGACATCTTTAAAATCGACGGCAAAGTGCTGTACTTCGCTTAGCAGCGCAGAGGAGTCAACCTTGAACGGCGAGATGCCATTGCCTGTGTTGACTAGCTTGACGACATCCATGAATGACTTGACTGGATAAACTTCGATGCCGCTGACCATCGCCGCTTCACGCGCATTGACTTCGGGAACGATCAGTTTGGTGATCTTGCGTGCGCGTGCGGCAACTGCAATAGGAAGAGTGCCATGAACCCCGCGAAGTCCGCCGTCAAGACTAAGTTCGCCGACGATAACGTATTCCGGCAGTTCTTTGCGTGTTAGTCCTCCGTATGCGCCCAGAATGCCGAGCGCCATCGGCAGGTCGAATCCGGAGCCTTCTTTTTTTATGTCAGCAGGGGCGAGGTTGACGGTAATGTGCGTGGGCGGAATGTCGTATCCGCAATTTTTCAACGCAGAACGAACGCGCTGCTTGCTTTCCTTGACTGCAGTGTCAGGCAGGCCGACCGTATTGAAGTTGTCTTTTTCCAGTTTGTAGCCGGAGCAGTCAACCTCAACCTCGATAATGTTGGCATCAATGCCGTAAACGGCAGCACTGAAGGTCTTGAAGAGCATCGGGGGGCCTTCGGATGAACGGAGACATCTGCAAATTTTTCATGGCGAGTATATCTGCTGTTGCGGGATGTGGGAAGAGAAATGCCAGATGGGACTCAAAACGGCATCTTGCCAACCTTGCATTTGGCTTGATAGAAAGGCTGGGCCTTAGGTCCAGCCAATGAAAGTTTATCTGACAGCCAAGACTGTGCTCACGCCGGAAGCTCCTGTAGCCAACGGGGTAGTGGTTTACGAGAGTGACGGAAAAACCGGCACCATCGTCGCCGCCGGTGCGCGGAACGCGATCGAAGTTCCCGCCGGAGCGAAGCACATTGATTATGGTAACGCTGTTCTCGCGCCTGGATTCATTGATATCCACATCCATGGCGGCGCGGGACACGATGTGATGGAAGGAAGCGCGTCTGCGCTGGCGGCGGTTGAGGAGTTGCTCGCGCGGCATGGTGTGACGAGTTATTGTCCGACGACGGTGACGGCGCCGATGGACGTGACGCTGAAGTCGCTGGAGAAAATAGGTAAAGCGGTAAGCGATACGCGGGCCGGCAGGTTTTCTGACAGTGGCGCGCGTGCGCGCCCGAACGGAATTCACTTGGAAGGACCGTTCATAAGTACAGCGAAGTGCGGTGTGCATCCCTTGAAAGACATTCAGAAGCCTTCCGTAGAGGCGTTTGAGAAATTGTGGCAGGCTTCGGGAGGCGCAGTAAGCGTCATGACAGCGGCGCCTGAAGTGGATGGTGCATTACCCGTGATCGAAGCGGCAACGAAGCGTGGAGTCATGGTCAGCCTAGGGCATTCAGATGCGGAGTCGGCGGAAACAAAAGCCGGAATTACTGCAGGTGGCAGAAGCGCCACTCACACTTTCAATGCGATGCGGTCGCTGAATCATCGCGATCCGGGAATTTTGGGTACGGTGCTCACTGACGAACGCATCTTTGCCGACATCGTGGCGGACGGAGTACACGTTGCGCCTGATATCGTGAAGCTCTTTCTATTAGCGAAGGGCAAAGACCGCGCGATCCTGATCACAGACGCGCTTAGCGCCACAGGCATGCCCGATGGCAAATACAAGCTTGGCGTCTTCGACATCGAAGTAAAAGGGAACCTCTGCATGAACGGAGACACCATCGCGGGCAGCGTCCTCACGATGGATGCTGCGGTAAGGAATGTCATGAGCTTCGCTGATTGGAATCTGGCGAATAGCGTGAGACTTGCGACGGAGAATCCGGCAAGGGCTTTGGGCATTGAGAAGAAGAAGGGAAGATTAGCGGCCGGATGTGATGCGGATATCGTCGTGTTAAGCGACGAGGGCAAAGTGATCAAGACCATCGTGGGCGGAGTAGTCGCTTGAGTTCACAGAAACAATTTCCGCATTTCATGCTCAAAGAGATTTATGAACAGCCTCGCGCAGTCATGGACGCGATCGCCAGCTATCTTTCGCCTGAAAGCCAACAAAAAGCGCTCGAAGATGTGAGATTGAGTGACGAGCAGATCCAGCAGATCCGCAAGATCAATATTGTCGCCAGCGGGGCGAGCCGTCATGCGGGGATGGTCGGAGAATTCATGTTCGAGCGATTGGCGCGGGTTCCCGTTGAAGTGGATTTTGCCAGCCAATATTGCTATCGCGATCCCATCACGGAGCCGGGGGAATTGACCATTTTGCTGAGCCAATCCGGCACGACGGCGGACACGATCGCTGCGCAGCGCGAGGCGAAGGCAAAGGGCGCGAGAACTGTCGCCATTTGCAACGTGAAGGGTTCACCCATCACGAAGGAATCTGACGGGAATGTCTACACACATTGCGGAGAAGAAGTCTCAGTCGCGGCGACGAAGAGTTTTACGGCACAACTAATCGCGCTTTTCGCGTTGGCTATGCATCTGGGAAGTGTACGAAGGAGCTTGACTGCTGCGGAGACTCGCCAGAACCTTGATGATCTAATGGCGCTGCCGCAAAAGGTGCAGCAAGTGCTTGAAACCGATGAGCAGACGAAAGTCCTCGCGCGGCAGTTCGAAGAGTTCAATTCGTTCATGTTTCTCGGTCGCGATATCTCCTACCCCATCGCTCTCGAAGGCGCTCTGAAATTAAAGGAGACCGCCTACATCCATGCGGAGGGGTTCCCGACGGGTGAGATGAAACACGGGCCCAACGCGCTGGTGGATGAGAATTTGCCTGTAGTCATGATCCTTACGCGGGACAGGAATGACCCCGAGGCAGCTATACGGCATGAAAAATCCGTTTCACTGCTGCGCGAAGTGGCGCGGCGGGGGACTAAAGTCATCGTATTGGCGAACCCGGATGACGCGGACGTTCGACAGGCCGCTTCACATATCATCCCGGTTCCGAGTGTGCTGGGTCTGTTGCTGCCTGTGCTGGAGATCATTCCACTACAGTTGCTGGCCTATCACATCGCTGTGTTGCGCGGGGTGAATGTGGACCACCCGCGCAATCTGTCGAAATCCGTTATCACGGAATAAGCCAGTCATATCTTTCCAGCCATTGCGCCATGCCAAGTATGTTGCCGATGGCGCACATTTGCCTGCCTGTTGCGGCGAGGCGTAGAATCCCGCGACATCAGAGAGAGGATGTGGTCTGCATCTTTTCATCCGGCCAAGTCATCAATAGTTGATACAAAGACACTCAAGGTAAAAAGAATGGCCAAAGACAAGCCAAAGCAGGAAGAAGTAAGCACTCCTAAACCGAGCCAGTCCAGCGCTTTACCGGTTTTGCCGGTGCGTGACACCGTATTGTTTCCACACGCGGTGCTGCCGTTGACTGTGGGCCGAGACAGCTCTGTGCAGCTCATTAATTCACTGGGCGAGAACAAACAGATCATTGTGGTGGCGCAGCAGGATGCGCGCATTGATTCGCCGGTCCCGACTGACCTTTACGCGATCGGCACACTAGCGGTAGTGCATAAAGTTGTGAAGATGCCGAACTCGAGCCTCTTCGTTTTCACGGAAGGCACCGAGCGCGTGCGTATCAAGAATTACACGCAACTCACACCTTATATGCAGGCGGAGAGCGTGACTCTTTCAGAGCCCGCGCCGGACAAGACGCCGGAAGTCGAAGCTCTGCAACGCAACGTGCTGACGTTGTTCCAGCAGATCGTTACCGGATCACCGACGCTATCTGACGAATTGCAGACGGTGGCGATGAATATCGATGAGCCCGGGCGGCTGGTGGATTTTATTGCGTCATCACTGCCTTCGCTGGCTACGCGCGACAAGCAGGAGATCCTCGAAACGACAGACATTCGCGCGCGCTTGCAGCGAATCAACAAGCATCTTGCGAAAGAGATCGAGGTGCAGCAACTGCGTACCAAGATCCAGAGCGAGGTGCAGGACCAAGTGCAGCAGTCGCAGCGTGATTACTATTTGCGCGAGCAGATGAAGGCCATCCAGAAAGAATTGGGTGAACAGGATGAGAACTCGCGCGATGTTGAAGAACTGAAGAAGAAGATTGAAGCGGCGGGAATGCCAGAGGAAGTGAAGAAAGAGGCGCTCAAGGAATTGGGCCGTCTCTCACGTATGTCGCCGGCAGCGGGTGATTACTCCATCACGCGAAACTATGTGGAGTGGCTCGCGGTATTGCCGTGGTCAAAGTCTTCGGGCGGAACGGTAGATATCCCGAAAGCCAAAGAGATCTTGGACGAAGACCACTACGACCTCCAAAAGGTAAAGGACCGCATTCTGGATTACCTCTCTGTGCGTCGGCTGAAGCCGAACATGAAGGGGCCGATTCTGTGCTTTGTGGGTCCTCCCGGCGTGGGCAAGACATCACTCGGCCGCAGCATTGCGCGTTCGCTTGGCCGGAAGTTTGCTCGGCTGTCACTTGGTGGCGTGCATGATGAGGCGGAGATCCGCGGGCATCGGCGAACGTATATCGGCGCCTTGCCCGGACAAGTAATACAGGGCATTCGCCGAGCTGAGACCAACGATCCGGTGTTCATGCTGGATGAAGTGGATAAGCTCGGACGGGACTTCCGCGGCGATCCTGCATCGGCGCTGCTTGAGACGCTGGATCCGGAACAGAACTCCACGTTCAGAGACAACTACCTTGACGTGCCGTTCGACTTGTCAAAGGTATTGTTCATCTGCACGGCGAACCAGTTGGATCCGATACCGGAGCCACTGCGCGACCGCATGGAGATCATCGAACTGCAAGGCTACAGCGAAGAAGAGAAGCTGCACATTGCGCGCCGCTATCTAGTACCGCGGCAGGTTGAAGAGAACGGCATCACGGCGGAGCAGATCGAGTTTCCGGATCCGGCGATCAGCTATTTGATCCGTCATTACACGCGCGAGGCGGGCGTGCGTAATCTGGAGCGCACGATCGGTACAGTGTGTCGTAAGCAGGCGCGACGCATCGCCGAAGGCAAGACTGACAAACTGGTAGTGAACAACGATGTGATCCATGAGTTCATGGGCGGGATCAAAGTGCGCGTAGATAGTGAGATT
>JAICLA010000135.1 GCA_025927695.1 Terriglobales bacterium | reverse complement strand
TCAAGTTTCCCTGAGTTGTTCCGTACCACTGGGTAGATCCCCACGCGTTACTCACCCGTCTGCCGCTCCCCTTGCGGGGCGCTCGACTTGCATGTGTTAGGCACGCCGCCAGCGTTGATTCTGAGCCAGGATCAAACTCTCGTTTGAAACCTGTTATGGAGCTGCTACCGAAGTAGCAACTTCATCCCCCTTCCTGACGGGTAGTCGAGGAAGGGCGCCATATCAGCCAATTCGGGCCCAACCCTTTCGGATCTAACCCGCGGAATGCTGATAGGCACTTACCTATTTTGTGAGAATCGCTCGACTTTTTAACTCGAGCACTTCTTCACGACTGGCACGTTCAACCTATTTGTCAAAGACCCAATCCGCTCTCCGCCTAGGCGGTGCGCTTTTGAGTAACGGCAAGACACGAATGCCTTGCGTCCTCGAAACTTTTATGTCCCTATCACCTTTGTGAAGCTCCGTATCAGCGATACCGCTTGGACCGGAGCGAGAGCGAGCGTTACTTACTGCATTGCCCTCTTGAGACGAACCTTATGAGAGTACCGCGAGTTGTCGGCGTCTGTCAAACGACGCCTGTTGAAAACTCGGCTCAACGCACCAGAATGATTACCTAACACCGAAGCATTAAGTATTACTTCATTCCTGCGGAGCGCTTATCCGTTCTCAGCGCGATCCACTCTCCGTCCACCACCTTAGTGCCTAGAAGACACAAATGCGCGAACGAGGTTCCTGTTTTTAAAGATCCTAATGGAGGTGTTGCAGTGGTGTTCCGGATGGAACCGCTTCGCTTAACCCTTCAAGAGCGCGTTTGCCTTCGTCTGAAGGTTGCTCTCGAATGCTGCCCCTTTTCAATCACTTACCAGCGTCTCTCGCCCGGGGCATTTATCTCTATCTTGTCGTTTCTTATTTGATGTCCGCGCCTGGCGCAGGATTCAAATCTTCTGTGGCCACTACAGCCACCTGATCTCTCGAACGACTTGAACAACTATAGCAAGGATTCTCCGATTCGCGCAAGTAAACGGCAGAAAAATCTTTGAAAATTAATTGCACAGCGGCAAGTGCAGCAATTATCTCAATGCAATACCTATTTTGGCACGTTCATTCGAATCACCACCCAACGCACGTCATGGTCCTGCGACGGAATCTCGACTTCGCCGGCATCAGTGAAGTTGCTCTGCCCTGCTTTCAGATCTTCTTCCACGCCGCCAACCACAGCTTTCATATCAGTCAGTGGCACTATAAGAACACCGTCTTTGCCGCGCGCTGAATAATAGTTCGATGTCAGTGTTCCATGTGGCATCAAATGATGGCCCATTGCCGTGACAAACCCATTAGTGAATATTTTTGTTGTTTCTCCGATTTTCTCGTCTCCAACCTTGACGTCCCGCGAGCAGTTTGCCGCCAGTTGATCGGCACACACTTTCATTTCGGCATCAAAGTACTTCTTCAACTCCACCGTCACATTCACAAACGGCTTATCACTCAAGTTCACAGCCTTGTGCGCGAACCCACCTTTCGTGAACCGCGTGTCGCCATCCTTCAACTCCAGCTTCTTCGCCTCTTTGCCGACGGGCACGCTCTCGACCTCCGAATCGCCCAGCGTCACAAAAACATAATCCATATCATGTTGGTGATACAGCGTCTCCGAACGCGGCGCCACCTCCACATGGAACACGCGCACGTAATCGTTATCCAACACCAGATGGTGATGCTGCTCTTCGGTGATGGGCACGATCCTCGGAGCCGCGTCAGCGGCAGTACTTTTTGTTTTTTGTTCCGGTTTCAAGTTCTGCACACCAGCCAACATACAAAACAAGAACAGAACAGCCCCGACGCGAACGAAAACTCTCCGCGCCTCTGCGCCTCCGCGTTGAATCCTGTTTTGAAGAAATCCCATGACCGCCGCATCATATCCCAGAAAGCCGCAACTCGATGTTCGGTGCTAGCTGCTAAGTGCTGCTACTAAGGAATATTCGGCAGCTCTTTCTTCAGCAGCTCTTCAATATTCCGCTGCTTCTTGAGTCGCGATGGCTTCCGATAATTAATGATGCCGAACGCCGCCATCGCTGAGATCAGAAACGCATTGCTGGCCACGATGAACACCAGGTGCGCGTGTGTATGCGCGATCAACACCAGCACCTGCGCATTA
The DNA here is from genome assembly GCA_025927695.1 of Terriglobales bacterium. Classification (GTDB taxonomy): domain Bacteria; phylum Acidobacteriota; class Terriglobia; order Terriglobales; family Acidobacteriaceae; genus JAICLA01. The sequence goes on along the minus strand of JAICLA010000135.1, from coordinate 4,986 downwards.
GTAGGTGTGAGCAGCACGGCCGCCGCCAGCAGCAGGAACCCGATCCCCGCCAGCAGGCCGGTAATGTTCTTTGTCCACTTACCGCTAGTGTGATATTGCGCAAACCAGCGGAAGGCATAGACGATCAAAGCGGCCATCAGGCAGAAGTTGGCAAAGATAGTCACGCCCTGGCGCAGAGTCAGGTCCATATAAGGTGAGAAGCAGGATTCGGCCGGGCGGTTGTCGAAAGACTGGGCAAGGCACATCAGCTACGTTCTAGCGGCTGCGAGCTGTCGGCTAATAAGGATACGGCTCGATCTTCCACCGCTCCCACACCTTTGACTTCACGAACATGTCATACAGCACGGGATCGACTTCGCCGTCTTTGACCGCGAATCCCAGTATCTCCAGAGCGCGCTCCAGGCTGACCGCGCGTTTGTACGGACGATCCACCGCGCACAACGCATCAAAGATGTCGGCCACCGTCATCATGCGCGTTTGTATCGGGATCTCCGCCGCAGAAAGCTTGTACGGATAGCCCTTGCCGTTGAGCTTCTCGTGGTGCCCGCGGGCAATGTCAGGGATGCTACGGATCTCTTTCGTCCACGGTATCTGCTGCAGGAACTTGAACGTGTGCACCACGTGACTCTCGATCTGTAAACGCTCGGTGTCATCAAGCGATCCTTTGCGGATCGATAGCAAGCGCACCTCGTCTCCCGTGAGCAGGCTCTGCTCTTCGCCGGCAAAGTTCTGGAAGCGCCGTGCGGCAATGTCCAGCAGCTTCTCGAAGTTTCCTTCAGCCAGCACCGTCGGCTCGTTGGATTTCAAGATCGTCTGGAAGTACCCATCGAGTTCCACTAACTGGTCGTGAAGCTCAGCATCAAACTTCGGCGCCTGCTTCATGTACTCGTCGCGGCTGTGCTCCAGGGCGTAGTCCAACTGCGTCTGCAGTACTTCTTTCTCCATCGACCGTTTCACGAACTGGAAACGCTGATTGATCAACTCCAGTTGTGACGGATACAACTTCTTCGCTTTAACCAGTACTTCTTCCCGCACGCCCACCTTGCCGAAGTCATGCAGCAAGCTGGCGTACCGGATCTCTTTCATCTGGTTGCGCGAGAAGCGCAGGTCGCGGAACGGCCCATCTTCGGCGCGGTCCACCGTTTCAGCAAGCGCAACTGTTAGGTTCGCGACGCGGAATGAATGGCCGGAAGTAGTAGGATCGCGGGCCTCAATAGCGATGACCGCCGCGCGTACAAATCCTTCAAACAACCGCTGTATGGCCTCATATAGTTGGCTGTTTTCGAGAGCGACCGCGGCCTGGCTGGCCAGGGACTGCACGATCGCGCGCTGTCGCTCGGCATAGGGCACCACTTGCGTGGTCACACTTTGTAACGTTTCGAGCAGCACGCCGGGATCGCGCTTGGCATTGATGAGTTGCAGCACGCCCACGATCTCGTCCTTCTGGTTCTTCATGGGGACGGCGAGAATGGATTTCGTTCTATACCCTGAATCTTCGTCGAACTGCCGGTTGATCGAATAGGGCACATCCGGCGGCATGTGATACGCGTCTTCAATGTTGACCGCGCGCCCGGTGAGCGCAACATATCCCGCGATCGACCGCTCACTGATCTCCATTACCCGTTCACGGAATGGAATATCAGCCGAATCGTTCTGCGCCAGCTTGAAGCGGAGCCGTTTCTTGCCCTCTGCCCGCATGATGATGCGCGCGTTGGAATCGCCTTCCTCGCTGGGAATGAGATCGGTGACCACTCCACCGCGCTTCAGCCCATCACTGGCTTGTTCGGATGTCGCTTCTTCCAACTCTTCCTGCTCCACAAGATAAAGAGAGCCAGCGTCGCTCTGTGTGATCTCGCGGGATTTCGTCAAGATCATCTCCAGCAGTTTCGCGGTGTCATGTTCTGCGGAAAGCGCCGCGCCGATCTGGTTCAGGTCGCGTATCTCGCGCGTAGAAGTATGCAGGCGCTCCGTTATCTCTTTGCGATTGTTCAACAGCTGTATGTGGTCAAGCGCGTTGTCGATCATGCGCTCCACCAGCGGCCGCGGAGTGTGCGACGGGAGGTATGCGTATATGCCGCCATCAATGCGGGCATCCTTGAAGCGCTGATCGCTCAGAGCGATGATGCGGACATTGGGCTTGCGCAAAGCCTCGTATTCAGCGCTCACTTGCGACTCACCAGTCGCGATCACTACTTGCTCGATCTCGTCGCCGAGCTTGTGCACTTCCTGAAAGGCGATGCGCCGGTATTTATTGAGCCCGTCGAGCGCGCGCACGGCAGCTTCATCGCCCTGAAAGTGGACGAGAAGAGGCAACGGCTTGGCAGCCGCCGACGCGACCTTCTTCGTGGGAGCCGTGGTGCTCATTTGGCCTTTATCGCAATGAAGATACTACGGAAAGGCAGGATTATACCGTTATCTTGAAGGTAACTAGAGCTGAATATTGCCCGAGTTGGAGGAGCAAAACACCTGAATTCCTGCCCGCCAACCGCACAGATTCATTCGCGGCATCCCCGCATTCTTCTTCGGCCCGCAGTGTTGTCACCGGATGTGACACAAAACGGCGTTTGCTAGGTGATTTTTCTTGGCATCCCGTGCGCCAAACAACGACTCTAGTAATTCAACTTCCAAAGGAACGGGCAGACTACTTGCGACCGAGTTTCTCGATCCTTTTTATTTCTTTTAAAAGCGCCTGCTCTACTTTTGCTGAGCGGCGCTGGCCATTGGCCACACGGCTCACGTAAGAGCGGTCAACACCAAGTTGTTGGGCTACTCTGCTGTAGATGCCGCGATACAAGGAATGACGCGCGAGAACCGACGTCATGTTAGAATTTGTCACCATTGGTGCCCAAGTCCCCGGGGTTCCTGTTTGGAAGCTGTCGGCTTTCGTGGATAAAAATATAACGCTGCCGTTAGGGTGTCAAGACGAATCATGCGTACGCGTAAAATAAAGCGTCCGGAGTGGGCAGACAGGCTCGAGGGCTTACGCGAGAGCCTTGGCATGAGCCAGGCTGCTTTGGCTAAGAAGCTGAACGTTTCCGCTATGGCGCCTTCGCGCTGGGAGCGCGGCGTCCATGAACCGCCGGCCTCCGTATTCCTTGAGTTGGGCAAGCTCGCGGGCAAGCGTGAATGCTGGTATTTCTGGGAGCGCGCTGGCCTCACCCGCCGTGATGTCACTTCCGTTCTTGATCGTCCGCCGGCGCGGCGCACGAATCATCACGTCGAGATCGCCGTCCCGCCTAAGCTTCCCGCGAAGACCACTGAACCTCTGCTCGCTGTTCCGGTTTACGAATCTTCACTGCCCGTCGGCCAGATCGGTCCCGCGAGGGTGATGCAAGAGTCCGTCAGCCAACTCGTTGTTGTTCCGCGCTCCTGGTGTCCGAATCCGGAAAAGACGTACTGCTTGCGCATCGGAACCAACCGCATGGCGCCTATGATGCGCTTAGATACCATCTTCGGCGTCGACCCGACCGAGAACTCCATCGAACAATTGTTAGGCAAGATCGTCTTTGCCTCACATCCTGAATGCGGACTCAGCGTCAGCTGGCTGCAACGCTTCGGCAACACCAATGTTCTGGTGCCGGAAAACAAAGACGACGTTCCCCACTATATGCATGCCGGCGATGAATGGACTATGGAAGGGCGCGTCATGTGGTGGTTTAGTAAAGGGCCCTAGGTCTTATCGCGGATTCAAATCCTGCCATTTACTTTAGTAATCTTGCGTTTGCGTTTCCTTTTCTCTCCCTGGTGGATTAATGCTAAGTTGAGACAAGCGAAACTCCCACTTCTTCTGTGAAAACGGCCCCACAGTCCGCGACCCCGTCTGCCCAAGCTGCGCAAGAGGCGGCCTCTGACGCGTATTTTCGTCTGCTCACTGAGAACTCGCTCGACATCATCAGCATCCTGGAGCCGGATGGCACCATCCGTTACGAGAGCCCTTCCGTCACACGCATCCTCGGCTACAAGCCAGAGGAACTCATAGGTCACAGTGCATTCGAGTTCGTTCATCCTGACGATCTGGCTGAAATGGCGAAGTCGTTCGCCCATCTCGTGCAATCAACGGGCATGGCGCCCATCCAGTTCCGCTTCCTTCGGAAAGATGGCACGTGGTGTCCGCTCGAAGCAGTCGGCACGAATCTTTTGAACAACCCCGTGATCGGCGGCATCGTCGTCAACTGCCGCGACGATTCCGAACGCCGCCGCGTGGAAGAGATGTTGCGCGAGAGTGAAGAACGCTACTCGCTCGCCATGCAAGGCACCAGTGATGGCCTCTGGGATTGGAACCTCACTACGCAAAAGGTTTATTACTCGCCGCGATGGAAGAACATGCTCGGCTTCTCTGACGCGGAGATCGGCGATTCGCCCGAAGAGTGGCTCAGCCGCGTGCATAATGACGATCTCGGCGCGCTCCAAGCCTCCATCGCCGGACACATCGAGAAGCAGACAGAGCATTACGAAGGCGAGTACCGCATCCTGCACAAAGACGGCGCCTATCGCTGGATGATCATGCGCGGCATCGCCGTGCAGAATGACAGCGGCACTATATATAGGTTGGTGGGCTCGCAGGAGGACGTCACCGAAAAGAAGCGCATCGCCGAACTGCTCGTGCATGACGCGCTGCATGACGGGCTCACCGGTCTGCCCAACCGTACGTTATTCATAGACCGCCTGCAAAACTGCCTGGCACGCACCAAGCGCCATTCCGATTACATCTTCGGCGTGCTCTTCCTCGATCTCGATCGCTTCAAGATCATCAATGATGGACTCGGACACCTGATGGGCGACCGTCTGCTCGCCAAAGTAGCTGAGCTTCTGACTTCCTGTGTGCGTCCGGAAGACACAGTCGCGCGCCTCGGTGGCGACGAGTTCACCATCCTGCTCGACGGCATTGACGACGTAAGCGCCGCCATCCGCGTGGCACAACGCATTCAGGCCTCGCTCACCGTTCCCTTCACGCTCACCGGACAAGAGGTCTACACCACCGCCAGC
>JAICLA010000215.1 GCA_025927695.1 Terriglobales bacterium | reverse complement strand
TGTTTGCGCATGATGGGAAGGACAGCGCGGGTAAGGGCGACTTGCCCGAAAAAGTTGGTATCGAACTGGGCGCGAAGTTCTTCCAGTTGGATGTCTTCCGCGAATCCGCCTAGAGCGTAGCCGGCATTGTTGATGAGGACGTCGATGCGTCCATGAGTTTTTACGATCTCGGCGACAGCGGCGGGGAGGGCGTCGAAGTCTGTTATGTCGAGACGGCGGAGTTCGACGCGGTCGCCGAGGTTCGCCTCCAGTACGGCTTGATCGAGACGAGCACGCTTGGAGAGGTCGCGCATGGTAGCAATGACGAAAAAGCCAGCTTTCGCCATATCAACGACAGTGAGTAGGCCGAAACCGCTGGAGCATCCGGTGATGAGGGCGATCTTCTGCATGGGCATTAAGCTATCAGCTTTCAGCTATTGGCTGTCAGCTAAGTCGTTTGCAATCGGCGGCTGTAGAACAGAAACGCTCAGAGGCCCAGCATGTGCGAACTGTGTGCTGAGCCATAGGGCTCCCTCGCTGCGCTCGGGATGTTAATACCACAGCCTGTTACAATATTTAGTTCCCCGAGAGCATTTTTTCACTTCTATATAGGACGTTCCCTACATCTATGGCAAAGCAAAACGAGAAGACAGGCAGCAGCATTGCCGACGCAAAAGGCAAGCTGGGCATCATGATCCCCGGCATGGGCGCCGTGGGCACCACTTTCGTGGCCGGCGTGGAGTCTGTGCGCAAAGGTATTTCTAAGCCCATTGGATCGCTGACGCAGATGGGCACTATCCGGCTGGGTAAGCGTACCGAAGGGCGGTCGCCGAAGATCAAAGATTTTGTGCCCTTGGCGCAGCTGAAGGACCTTGTATTCACCGGATGGGACATTTTTGAAGACAACATGTATGAATCCGCGTTGAATGCCGGCGTGCTCGATAAGAGCCATCTCGACCAGATCAAACCGTTTTTGCAGGGCATTAAGCCGAGGCCGGCGGTGTTTGACCGGCACTATGTGAAGAAGCTTGACGGTAAGCACGTGAAAAAGGGCAAGAACAAGATGGACCTTGCCGAGCAGCTGCGCGACGATATTAAAGATTTTAAGAAGACTAGCGGCGCCGATCGACTGGCGATGATCTGGTGCGGTTCAACCGAGATTTTTTTGAAGCAGACTGAAGTGCATTCGACGGTGAAATCTTTCGAGAAGGGCCTTGAAAAGAATGACGAGAACATTGCGCCCAGCATGATTTACGCGTATGCGGCCTTGAGTGAGGGTGTTCCCTTCGCGAATGGCGCTCCGAACCTCACCGTGGACATTCCGGCCATGCATGAACTTTCGCGACGGAACCATGCTCCGATCAGCGGTAAAGACTTCAAGTCGGGGCAGACGCTTTTGAAGACCGTGTTGGCGCCGGGACTTAAGGCGCGCATGCTGGGATTGAATGGATGGTTCTCGACCAACATCCTCGGTAATCGTGATGGCGAGGTTTTGGATGACCCGGATTCGTTCAAGACGAAGGAAGAATCAAAGCTCAGCGTGCTTGAGCATATCTTGCAGCCGGAGCTTTACCCAGACCTGTATAAAGATTTTTACCACAAGGTTCGCATTAACTATTATCCGCCGCGTGCTGATAATAAAGAGAGCTGGGACAATATTGATATTGTGGGCTGGCTCGGTTATCCGATGCAGATCAAGATCAACTTCCTTTGCCGTGACTCGATCCTGGCGGCTCCCATCGTGCTTGACCTTGTATTGCTGATGGATCTGGCGAAACGCAGCACGGAGTTGAGTGGGCTGGGAATCCAGGAGTGGCTGAGTTTGTACTTCAAGAGCCCCATGACGGCGCCGGGGCTTTATCCGGAGCATGACCTGTTCATTCAGACTATGAAGATGAAGAACACGCTGCGGCATTTGCGCGGCGAAGAGTTGATCACGCACTTGGGGTTGGAGTATTACGATTAGTTGTCGGTGATCGGTTTTCGGTCATCTAAAGGCGCGAGCAATCGCGCCTTTCTTATTTCACACGAAGAGCACGATGCACACGAAGGATTATTGCGTCGAGCCGGAATATCTAACGAGAGCCTCGACTAGCCCTGGGATGGCGTGGTCTTCAGATTGGATATCTGCGCGGAGGCCGTTCTCTAAGAGAGTAGCGGTAGTGACTGGGCCGATCGAAGCGAGGATTATGCCCTGGAGTGCATCTTTGGGACTGATGTTAGGGCCGAGCAACGTTACGAAGTTGGAGGCTGTCGAAGAGCTGGTGAAGGTGATGATGTTGGGCCGCTGGGCTTCGTCGGCGAGCAGGACGCGAAGTTTTTCACCAGAGTTGGTTGGGACTACGGTTTCGTAGGCTTCGGCAACATCTACTTCGGCGCCGGCTTTGCGGAGTTCTTGGGGAATGACATCGCGCGCTATTTTGGCGCGGACGAGGAGAACCCTTTTGCCGGCTACCTTATCTTTCAGTGCGGAGACGACGGATTCGGCGACGTACTCGTCAGGCATAACGGTGACGTTTAGGCGGAGCGCTTGAATCGCGTCACGAGTTGCGGGTCCGATGGCAGCGATCTTCAGATGTTTCAGCATGCCGGGGTGCATCTCGACTTTGTCTAGCCGTTTGTGCAGCGCATTCACTCCGTTGACGCTGGTTAGGATGAGCCAGTCGTAGGCGGGGAGTTTTTTTAGAGCTTTGTCGAGCGGTTGGAAAGATTGTGGTGGACGGATCTCGATGGTGGGGATGGAGATCACGATGGCGCCCTGAGCTTCAAGGGCGCGCGCCATCTCTGCTGCCTGGTGGTGGGCGCGGGTTATCAAGATGCGTTTGCCGGCTAGCGGCAGCGCTGTTTCGCTCATGGTTGCTCTGGCGACACGACGCCGGTCTGGACGACGTCAGCTAGTATTTCGCGGGCGCCCATCTCGAATAGCTTGAGGCCGACATCTATACCTAGGTTTTTGGCGTCGGCGCCGCATTCGTCGGCGCGGAGGATCTCGCTTCCGTCCGGGCGGGCGACTACGGCGTTGAGGCAGAACGCACCGTCAGATGTTCGCGTGGCATAGGCGCCGATTGGGACTTGGCATCCGCCGCCGAGGGCATTGAGTGCCGAGCGCTCGCAAAGGGTAGTGTTGCGGGCGTCGGCGTCGTCCAGGAATTTGAGGAGCTCGCAGGTTGCGGCGTCATCTTTGCGAACTTCGATGGCTAGCGCGCCTTGTCCCGCGGCGGGGCACATGACGCTGGGTTCTAGGAGTGCACGAACGTTTTCTGTGCGGCCGAGGCGGAGGAGTCCGGCGTGCGCTAGGATCACGGCGTCGTAGCCAGCATCCTCGAGTTTTCTCAAACGTGTGTCCACGTTGCCGCGTAGTGAGAGCACATCGAGATCAGGACGCACGGCGCGGAGTTGCGCGCTGCGGCGCAGACTGCTGGTACCGACACGGGCATTGCGCGGAAGCGCTTCGATGGAATCGTATTTGGCAGAAACGAACGCGTCGCGCGCATCTTCCCTCTTTAGCACGGCGGCGATCTCGAAGCCGGGCATCATCACCGTCGGCAGATCTTTCAGGCTGTGCACGGCGAGGTCGATCATCTTGGCCGCTAGCGCGTCTTCAATCTCTTTTGTGAACATGCCCTTGGTGCCGACTTGCGCTAAGGGGACGTCGAGCACCCTGTCGCCGGTGGTCTTGATAACGGTGATTTCAGCGGTATGGCCGTCTTTGCGCAAAGCGTCTGCGACATAATTCGCCTGCCATAGCGCGAGCTGGGAGCCGCGCGAGCCGATACGTAAGTGGGGCATCAGGATTTGATGCTTTCTTGCTTTGATTTGTTTGGCGGGGATGTGCTCTTCGCGGATTCGTCTTCCGAGCGAGCTTTTTCTTCCCGCGGTGCGCCGATGTTGAACAGCTTTCTGACTAGCTCGATGATCGTAGTCGCTTCGGGATCTTTTTGTTTGGCTTGCGCGGCGGACTTAAGCGTGGAGATGGGTGTGTGCAGGACTTTGTTGACGATCCCGCGCGTCATGGACTCGACGGCGAGTTCTTGCTCGGGGGTGAGCGTGCCGAGGCGTCCGCGGACTTTATCGATCTCTGCCTGGCGGATGGTCTCAAGGTGGTCTTGCAGACTGACGATAGTGGGAACGACGTCGAGCGAATCTAGGCGCTCATAGAAGCGAGTGACTTCCTGCTCGATGATGCGCTCGGCGCGTTCGGCTTCCTTGCCGCGGTCAGAAGCGTGCGAGAGAACTACCGACTGCAGGTCGTCGATGTCATAGACAAAGATGCCATCGAGTTCATTGATGGCGGGATCGACGTCGCGCGGTACGGCGATATCGATGAAGAACATGGGCTTGTTCTTGCGCTTCTGCATGAACATCTCGCCGTGCTCACGGCGGAAGATTGGATGGGGCGCACCGGTGGAGGTGATGACGATGTCGGCGTCGGCGGCAGTCTCGTAGAGTTGCTCGAAGAGGATGGCGCGTCCGTTGAACTTCTCTGACAATTGCACGGCGCGCTCATGAGTGCGATTGGCGACGAATACAGCGCCCGCACCGTGCGCAATGAGATGGCGGGCGGCAAGTTCGCTCATCTTGCCTGCGCCGACAAGATAGACATGTTTGCCTTGCAGCGAGCCGAAGATTTTCTTCGCTAACTCGACGGCGACGGATGCGACTGAGACGGCTGAGTTCCCTACTGCAGTTTCTGTGCGGACGCGTTTGGCCACGGCGAAGGCGCGGGTCAGCAGCGCATCAAGTTGCGAGTGGATGGCGCCCACGCTGCGAGCGGTGGCATAGGCCTCTTTTACTTGTCCGAGGATCTGAGGCTCGCCA
>JAICLA010000174.1 GCA_025927695.1 Terriglobales bacterium | reverse complement strand
GTTACTCTTCATCTCTATCCTCCTCATCGCCGCCTGCGGGCTCATCTATGAGCTGATCGCGGGCGCGCTGGCCAGCTATCTGCTGGGCGACAGCGTCACACAATTCTCCATCGTCATCGGCAGCTATCTGTTCGCCATGGGATTGGGCAGCTGGTTCTCGCGGTATGTGCAGCGGGGCTTGGTCGCACGGTTCGTGTGGGTAGAACTGATGGTGGCCATCTTCGGCGGGTTCTCCTCGTCACTGTTGTTTCTCACGTTCGCTTACACGCAAGGTTTCCACGTGATGTTGTATTTCATCGTGGTGGTCATTGGGATGCTGGTGGGCTTAGAGATACCGCTGCTGATGCGCATCCTGAAGGACCAGTTTCAATTTCACGAAGTCGTAGCGAATGTTTTGACATTCGATTATCTGGGCGCGTTGGGTGCGTCGATCCTGTTTCCCATAGTCTTAGTGCCGCAACTGGGGCTGGTGAAGTCGGCGATGCTGTTTGGCATCATCAACGCGGCGGTAGCGCTGTGGAGTACGTTCTTGTTCGCCTCGCGGCTCAAAACCCCGCAAGTGATGCGGGCGGCATGCTTGTTCGTGTTGATCCTGCTGGTCGGCAGCATGGCCGGCGCGAAGCACGTGATCGCCGCGGCAGACGATAATCTCTACGCCGACGAAGTCATCTTCGCGAAAGACACGCGCTATCAACGCATCGTGCTCACACGCTGGCGTGATGACACGCGGCTGTTTCTCAATTCACATCTGCAGTTCAGCTCGCGCGATGAATACCGCTATCACGAGGCTTTGATTCATCCAGGATTGGCGTCAATCCCCTCGGCACGACGGGTACTCGTGCTCGGCGGCGGCGACGGGCTGGCGGTGCGCGAGATCCTTCGCTATCCCAACATTGAAAGCATCACGCTCGTCGATCTCGACAAGCAGATGACGGACATGTTCCGCTCCAATGACATGCTGACAAAACTCAATGGCGGATCGCTGGCATCACCGAAAGTGCATGTGATCACAGACGACGCTTTCTCCTGGCTCGATACGCACGGCGAGATGTTCGACTTCGCCGTAGTCGATTTTCCTGACCCGACGAACTATTCGCTAGGAAAGCTCTATACGACTGCGTTCTATCGTCTGCTGGCGAAGCACCTGACTGCGAACGGAATGATGGTGGTGCAGAGTACTTCGCCCATGTTCGCGAAAGATACGTTCTGGACGATCTGCGAATCGCTCAAGCAGGCCGGACTGAAGACGTATCCGTATCACGTGTATGTGCCATCGTTCGGCGAGTGGGGATACATGCTGGCCAACGCACAAAGCGCCACCTACACGCCTCCGCGGGAACTGCCGCTGAATCTTCGCTTCCTCAACGTGGCCACCATGAACGAGATGTTCAACTTCCCTGCCGACATGCAGCCCGTTCCCGCGCAAGCCAATCATTTGAACGATGAGATCATCGTGCGGCAGTACGAGCGGGATTGGCGGGATATCAGCCACTGAGCAGTGAGCATCGAGCATCGAGTGACTGCTTCTGATGCAGAGATCGACTAACGTCTGACAGATGACCTTCGAACGCGCAAGCTGTTGCTCCCAGAGAATAAAGATGTGGCAAATGAGTAGTCGCTTGATGCTCGCTGCTCGATGCTAAGTGCTTCCTCTATGAAGAAACCCACGCTGCGAAACATCTCCCGTCGCGAGTTCCTCGCCGCCTCCAGTGCCGCATTGGTCGGCCTCGGCATGAAGTCTGAGCGGAAGATCGCTGGCGGCTTTGTGAACGAGTCAGCGCAGTTGGGACACATGCTGCGCGATCACAAATCCTTCCCTGCGCCGACAAAGAAAGAGAAATATCCGATCGTCATTATCGGCGGAGGCATGGCCGGACTTTCCGCGGCTTGGCACCTCGATCGCCGAGGCTTCAAAGACTTTGTTCTGCTCGAGCTCGACACGCAGGCTGGCGGAAATTCCCGCTGGGGTGAGAACGAAGTCTCGCGATACCCCTGGGCGGCGCACTATCTTCCCGTGCCCGATAAGAATGAGACGCTGGTGCGCGAGTTGATGGAGGAACTTGGCGGGCTAAAGGACGGCAAGTGGGAAGAGCGCTATCTCTGCTTTACGCCGCAAGAGCGTTTGTTCATCCATGGACGCTGGCAGGAGGGCATCGAACCGGCTGTCGGCCTCGACGCGCGTGACCGCGAACAATTCCAGCGGCTGGACGACATCTTGCAAAACTTCCGCGTAACGGGTGCATTCACCATTCCTTTGGAACGCGGGGTGGAGCATGCCAGCACGCAACCGGCGATAACTGCGCTCGACCACATTTCGGTAACCGACTGGCTGAGGCAGCAGAAGCTCGATTCGCCCTATCTCCGTTGGTACATGGACTACGCGTGCCGCGACGATTATGGTGCGCCGGCGACTGCGACGTCCGCATGGGCAGGCGTGCACTATTTCGCTTCCCGCGCGCATGAAGAAAAAGGCCCTCTTACATGGCCGGAAGGCAACGGATGGATCGCGAGGCAGTTGATCGCCAAACTTGACCGGTACATCCGGCGCAATAGCATGGCGCATCACATTGCGCGCGATAAGACAAGATGGCGCGTGCTTGCGGGCGCTACGGAATACGCAGCGGACGCCATCATCTTTGCCGCGCCCACGTTCATCGCGCCCTACGTCTTTGAAGGCCTCGCGCCCTCGATGACGCCGGACTTTCAATACTCGCCGTGGTTCACCGCCAACCTTACGCTGGACCGCTGGCCGCGCGAACATGGAGGTCGTGAGCCCGAACCAACCTCGACTTGGGACAACGTTGATTACAACTCCAAGTCACTGGGATATGTGGTGGCGAATCATCAGAGCATCCGTCAGCATGAAGACCGCAGCGTTTGGACTTACTACTGGGCAATGGCGGAAGACACACCGCGAGCCAGCCGCCGGAAGCTTCTAGAGAGCGATTGGAATTATTTCAAGGAGCTCATCCTGCAAGATCTCGAGCGCGTGCATCCTGACATCCGCGATTGCGTCAGCCGGATCGACGTGATGCGTATGGGCCACGCCATGGTCCGCCCGACGGTGGGATTGATGTTTGATACTCAGCGCAGGAAACTAGCGGAGGGCAAACCGCTGCTCGGTTTTGACCTCGTGTACTTCGCTAATTCCGATCTGAGCGGAATATCGATCTTTGAGAACGCGCAGTGGAATGGCGTGCAGGCGGCCTCCAACGCTTTGCGCGCAATCTCTCGTTGATGAAGAAAGGCACAGCCAAAGGTTGACTAGCGGAACCGCCGGCCGTTTGAAAAAAAACGAAAAATCTGCAAAGGTCAGAATCGCAAGTACTTACGGCGGCGAAGCCGGCAAAGGCCAGAAAATAAAACAGTTACATATCAAAGGCCAGATTCTAAACAACTTACGGGCGCCATTTTCGCGATTAACTCAAAGTTAACAAAATCGCAAATCCATTTCTTCTATTGTTAGAGCAGATGAGGAGATAAGTCAAGAGGGAGCGGGAATATTTTTGGGGTTGTTGAGGGATCGAGGACTGGAGATGTGTCGCGATCTGCAGGAATTCCCACAGATTCTCGACGGTGAAGCGTGTCGAGAATCTATGGGGCACCCACTGTCGTGGTGTTGCGATTGTGTGGGGCGCCCGCCCGGCCGGCATGCCGCCAAAGTAAACGTACTGGACAGAGATGGTGAACCTTTGCGCGATCTTTCATTGACTAGCGACAAGGCCGCGGACTCCTGCATAGATAAAAACCGCGCAAATTGCTGTGACGCCAATGCACACCCAGAGTGACAAGCCTCGCGGGCGATGATTGCGCAGATATCCGATCCAAGTAAACAGCAGAACTAAACCACCTAAGCCCAGATCAAAGATTGGGCTCGAGCTGCCGCCTTTTGCTGCTTCTCCTACCGGTCCAAACATCATCGTCGTTTTGCACACTCCTGATTAGTTGTAATGTTGATGTATGCGCCACCGGCTGGTGGCCCATCCTTTCCATTTGTCATCGTCACAATCCTCATAATTGGTTTTGTGCCCCACCCTTATCGCCGTTGTTTGGCGATAGGGTGGGTGCTCGCTCGTTTGACCACGCGAGGGGCTGCGCCCCATCCGCTCGCGACGCCGCCTGGGTCCACTCCGATCCATTGTCACCACCGCGATCGACGCCAGTGGCGCGATGATGAAGGCTTCTCCATCTCAAGTTCTCAGGACTGAGGTGGTGCGCGTTACAGTAAGCGGCCCGCGTTATGCAAGGGGCAGGCATGATGCGCGAACGATACTCCGGCCCGTGCGCTTTGTCACGGAGTTCCCACCCTATCGCCAACAGAAGGCGATAAGGGTGGGGCACGACTGTTTACTTCTCATTGTGAAAGGGCGGGCCACCAGCCGGGAATATTTTTGGCTTACGGAACTACCCCACCTAACCAAACGAGGGTTAGGATGGGGCACCCGAGTCTAAGTTTTAGGGTGGGCCACCCGCCGATATCAGATGCCCCAGCGTCTTCTCGTTGCTCGCACGAATCACAAACCAGCGATGCTTGCGCATCGCTCAGGATAGCTACGCCTTGACAAAGCCTTCGTCCTTATCGAGGGACACCCGACCCGCCCGCCCACGTTAGGTGTGGCGACCGTGTGAGCGACCCGCGGCACTGGGTTCCTCGTGAAACACCCAACCGGCTGAAAAAGCTACAAACAGCGCTATGCCTTCCGCAATACTATCCCCAGCGGAGTGACTTGCCTCATATTTGCTCCATATCTGATACGAAACGAACAAGGCAAAGATCACTCCCATTGCGATTCGGATTGCGTAGCGATTGCTCGCATGTTGTGGTGAAGAGCTCAAGACGACTCCAATCTGGACTTAAATCGGGGCCTACTTACAGACAGGAATGAAAATGCTTCGTCCCCCGCCCGCTTCTGCGCCGATTTCTCCCCCGTCCCCTATACCAAAGGTCATAAAGACAGCGCCACTGGTGGTGGCATCGATTCCCGCACCAAAGGAGCCACTGCCGCCCGCCGCGCTGAAGGAACCACTCCATCCAGATATTTTGTCGATAGAACGCGGTGACACCATCACAGTTGGGCCTATTGCCCATCCCGCTCCGAGGAATTTTTGTGATTTCGCGCCAAACCCGGTGCCGCCTATCGACCACGAATTCAGGAACCCAGAGTTCCCTTGGCCGTCTGCCACAATCATAGTAGAGCCCGAACCGCTGACGCCCAGCTTCAATTTACCGCCGCCTCCGCCGATTGCCCCGTCGGCACCGATGCCAACCCCGAACGTCCAGCCTGTCCAGTTTGCGTAAGTTTCCACAGCCGTTAATTGCGCCTTTTGCGAAGCATTGAGCGACGTTCGCGGAATACAGTTCTTGAGGGGTTTTTGTGCTGTCGCTGAGTTAGAGCCTGAGCCCCCACCTTCGCTGTCGCAGTGGTCAAAACTTATAGTCGTTGAATAGACGACGCCGTTTTGAGAATACTCAGTTACGCGCCAATAGCAATGTTGGCTAGGATCAGCTGCTAGCAGCCCGTCTGGGTCATTCCAATCAATCGGATCATTCTTCACATACGCATACCTATTCAAACTCTGGGGATTACTCAGTTCCATGCTGCCCATGTAGGAGTCGGGGGACATCCAGCGGCCCATAACGGGAGATTGCTGACGGAATTGAGTGTGGTTGAGGCCGGTCTCGGAGTCGGCTTCCATGCCGGTGAAATCGTAATGGTCAGCCATGGTGCCTGAGGTCGAGGTCTCATAGCCGAAGGGCAGATAAGTGACTTGGCGGACGATGTTGCCGCTGGAGTCCGTCATGATGCGCGTG
>JAICLA010000256.1 GCA_025927695.1 Terriglobales bacterium | reverse complement strand
TTTCAAGCACCCATCTGCTTTCCGGCAGTAGATGCGGCAGTGACTTCTTCATCTGCGATGCTGATTGATTCCTCGAGCACGTCCATCGCGACATCAGCCTGCTCTCTTGTGATGATGAGCGGTGGAGAGATACGGATCGTGGTTTCACCGCAACCCAGCATGAGGACGCCGCGTTCGAAGCAAAGCTCGTCAATGATGCGGTCGCGCTCTTTGCCCGCGAGAGCTTTTGACTTCTTGTCTTTTACGATCTCGACTCCGATCATCAGGCCGCGTCCGCGCACTTCGCCGACTATCTCATACTTTTTCACCCAGCCGCTGATGCGCTCGAGCATGTATGCGCCGACTTCGGCGGCGTTCTTGATGGCGCTTTTTCCGCTGAACTCGCCTACGCCTTCCAGCACGTCCAAGGTTGCAAGTGCAGAGGCGATGCATACAGGATTGCCACCGAACGTGGACGCATGACTGCCCGGCTTCCAATCCATCACGTCAGCCTTTGCCATCATCACGCCGAGAGGCATGCCGCTGGCAATTCCTTTGGCGGAACAAATAATGTCGGGTTCGACGCCCGAATGCTGGATGGCCCACATTTTTCCCGTACGCCCGCAGCCGGATTGCACTTCGTCAGCGACCAACAATATCCCGTGCCGATCGCAGATTGCGCGCAGCTCTTGCAGGAATTCTGTCGGTGCGGGAACGTATCCGCCTTCACCTTGCACCGGCTCAACGAAGATGGCAGCCACTTCTTCCGGAGGAAGAGTCGTCTTCAAGACTTTTTCTTCGATGAAGCGAGCGCAATCGATCGCATACTGTTTTGCGTCAGTACCTTCCGGACGCCGGAACGTATGCGGATACGGCACATGCGTCACTGCCGGCGAGACGGGCGCATATCCTCGGCGCTGTTGCACTTTGCTCGCGGTGAGTGAGAGGGCACCCATGGTGCGTCCGTGGAAGCTGTTGTAGAACGCGATCACATACGGCCGCTTGGTGTGATATCTCGCCAACTTCAGCGCTGCTTCGATCGCCTCCGCACCACTGTTGCCGTAATAGACCTTGTGAGGTCCCTTCATCGGCGCGGACTTACTCAATCGCTCAGCCAGTTGCGCCATGCTCTCGTAGTAAAAGTCTGTGCCTGACATGTGAATGAGTTCGCTGGCTTGTTTCTGGATCGCCTGCACCACATGCGGATGGCAATGCCCGGTGCTACACACGGCGATACCCGCTGCGAAATCCATGAACTCGTTGCCGTCTACGTCCTCAACCATGAGGCCGCGCCCGCGTTTCGCTACCAGCGGATAGCTGCGCGTGTAGCTGCCGCTGATCCAGTGTTTGTCTTTCTCAATGGCCGCCTTGGCCTGCGGGCCAGGAACGGCGGTCTTGAATTTCGCGGAGGGAAAAATTTTCTGTTCTAAAGTCTTGGTCGTCATGTTCGGTTCTTCAAGTTTTGTCAGTTGCATTGAGTTGTGCGACTTCGTGTTTTCGATTCGAAAACAAAAGCAGTTCCAAACGGCCTAAACCGTTCGGCGTGACAAAAGGAAAGGAGTGATGACTAATCTCCGGCGAAGAGATTCGGCCGGTTCAACGAAGGAAGTACTGCACGATGCCGGCGCGGACACACCAATGACTCCAACCAGCACTCCGGCTTGTGGCCTGGAAGGTGCGCGACGGAATGGTGCGAACGGCGGCTCATACTGCCCTCAGTATAGCCCTGTTCAGGGAGCGGCGTAACCCCCGTCGCAATCGTTTTTTTTGACCATTGGCAGCGCCCTGAAGCATCCAACCCTTCAGCAACTCCGCCCATCCCACCTACCGCAACGGTAGCGCCGCATTACAGGTAAGCAGTCATATTCATCTGTCACCTTTGGTGACAAATCCATGTTATTCTGCTGGTCCGCATTAGGGATGCTATTTCGTCGAAGTGAATAACGTCATAAAAATCTCTGACCCAGAGAAGCTCCATCTGATCCGCGAGGGCTTCGTGGCCGAGATCGTGCTCGGCCGCGCCACCGGTCTTTACCACTTCCTGGTGACACGTGAGAATTCGCTGGAGATCCTCTGCTGGGGGCAAGAGAACACGCTGGACGCCGCCCGCCACAGCGTGGACGAATTCATTGTGAGTGAGAAAGCCCGCCTTAAGGCTGTAAGCTGATCACCTTGCGCGATAGATCGCCGCTACGATCACTCCCGCGATCAGGTTCATCACCAACTCACATCCGATCTGAGTGAGCACTACGCTTGCCGTCCACGGCTGCACGGCGTAGGAAACGGTGTACTCGGCCAGCGACGTGATCACCCAAACAGCGAGGCCAAAACGGACTCCTTGGCCCAGCCACGGTTTTGCGTTCACGCCCTGGGCGTATATCCACACAAACCCGAGCGAGAAAAAGAAGAACGCGAGGCCAAGGAATGGCGCGTGCGCGGCGCCATCAGCATCTGTGCGGATCAGCCCGCTCTGTGCGTACGCCGGATGCAACAGCACACCGTGAACGGCGAAGCTGGCCAATGAAACGAAGATGAATACCGCAACGAATGCTAGGAAGTAACGTTTGATGTTCATTATTCGGCGCTCCTCTCGCGCGCATAATGCAGATGAAAGATCTCTTTCCACTCGCCTGACTTGTTGCTCATCACGTTCCAATTGTAGGCATCATCCCCGTCGCGCACGACAAGCGAGCGCAGTGTGTCGGCCTGCCCATTCGTGTGAACAATGTCAAAGTCTTGTGTGAGAGTGCGTGTGGCATCGGCGAAGGCGGCGTGTCCACGCGTGTAGTTGCCCTCAGAATCGGTGTAATAGAACTCGATCTGCTTGGACTGCGGGTTATACATATACACACCTTCATATTGGAGATGTGGATGGTTGTTCTCGACAAAGACTGTTGTGAACTTCATGAGGTGGCCGTTTTCAGAGCCGCGAATGCGGGTCTCCACGCGCGTCGTCACCTTGCCGTCTTTGTCTTTCATCTCTGCAACCCATGTGCCGCCTTTCATCCATGCGATGGCGTCAAGTGGATTCAGGGCCGAGACCGGAGCCATCCCAGCGGGCGGTTTGGCGATGGTTGAAGATTGCGCAGCTGCGCTGCGAGCCGACGGACTGAACGCAACAACAAATATCAAAATCAACAATGTGGCCCACATACTTCGAAGTCGCATCTGGTTCATCCTTTTTTCTTGGATTGCTTGAAACGGGCCCGAAAAACTTTTCCTGAATACCCTTGTTACGGCGATCGTTACTGCGCCTTTGGCCGCTCACCGGTCAGCAAGTAGAAATACGTGCGTAGCTGGCGGATACCGGCGTCGAATGGTTCCAGACTCTGTTGCGCACGCGCTTGCATCACGCCGCCTTCCATCACGGTCAATACGAACATTGCGACTTCAGCCCGGTCCAGTTTCTCGGGGAAACGGTCACCGGCTTCTTCCAGGAATTTGCGCACCCATGTCCGCCATCCTTCGAAATTGCTCGCCAGCTTTTCGCGCGCGCGAGGTAAGGAGTCACCCAGCTCGAGCGTGAGATTCCCGATCGGGCATCCGTAAGTGCAACCGGTAGCGACGAGCGCTTTGCGATAGCCGTCAAGCAACGCGAAGACTCGCTCAACTGGATCGCTGATGTGTGCGATGATCGGCTGGATGAGAACCGGAAACAGGTTCTCCATATACCAATCCAGCACCGCGAGGAGGAGTTCCTCTTTAGTCTTGAAGAAGTAATAGAGGCTGCCAGTCTTCGCGTTTGCCTTTTCCACCACATCTGCCAGCGATGTGGCTTCATAGCCGTGCTCCCAGAATAGGTCTCGGGCAGCGAGGACGATGCGGTCTTTGGTCTTC
>JAICLA010000143.1 GCA_025927695.1 Terriglobales bacterium | reverse complement strand
CGCGCACCTGCGCGACTTCCAGATCATCGTGCCGTCAGATTGTGTGGCCTCGAATACAAAGGCGGAGACTACCGCCGCGCTGAAGCATCTGAGGAAGGCGACCGGGGCCAGTGTGCGGGAGTCCAAGAACATCCAGTTCGGCCCTTCCGGCATTCGCAAAGCCGCTTGACCTTTACATCGCAAAGTACTTGACAGTTGTTCTGTACGCGCTCATAATTTCTCCTGTATGCAGCAGCCCTGCCGCAAACCGCGACGCCGCCGCCACGCTGTAAGCTTTGGCGCGGGCGAACCGCTTGAACCGCAAAATCCCGTGGTGGCTTCCGATCCGCTGGAACAATTGCGCTTCATCCGGCAGACAATGGAATCGGCGGGAGCGTTCACCGCTGTACCAGGCGTAGGGCAGATGCTGATCGGTGCGACGGCGATCGCCGCCGCGTTCTTTGCGTCGCGCGAATTGGGTGTTACCACGCGTTGGGTTGAGATCTGGTTAGTGGAAGCCGTGTTAGCGCTGGCTATTGCGATTGTGACTATGGTAGCCAAGGCGCGTCGGGCGGGCCAGTCGCTGGTGAGCGGTCCGGCGCGTAAGTTTGGGTTGAGTTTTGTTCCACCGCTGGCGGTCGGCGCGCTGCTCACTTATGTGCTCTATCGCTCAGCGATGATGGCGGCGATCCCCGCGATGTGGCTCATGCTTTACGGTACCGCCGTGATCACGGGTGGCGCCTTCTCCGTAAGCATTGTGCCGGTGATGGGATTGAGTTTCCTCGCCTTGGGGGCCCTGGAGGTGTTCGCGCCTGGCGTTTGGGTGAACTACTTTATGGCCGCGGGGTTCGGCGCACTGCATCTGGTGTTCGGTGGCGTTATCGCCCGCAAGCATGGCGGATAGTTTGAAATGAGGGAAGTTTGGCAAAGCAGAACATAAAACGGGGATTCGAAGAGCGAACCACGCGCGCGCGCGAAGCGGTCAAAGAGCCGAAGTATGCGGCACCGGCGTCAGAGCTCGAGCTCGACCGGTTGATCCATGAGAGGCTGCGCCTTGGGATCTTGAGCGCGCTGGCCGTGAACAATTCGCTCACATTCAATGACCTGAAGAAGCTGCTATCCACCACGGACGGCAACCTGAGCGTGCATGCGCGCAAACTGGAAGAGGCCGATTACATCGGCTGCGAAAAATCATTCGAAGGCCGTATGCCCAAGACGGAATACAAGCTCACCTCCGCCGGGCGCAAGGCGTTGGAGCGCTATCTGGACGAGATGGAATCATTGATCAAGAGCACGCGGCATCCGGCAACGAAGAAATAGCCGCCCAAAATTTTTTAGAGTATGACTTTGCAATTCAAAGTACTTGATGGAGAAGTCGCATGATTGTTGATCTTCCGCTGGCGCCGCTCGCAGTGCTGGCATTTCTAGCATCCGTGGTTTTCACTGTCGTGATGGCGGCGGTGTCTATCATTTCCCGCGTCCGGGGGAAGGTCGCACTATCAGGGCTATGCGTGAAGATCATGGCGACTGTCGTTGGGCTTTATTTTGTCGTCATGCTCGGCGTCTCGTCGTTCAGCAAAGACTATGACCTGCGTCCGGGGGTGGAAAAACATTTCTGCGAACTCGATTGCCACATCGCAAACTCCATCACCAAAGTTGAACGTGTGACCGCTATCCCGGCGGATTTCGCTAATGCTCCCGCACCCCCGCCTGGCCAACTGTTCGTAGTCACGCTGCGCACCCGCTTTGACGAGACTACGATCGGGCCTGGTCGCGGCGATGGCCCTCTTACTCCAAACCCGCGCGCCATCACTGTGCGGGACGATGCCGGGCGCGAGTACGAACCCGCCGTCGCATTTTCCGGCACGCCGCTGGACACTCCGTTACGCCCCAGCCAGTCCTATGACACGCGCCTGCTGTTCAGCATCCCCATTGAGGCGAAGAATCCACGCCTGCTAGTGCGCACTTCTATGTGGCCTGACGCATTCCTCATCGGTGACGAGCGCAGTCTGCTTCACGGCAAGGCGTATTTTGACCTGAAAGGATGACCATGGCATCTCTAGCATTTCAATTCGCGCCGGCTGAAGTCGGCCTTCTCGCGCGCATCCTATATGCTGGAATCATGGCGCGCTGGGAGCAGTACGAAGTGTGGGTGCTCACCAAGGGTAAATGGGAAGTGGTGGCCCACTTCAGTGACATGGAAGTCGCCTCGGCCGTGTTCCGCAATCGCACCTACCGCCAGAAGCTGGTCCATGCCGTGTATGAAGACGGCAATCGCGTGAGTGAGGATGTGATGGCAGAAGTGGGTAGGACGCGGGAAGAACCATAGTCTCTAGCTTTTGCTTTTCATTTGCCATAACATCGACTCAGCGTGTCCGCCTCCAAAAACAATCCAGACAAAGAGCGCATCATTTCCGGAGCTTCTGTCGATGACGATGCGTCATTCGAACTCAAGCTGCGGCCCAAGCGCTTACAGGAGTTCATCGGTCAATCCAAAGTAAAAGAGAATCTCGCCGTCGCGCTGGAAGCTGCGAAAGCGCGTAACGAGCCGCTTGACCACGTCCTTCTATACGGTCCACCGGGACTCGGCAAGACCACGCTGGCGACCATCATTGCCAACGAACTGGGCGTCGAGTATCAGCAGACATCCGGCCCGGTGTTGCAGATCAAGGGCGATTTGACGGCAATCCTCACCAACATTCGCGCGCGGCAAGTTTTGTTCTTTGACGAAGTGCATCGCCTGCAGCCAGCTCTGGAAGAGTTGCTTTACTCCGCGCTCGAAGACTACAAGCTCGACATCATCATTGGGCAAGGCCCTTCCGCGCGTACACACACTCTCGACGTGCTGGAGTTCACCTTCGTGGCTGCCACTACGCGAGCGGGCTTGCTCTCCGCGCCGCTGCGCTCACGCTTCGGCATCGTGTTGCGGCTTGAGTTCTATACCACTGACGATCTGAAATATATTGTCGAGCGCTCGGCAGAGATACTCGGCGTGGCCATTGACGATGCTGGCGCACATGAGATCGCCAGTCGCGCCCGTGGAACGCCGCGCATTGCCAACCGATTGCTGCGCCGCGTCCGCGATTACGCACAAGTGCGCGGCGCCGGCAAGATCGACGAGCCCACCGCGCAAGCCGCGCTGAAGATGCTGGAGGTGGACAAGCATGGTTTCGACGAGATCGATCGCAAGCTTTTGTTGACCATCATTGAGAAGTACCAGGGCGGCCCGGTCGGTCTGAACACGCTCGCCGCGGCGCTGGCGGAAGAGCCCGACGCCATTGAAGACATCTACGAGCCATTCCTCATTCAGATCGGGTTTCTAGACCGCACTCCCCGCGGACGCACCGCCACCCGCCTCGCGTACGAACACTTCGGGATTCCCGTGGGACGCAAACAGAACTCGTTCTTCTGATTATTTCTTTTTGCGGGCAGCAGACATGATCAGGTCGCGCTGACGTAATTGAGTGAGAATCTCAATCTTCTTTGCAAAACTCAGGTTGGCCAGTTTCTTTCGCTGTTGTTCTTTAGCGCGAAGGATACTGCTTCTGGAATGCTTCCCATTTGCCGGTGAGTCCATGCTTAGATAATACCGCCTTTAGCTTCGTCAGATTCACCGCTTTCTGTTTGATAAAAGCCTCGACTCGCGCGTGATCTTTGGCTCCGCCGGAGTTTCCTTCACGGCAAATCCGCTCAGTAGCTTACTGTATTTCGGGTAAAGCGAAAATCTGTAACTACCACGATGGTCTGATATCCTTTCAGCCCCGGGAGGACCCCCATGAAAAAGCATTCATTAGTGCTATCGATATTGGCCTTTGCACTTGCAGTGTCCGCATCCGCTCAAAAGGATCAAGACAAAGATAAGGGGTCAAGTGCGTCGTCCGGCGGCTTCCATCAGATCGCCAAGTGGGATGTTGGCGGCGACGGCGGCTGGGATTACTTCGTTTATGACACCGTCGGCAAGCGCCTGTTCATCTCGCGAGGCACTCATACGATGGTGGTAGATGGTGAGTCAGGCAAAGTCATTGGGGATATCCCAGACACCGGTGGCGTGCACGGTATCGCGCTGGCCCAAGACCTGAATAAAGCCTTCATCAGCGACGGCCGCGACAATGCAGTAACAGTCGTTGACCTAAAGACGTTGAAGACCCTCGACAAAGTCAGCGTCACCCCAGGCGTAAATCCTGACGCTATCCTTTACGAGCCTTCGACCAAGCGCGTATTCACCTTCAACGGACGTAGCAAAGACTCGAGTGTGATCGACGCTACGAACAACAAGTTGCTGGGCAAGATCGACATCGGTAGCAAGCCGGAGTTTGCGCAGGAAGAAGACGGCACCGTGTTCGTGAACGACGAAGACAAGGGCGAGATCGTTGTGATCGACCCGAAAGCAATGTCGATCAAGGCGCGTTGGCCGATGTCCACGGCGGACAAAAAGTGCGAAGGCCCCAGCGGGATGGCTATCGACAAGAAGAACCATCGCCTCTTCTCCACTTGCGACAACCTGATGGTGATCACCGACTCAAAGAGCGGCAAAGTCCTAGCCAGTGAGCCGACTGGTCCCGGCACCGACGCTGCGGCTTTCGATCCAGGCCTGATGAATGCCTATGCTTCCTGCGGCGGCAATGGGGGCTCGATCACCGTCGTGCACGAAGACTCGCCGGACAAGTTCTCTGTGGTCGAGAACGTCACCACCATGCCGCGCGCGCGTACGATGACCATCGACCCGACAACGCATCGTCTATTCGTAGTCACGGCACAGTTCGGCGAAACGCCGGCGGCGACGGCTGACAATCCGCGTCCTCGCCCGCAGATGGTGCCGAATAGTTTCACCATCGGCGTTTACGCGAGGTAAACGTAGTTCAGCGATAACCCCAGCCCACCAGCAATGGTGGGCTTTTTCATGCGCGCAATACGTTAAAATTCAACTTCATGCCCGTAGCTATTCGTTCCTTCGCCAAGATCAATATCGGCCTCGTCATCGGCCCGCCGGGCATGCGTGCGGACGGGTTCCACGAACTTCGCACCGTCTATCAGACGATTACGCTTCATGACACCATCAAGCTGAGCCTGACCGCGGGCAGCACAGGTATCGAGATCAAATGCAAAGAGTCGCAGGTGCCCTGCGACGAATCAAACACCTGCTATCGCGTTGCTGAGCGAGTGATGAAGGCGCTCAAGTCGCGAGGCAAGCTCACCATCACAATTGAAAAATCTCTACCCGTTCAGGGCGGCATGGGCGCGGCTTCGTCAAACGGCGTAGCGACGATACTCGGGATCGAGAAACTACTGAAAAAGCCGCTTCCTGGCGCAGAACGACTGCGCATTGCGGCGGAAGTCGGCTCTGATCTGCCACTTTTTCTCATCGGCGGAGCGGTTCTAGGCGTTGGCCGTGGCGAACAGGTCTTCCCGCTGCCAGATCTGCCACCTATACATGTGGTTGTAGCAACGCCGGATATCCGCGTTTCTACGCCCAAAGCCTTCACCGCGTGGGATGGGTTTTTCCATGAAAACCCACCTGCGAAAAACGCGCAGGTGGGGCACCCATCGTTGACGGTTTCCGGCCAAACCAGTAAACTAAATGAGTTCAGTCAATCGATTTATGAGTGGCTGAGCGTGGGTTTTTCCCCAGTTGCATCCGGTGTTTCCGCGAAGGGCGGGAACCGGGCCGAGGCACCGCTTCTCGACCTTGTCCGTACCGGGATTGAAAATGACTTTGAACGAGTCGTCTTTACTCAATTCCCAGACTTACGTGACATCAAGCGAGCGCTAGAACGCGAGGGCTCCAGGTACGCGTCTCTCTCGGGCTCTGGATCAACGGTGTACGGGTTGTTCAGCACGAAAGCTGAAGCTGCGAAAGCGGCCAGCAGGCTGAGCAAAGATGGGATTCCCGCGCAAGCGACAGAGATTTTGAGTCGCGCAGAGTATTGGAAGCAGTTAGTGGTTAGTGGCAAGTGATTCGATAGCGCCCGGGTTTTCGGGAAACGGGAAACCAACAACGGGAAACGGTTTTAGTGGGCGATCGACTAATGGTAGGTCAAGTGCCTTTGACGCACTTTGTCTAGGTTCGAATCCTAGTCGCCCAGCCAAGTTTAGAAGTAGGCAGTAGCAGTAGAAAGTGCAGTCGGTGACATTTGTTCAGAAACTCGTCAAAAGCGGCCAGACAAGCGGCCGTCAGAATAAACCCAAACTTGTAGAAAAACAGCTCAAGGAGACGGGGACATGGCGACTACGGCAACTGACAAAGTGCAACAACCGCACGGCGACGATAAAAAAGGTCAGCAGAACCAGCCGGACGCGAAAGCGGCGCAACACAAGCCGCAGCGCCAACGGACGGATGACAAGCTGAAGATCTTCTGCGGTACGGCTAATGAGCCGTTGACCGAAGAGATCTGCCAGTTCCTGGGGATACAGCGCGGACAGGCGCACATGACCCGGTTCTCTGACGGCGAAGTTTATCTCCAGATTTTGGAGAACGTTCGCGGAGCTGATGTTTTTGTGGTGCAGCCCACCTGCTATCCGGTGGACCAGCACTTGATGGAGCTGTTGCTGATGATCGACGCATTGAAGCGCGCGTCAGCACGGCGGATCACCACCGTGATCCCGTACTTTGGATATGCGCGGCAAGACCGGAAGGACAAGCCGCGAGTGGCGATATCGGCGAAGCTGGTGGCAGATCTTTTGACCACCGCCGGGGCGCACAGGGCTTTAGTGGTGGATCTGCATGCGCCGCAGATTCAGGGGTATTTCAACATCCCGGTAGACCATCTGTTCGCGTCGCCGGTGCTGGTGGATTACTTCCGCAAGATGGCATTGCCGAACCTGACGGTGGTATCGCCGGATGCG
>JAICLA010000107.1 GCA_025927695.1 Terriglobales bacterium | reverse complement strand
TTCACTGCGATGCTTATGACCTCGTCAGAGACGGAACCTTCTGAGGGCCACATTCCTTGCGGACGCTTGCCGAACACCCGCTCATGCAGTTCGAGGGCGCGATAGATCTGCTCGGCTGCATCCTCGGGATGTTGAAACGGGCGTGGCAATGGCAGGCCGGGACTAGAGACGGCGCCTTGGCCGGAGTCGCAAAGTAGCGGGAGGATGGGATGGTAGAAGGGTGAGGTGGATATTTCCGCTGAACCTCGCTGCGCTGCCGCGCGATATGCGGGCAAGACTTCAGCCAATATCTTTGCCTCCACCTCCATTACTACGCGTTGGTCGTCAGCTGTGAAACCGGAAGATTTCGCGATCAGAGCGGAGATTCGCGGGTCTGCGGTGGGGCCGTCTACAAAATATTCATCAAACCACGCTATCTGGGAGAGCACTTGCAGGTCGGTGAGGTCCTGTTCGGAGAAATCCGGCGCTGCTTGGGCTGCGTCAAAACTGAAAGTTGCAAAGCGGTCGTAGAGTTGGCGGTAGCGCGGATATCGGCCGATCAGGTTGTCAGGATTGGCTTGAAACAGATATTGCAGAGCGAAGCGTTTCTCGGTCCCACTTAGGTCCGCAGCCGGCTTGCTCGCTACTTCGAGGAAAGGGTCTTTCGCTGTTCCGGCTACGTAGTCTTCGATCTGCGTTATCAACGACGGCACCAGGTTGAAGGTCTGGTGGATGTAAGGAAATTCGTCGAGCAATTTCACCATGCCGTAGTAGTCCTTCAGTGCGTGAAGGCGCACCCATGGCAGCCTGTATTCGCCGGTGACCAGGTCCTTGTAAAACGGCTGGTGCATGTGCCAAAGGAAAACTATTCGGATGACAGGCATGGAAGTGTTCAAGGCTTGACTCGATAGAATAAATCATCCGTGTGCCGTCCGAGTCACGCCTTCGATTACTAACGTGCCTCAGCAATCACTCTGCTGCGTCGGAACGCTGAGGTAAACTTCCAGACAACGTGACCGACATCGCTCCCGAAGCCGCAGCCGTACTCGCGTTCATCCTGGGACTCGCTTTTGGCAGCTTTCTCAATGTGTGTATTTATCGCTTGCCGCGGGGAAAATCCCTGCTGGGGCGGTCGCGTTGTCCTAATTGCGATCAGCCGGTCAGACCATACTTCAACGTTCCGGTTGTCGGATGGATGATGATTCGCGGGAAGTGCAGCGAGTGCAGGAATCCGATCTCGGTGCGTTATGCGATCGTCGAGGCGTTGATTGGAGTTCTGTTCGCGGTTTGCGTGCTCAAGTACGGGGTCACGCTTGTTGCTGTGAAATTCGCTGTGTTTGGGTTTCTGATCGTCGGTCTGGTTTTTACTGACTATGATCTGCATCTTTTGCCGGACGCGATGACGCTTCCGGGTTTTGTTATTGGGCTCATCTTCAGCTTTTTTGTTCCTGTGGGCGGTACGGGATTTCTTGAGCGCCGCTGGGGATACTGGTTTGAATTTTTGCCTTTCGATTATCGTGCGCCTGGTATGTCGCTGTTGGCCGCGGTGCTGGGCGCCGCGGTCGGCGCATTTTTTATCTGGGGAGTCGGTGAGGCTTATAAGCGAGTGCGCGGAATTGAAGGGATGGGCTTGGGTGACGTAAAGCTCATGGCCATGGTGGGCGCGTTTCTCGGGGTGAAGCTGACTGTCCTCACGCTGGTGTTCGGCTCGGTGGCTGGGTCGCTCGCGGGAGTTGCGGCGATGGTCACCGTCTTCAGTAAGCGTGTGCAACGATACTCGGGACAAAGTGCGCGCGCGTGGGCGTCGGCAAAGCTTGTGCTGCGGCACTACGAGATGCCGTTCGGTGTGTTTCTCGGCGTGATGGCCCTTGTATCGCAATGGTATGGTGACCGTATGTTTGCCTGGTATCTTGCGCTCTATCAATGACGATGCTGCAAATGCTGCACAACCCGCTGGTTCTTAAGTTGGCAGCCATGCTGGTGCTGTTGGTGGGCACGATCATCATCGGCACAGGCATCATCCTTTTCCTGCGTAAGAAACTTGTTGCAGGGGAAGAAGCACCAGCGCCTCGTGTCGCCAATAATGAAACCGCTTTCGCTCTCGCTGCCTATGAAGGCGTGATCAGCAAACTGAAAGAGCAGGAAAAAGAACTGGGACGCCTGCGCAAAGTGGACCGCGAGCAGGCGAATGAGTCGGCGAGCATGAGCGAATCAGTGCTCAGCAATCTCAGCAGCGGCGTGGTGCTGTTTAACCCAGCGAATCTGGTGCGACAGGCAAACCCAGCGGCGAAGACATTGCTCGGGTATCAGTCTATTGCGGGACTACATGTGCGCGACATCTTTCGCGGCGTCACTCAGGCGCGTATCACATTAAGCTCCGCAGATGCGGGCGATGCGGCGACTCCGGGCATTGATTGGTCGGAATCGGGTCCGAGTCCACTGTTAAAAGCCGTGAGCTCCTGCTTAAAAGAGGGCGCCCTCTTTCGTCGCGTGGAAGCTGACTATAAAACGCCTTCCGGTGAAGCGCGCGTCCTTGGCATCACGATATCGCCGGTGCGCAACTACTCAGGTGACACGGTTGGCGCGGTCGCGCTGCTGAGTGACCTGACGGAGATCACCAACCTGGCGCAGCAGGTGCGCCTGCGGCAAAGCATGGCCGCTTTGGGTGAGATGTCCGCCGGGATCGCGCATGAGTTCAAGAATTCGCTTGCCACCATTTCCGGATACGCGCAGATGCTGCGCCGCGAAGCGTCCGCCGGTTCAGAGCGTGAGTTTGCTGGGAAGATCGCAGATGAGACTGCTTCACTGGCCCGCATCGTCAATGATTTTTTACAGTTCGCCAAGCCGGAAGGGCTGCAGAGGTCTGAAGTCGATATACGCGCGATGCTTCTTGACTGCGCCCACGAGACTGGGGTGGGACTCGATGCGGCGGGACTTCCCATGGAGCTTAAAGTCGAAGGTGACCCCACTGCACTTCGGCAGGCATTTAGTAATCTGCTGCGCAATAGCGCTGAGGCGGTCGAGGCGGGCGTCCAACCCCGAGTAACTGCTCAGGCTACCGTCACGCCATCGGTCACGACTATCGTGCTAACCGACAATGGGAAGGGCATTCCTACAGACCAGATTCCCCGCGTCTTCATTCCCTTCTTTACCACCAAGCCGCAAGGCACCGGACTGGGCCTGGCCCTGGTCCACCGAATCATTACGCAGCACGGGGGCACCATAACCGTGGCCAGTAGCCCCAGTGGTACAGGGTTTACTATTGCACTTCCTGTGCGTATTTCCGCTGGATTTGCCGCTAAATCCCAGACCGAACCGGAGTAAAATAGCCCCAAAGCGCCTGTAAAAATCGGCTGTCTGGCGCTGTTCCTGTAATGGGGATCGTGAATCTATGAGACACATTTCCAGGCTTTTTATCTCCGCCGGCGCCCTTCTTTTCCTGGCCAGCGGAATTGCTTATTCGCAGACCTTGGCTGACGCTGCGCGCGATGCGCAGGCCAAGAAGAAGACCCAGACCGCTACCGGTCACGTTTACACGAATGAGAGTTCGGAGTTCCACGCAGCACCGGCCGAACCGGCTCCCGCGAAATCCGGCGAAGGCGATACCGACGCAGCGAGTGGAACAGACGCGGCCGCAAAAGACTCCGCCGCGCCCGCTGATGCCGCTCCTGCTTCTGATGAAGACAAAAAGAAAGTGGCCGACGAACTTAAAGACAAGATCGCCAAACAACAAGCCAGCCTAGACCTTCTGAAGCGCGAACTTGACGTATTGCAGCGCGAAGACAAGATGCGTGCGGCGGTGTTTTATTCTGACGCTGGCGCGCGCTTGCGCGATCCCGGCAAGTACACGCAAGACGAACAAAAATATAAAGACGACATGGCTGCAAAACAGAAAGCCATCACCGACGCCCAAGCCCAACTGGATAAGCTCCGCGAAGATGCGCGTAAAGCCGGAGTAAACGTCAGTTAGTCATCACAAGTTTTAGCCGAGAGCCTTCTGCGACTTCGCGGAAGGCTTCTTAGTTTTTGAGAGCAATGGAAACCATTCTTCTGGTGGAAGACAAGTCGGAACTGCGCGAGATGCTCACGCACGCGCTGGAGCGCATGGACCTCAAGCCGCAGCCTGTCTCCAATCTGCAACAGGCTCTTGCAGAACTTCGCGGACAGCGCTTTGCCGCTGTCCTCACTGATCTCAAACTCCCTGACGGTTCCGGCATTGACGTGCTCAAAGCGGCACTGGACGACGACCCCGCGGTGCCCGTTATCGTGATGACCGCCTACGGAACTATTGACCAAGCCGTAGCCGCGATGCGCGAAGGGGCGTTCGACTTCATCCAAAAGCCGCTGGACCTCGACCACTTGCAGCAGATCCTTCGACGGGCGATGGAGCGCCAACAACTTCTGCGCGAAAACATCGTGCTGAAGTCGGAGTATGCGCAGAGCGCGCGTTTCCCGCGCATCCTGGGCGAGCATCCGGCGATGCAATCTGCAGCGCGGGAACTACAACGAATCGCAACGACGGACAGCACAGTGCTAATACTCGGTGAAAGCGGAACCGGCAAGGAACTGTTTGCCCGAGCGATCCATCAGATGAGCCCACGCGCTGACAAAATCATGGTCTCACTCAACTGTGCCGCTATCCCGGAAAATCTAGTCGAGAATGAACTCTTCGGGCACGAAAAGGGCGCGTTCACGGGGGCCGACTCGCGTCGCCCGGGCAAGTTCGAATTGGCACATGGCGGAACTATTTTTCTCGACGAGATCGGCGAGCTGCCGCTTGCCGCGCAATCGAAGCTCTTGCGCGTTCTTGAAGAAAAGATGGTGGAGCGCCTGGGTGGCAGCGTGGCGGTGCGCGCTGACGTGCGAGTGATCGCTGCTACAAACCGCGACCTAGCCGCCGCCGCGTCTTCAGGCGACTTCCGCAGCGACCTGTTCTATCGCCTGAATGTCTTCCCTATCCACATTCCAGCGCTACGCGATCGCGGAGAGGACGTGGCCGTTATCGCTGAACACTTTCTTGACCGCTTCCGCAAAGAGCGGAAGAAACCACGACTTAAGTTCGCGGCTGATGCTCTGGCCGCGCTGCGCCAGCACACTTGGCCGGGCAATGTACGGGAGCTGCAGAACGTGATCGAGCGGGCATCGATCCTGAACGACGGAGAACTGCACGCCGCCGATCTTGGTCTTTCAGCCAATGTGCGGGCCACCGGCACGAATTCGCCGCAAGCCGGCAAGATGCTGTCGAATCCGAATCTTGATGGTTCTTTACAGGAAGTAGCCTCGCGCGCCATCGCATCGGTGGAAAAGGCAAAGATAGAAGCCACGCTACGCGAATGCAAATGGAACAAAGCCGACGCTGCGGAGCGGCTGGGTATCTCGTACAAGACTTTGCTGAATAAGATCCACGCTTACGACTTGGACTGAGCTACTCAACGCCTACTGCGCCTTCACCGTGACCTTGAAAGTACCTTTCGGCCCGATCGTGATTGGTTCACCTTTCGCAAGGTAGGGCTTCATTACCTCGGGCTTGGCCCACTCCACGTTCCAACCATCTTTTAGAGCAACCACGGTGTACTTTCCGGGAATGACTTTCGTGAACAAAAAGCTGCCATCGGTGCCGCTCTGGTTGCGGCGAATTAATGGCTCGTCATGCACCATGTCCTCCGGCACCAGGATCACGAACGCGCCCGCTACCGGCTTATTGCCGTCAGCAGCTTTCACCACGCCGTCAACGCGCGCTTCATCCATAGTCATGGTGATGGCGAGCTTCACAGGCTTGGCGTCAGTGATCTCGATGGTGCGTCCGGTAACTTTCGCACCGGTGCCTGTAACCGACTTGATCACGTAATGCGAGTATCCGGCGCTGATGTTGTACTTGCCGGGATAAAGCTGGAAATCGATCTGGCCATCGGTGCCCGTGCGGGTACTGCTCATCTGGCCGCCGGCATCTTGCTTGCGGAAGTTTACCGAGCCGCGTGGCGATTCCGCATCGGCTGCCAATCCCTCGAACGTGACCGTGCCCGTGACCGGAGCAGGCTCTTCGCCCTTGGTAACATCCACGACCGCGTTACTGTTCGCACTTATGGCCTGCTTACTCACCACCGGCGGCGGGCCGTTGAAGCCGCCTCCACCTCCACCCGGACGTCGCATCTCGCGCATGGTGGCCTGGTAATCTCCGGGAGCCAGGCTCACGCTTACACTGACCGGCTGTGAAGGCTGGTCAGCTCCATTCGCCGAGGGCTGTATATTGCGCAAGCCGCGGAAATTCGGCATCGCGTTCACGAAAATCTCTTGTCCGAAAGCCGTGGTGGATATCTGCGGTATAACGGGCGTCTTGGGATCGATGTTCGCAAACTGAACATGCATGGCGGGCGACGTGTTCATCACCATGTCTGCAGTGAAATGGTCACCGGGCTGAAGCTGAATGGGCGTAGCTTCATTCTCGCTCGTCGAACCTGAGTAATATGTCACTGGGAACGCCACATCCAGATTCGCATCGCCATCTTGCGGCTTGGTGGAGGGGTCGTCTGGGTTCATCTGCGGCATCATGCGCGCATAATTCGAGTACCAGGGCTGCGCGCTTACCACTACGTAGTAGGTTCCGGGGCTGAGGTGCGTGAAATGGTAGTAGCCCTGCGAATCAGTACCCGTGCCGCCCCGCCGCTGGATAGATTCTTCGCCAGAGTCCGCACTTTTGTAAAACAACATCACGCGACCGTTGGGTACGGGGTCGCCGTAGTCGTCTGTGATGCGCCCTGCGATCTGGCTGTCTGGCATGATGCGAAACAGGATGTTCTTGGCCTCTTTGCCCGCGCCAACCACAACCGCAGTGCTGAATCCAGCATGCTTATCCAGCGATTGCCGCGGATATCCCTTGCGCTCCGCGAACAGCGTGTACTTCCCCGCCGAGACATTCTTCATCACGAAATGACCTGTTTCATCAGTGATGGCTTCGGTGGTGGGCTGGTCATCGTCTTCAGTGGTGTTTTGTCCGCGGGCGCCGCGATTGCCACGCCCACCGCGGCCCCCGCCGGCGAAGGCGCGTCCGCCACCACCGGGGCCAAACCCGCCGCCGGCAAACTGGCGGTTATTGTTCGGGGTTTCATCATCCGAAGAGTCAGTGAGTATGGGGAAGATGGTGACTTTTGCTTTCGCAAGCGGCTCGCCGGAGAAGGCGTTCACCACCACGCCGCTTACTTCGTATCCGTGAGGAGTCTGCGCTTGGGAGTTGGGCGCGCCCGATGCGGCCAGCTGCTGTGGCTGCGGCGACTGTTGCGCGATCGCTGCAGCGCACAGGCATGTGAAGGCCAATATTGTTTGAACTGCGCGCGTTATCTTCATGGCTGCGCTCTCTTGGTCAACGGTACGGTCACTGTGCCGGTGCCGTTTGCGTCCAGCGTGACTTCTACCGCGCCAGACGAGTACT
Source organism: Terriglobales bacterium (assembly GCA_025927695.1). Lineage (GTDB taxonomy): Bacteria > Acidobacteriota > Terriglobia > Terriglobales > Acidobacteriaceae > JAICLA01. The sequence goes on along the minus strand of JAICLA010000107.1, from coordinate 1,530 downwards.
GCTTCATCGCCTCAGGATTCGCGTATTCTAAGTTTGAGATGGTGTCGAACGCGTACACCTTATATAAGCCGGGAGCCAGGTTGTTAGCTGAGAACGTGCCGCTCCCGGTAACGGGAAAACTTCGTACTCGCGCAGACGCGCGCTGAGGGGCCACGATCACTGTGGCGGATGCGTTGGCAGCATCGTTACCCTGGACGGTACCCGAGAGAGATGCCACATCATCTTTCATCACGATCTCTATCGGTTGTGCAGGGCCGGGTTCAATGTCGATAGGCTCATCGTCCAGGTTTGTGCTGCCGTAACGGACACTGGCGACATACCATCCACCGCCTGATGCCTGCACCTCTGCCATGTATTTTCCGAACTCGACGTTCTGCAGGAACATCTCGGGATTATCCGGTCCGCCGCCGAAGCCGGAGAACGCATCCGGATGCACCTTGCTCAGCGATATCAATCGCAGGAACACCTGGCCATTGCGCTGCGGACGACGCGCGCCGCGCTGACCCGCGGGGGTTGTGGCGTCACCATTCGCGGTAACGAAATCCGGCTTGCTGCTTTGCAACTGCACATCTACCGGAACTGATACTGGGGACATGGGGACGCGAATGTCATTCTTGTCACCATTCAGGTTGACGGTGACCTCGCCATATTGGAACTCACGCGCGAATCCTGAGCGCGCTTTGATGGTGCAGATGTTGCAAGTGACTTTCGCGACGAATTTGCCTGTTGCCGGATCGAACTGTTCGGTCTGCCCCGCGGTATCGCCGGATTGATTCACTACTTGCGGGAATCCTGGTTGCGAGCCGGTCACAACGCCGGATATCTGGAACGTCTTCGCGGTGGGCAGCGTGAGGTCCGCGCGAACGCTTTGTCCGGCGACGACTTGTATCGGCGTGGCTTGCGACGATTCACTCACGCCGGGAAAGAACATCTGCGCATGTCCTGAACCGGTTTCTGAGGCCGAGCTCCAGACGGGGCCGGCGGACAGAACATAATTTCCCGGTGGCAGGTTGTTCATGTGGAACTCGCCCTGCTCGTCTGTCTGCGCCTGCTGCATGCGCTGCGTGCGCATGCGTCCTTGCTGGATCTGGTTGGAACTGACGTTCACGTTCACGCCTTCGAGCGGATCGCCGGCGTCGTCAGTGATCTGGCCACTGATACCAGACTCGGGCACAAGCTTCACCACGACCGGCTGCATGTCCGGGCCGATGGTGACGCGGGTCATCGCCATGGGAACGCGCGAACCTTGGTCATTGCCGTAGTAGCCGGGCTTGACTGCCATCAACTGGCCGGTCATGGCGTTCATGTTGGCGAAGCGGAAGTTGCCTTCGCGGTCAGTGAACGCGGCCACCGCCGTTTCGGCGGCCTTGTCGTCGCCTCCTTTCGTCAGCGCCAGAAACTCGTCGCGCAGCTCGCCTAATCGCACCTTGAAAGTCGCTTTCAGCAGATCGATGTTGGCGATGACCGATTGCACCTCGTCGGAATCGAAGGCCAGCGCACGTTGCAGGTTGTCGAATATGCCGACAAAAT
>JAICLA010000064.1 GCA_025927695.1 Terriglobales bacterium | reverse complement strand
ATGCGCGCATAACGGAACACCGCGACCGGCAGCAACAACACCGCGAAAAGCTGCACCAGCATGTATGCCATCGGCAGTCCGACTAAATAAGAGACCAGCGCCGTCAACTGCTGCGGCAGTGGCGGATAAGTGGTCTGCGAGAATCCAGCGAACCATTTTTCATTCCACGGATTGAACCAATGGTGCGCGTAATGCGAAGCGAAAAAGATATTAAAGTTCGTGTCGTAAGAATTGGCCGGCAATTGCATCAGCATCAATGGCCCATGAATGGCGAGCGCCAAAAGCACGATCGTCCAGAGTGGGATGACACGGCGCGGACCCAGAAAAGATGTGGTCGCAGTCAACTGTGATTTCTCCTCGGGAATTTCCCTTCGAGCTACTTAGGATTCGTTTCCGCCCCCGCAGGTTTTCCAGCATCTCTGGATTTCCGCGTCCCCTAAGGCGGCGCCTTAGGTGTGGATGCCAGCGGGCATCTGAGTAGCTGCTTTGGGGCATCAGAGTTGTTGGATTGAGCTACTCAGGTCAGTACTCCCGTCTAGCTCCTTCAAGGCCCCGCTTCATAAAACGCTGTGAATAAAAACAAATCACATATGTTCCCCACTTTGGTAAGGGTTCGACCCGTGCTCAACGCGGCGCTTTTGGCCGCGTGCTCACTCGCGCTTTCAACCGCGGCCACCGCGCAGACATTTGAGATCCAAGGGCAAAAGCCGCAACAGCCCGCGCAACAGAACAGGTTGCAGAAAAGCGCAAAAGGGAAGCCTCAAGGCGCGGCTTCGCCCTCTGCAGCGCAATCCAGCGGAGGCTCCAACTTCGCCTGGGGCACCAGCATCGATGTCGCCCGCCAGGCCCGCGCCGCTGAAGACGCATTGAAGCGTGGCAAATTCGCCGAAGCTGCAAATTACGCCACCCACGCCGCCAACGCCGCTCCGCAAGAGACGCGCCTCTGGCTGCTCGCGGGATACGCAAACCGCCTTGCCGGAAATGACAAGGGATCAGTTGATGCGTTCAAACGCGGCTTGCAGAACGACCCTAATTCTCTCGAGGGTCTCTCCGGACTCGCCCAGACCTATTCCAAGATGGGAAACTTCAACGAAGCCAAGGCCCTCTTGATGCGCGTGATCGCGCTCAATCCCAAGCGTGCCAATGACCTCGCCGTAGCCGGCGAAATGTTCTTGAACTCGGGCGACGCACGCGGCGCGGCGGACATGCTGAATCGCGCGGAAAACATTCAGCCCGCGTCTCGCACAGAACTTCTTCTCGCTTCCGCGTACCTGAAGTTGAAGGATCCAACGCGCGCTAAGCAATATTTGCAGAAAGCCGTTCGCCGCGATCCGAACAACAAAGAGACGTTGCGCGCCATGGCCAATTTCTATCGCGAAGAAAAAGACTATCCGTCGGCCATTGCGACTTTGAAGAAATTGGCAAAGAAGAATCCTGACATTCTCGCCGAACTCGGCTATACCTACGAGCTCGCGCAAGATTTCCCCCAAGCGGCGGACGCATATGCCAGCGCCGCTGACCTCGCTCCACAACAGATCGCCTATCAGATCGACGCCGCGCAATCTTACGTTCACGTCGGCAACTTTCCCAAGGCGCAAAAATATTTGCAGCGCGCCGCACAAATCGACCCCAACCACTATCGTTTGCATGGATTGCAAGGTGAGATGGCGCGCACCGAACACCGCAATGACGATGCCATCAAGGAATACACGCTCGCGCTGCAGAATATGCCGGAGTCGGTTCCCGAAGGCGTGCTCTATCCCATTCAGTTGCGTACCAACTTGTCTGACTCTTACCACGACTCCAACGATGACGCCGACGCCAAAGCGCAAGCCAAGATCAATCTCGATAAGTTAGCCGCTATCCAGGTTGATCCCGCACGTCAGCCGGATTACCTCCGCTTGCGAGCTGCCGCGCACACAACGCTGGAAGATTTCCCTGCGGCACAGGAAGACATCAAACAAGCCCTCGTCCTCGTTCCGGACGACACCAACATGATGGTGCAGTTCGGCAACTTGCTCTGGCATTCGAAACACACCGCCGAAGCCGGCGACATGTTCAAGAAAGCGCTGGCCATCGATCCCAAGCACCGCGCCGCTTTGACCCAGCTCGGTTTCCTCTCGCGCGAACTCGGCGACTCGAAATCCGCCGAGATGTACTTCACCCGCTTGGGCAACGCCTATCCGAATGAGTATCCGGCATTCCTGGCGTTGGGCGATCTTTATACCTCGCAGAAGAAGTTCGACCTCGCAGAGAAGAATTACGAAGCTGCCTACAAGATCAACCAGACCAACCCGATGATCGTCGGCGGGGGCGCCAACGCCGGCATCGAATCGCACAATCTCGATCGCGCTGGAATGTGGCTCGCGCGCGCGACACCGGAGATCAACGAACATCCCTTCGTGATGCGCGAACGTGAGCGTTGGCTTACCTGGAAAGGCCGCTATCTCGAGGCCGCAAACCTGGGTTACAAAGTCATCCAGAAGATGCCGAAGGACCGCGACGCAGTCGTCTATCTCGGCTACAGCTTGCTGTATCTCGGCCGCTATGACGATTTGCTGAAACTCACTGCGGCTTACGAACCCGTCCTCAACAAGGACGCAGCCGTTCCGCTCCTCACCGGCTACGTCTATCGCAAATCAGAATTGTTAGACGAGGCCGCTGCCGCGTTCTCGCGTTCCATCGAACGCAATGACAAGGCCGCCACTGCATACATCAACCGCGGATACGTTTACAACGACCTGCAGAATCCCGCGCTCGCCGTGAAAGATTTTACTTCGGCCCTCGCGCTCGAGCCGAACAACGGCGAAGCCAATCTCGGACTCGCTTACTCCTATCTGCAACTCCGCGAGCCCGCGCAGACCTTGAAATATGTTGACCGCGCCGCGAAAGTCCTCGGCGAATCCAAAGCCACGCACCTCGCGCGCGCCGGCGGATACCGCCAACGCTTGCTTCTCGCAAAAGCAGAGGCTGAATATCGTGATGCTCTTAAGATCGAGCCCGACAATGCCGAACTCCGCCTCGCCCTAGCACAAACATTGTTGAGCGAGAAGCACTACAACGACGCCATCAAAGCTCTGCAAGACACTCTGGGCGTCACGGATGACCATGCATACATCTACGCCGCGCTCGCCAACGCGTCCGCGCACTTGAAGCGCAAGGACGATGCCTATCGATACATCGCAGAAGCCGAAAAAGAAAGCGGTGATTCTGCCCCCGTGCTGCTCGCCAGCGGCGATTCACTTCTCGCACTCGGCGACAACTCCGCCGCCATGGAGCACTATGCACGCGCGTTGAGTGCTCCCGACGCCAGCCGCGTAGACGTCCGTCTCTCGTTCGCGCGCACGTTCCAGGCGCAAGGACATTGGGCAGACGCCCGCCAGCAGATCGCGCTCGCATTTACTGAAGCGCGCGTGACGGAAGGCGGTTCGCCCATCACGCCAGACAACCTGGCCACCGCCGCCGCGATCTTCCTTTCGATGAACGACTTCGACCTGGCCAAGCAGTACTACCAGATGGCGCAGGACGCCGGGGCAGACGAGCGTCCTGTCCGCATCGGCATGGCTAACACATTCATCGCGCAGGGTGATTTCCGCAGCGCGCAAGCCGAACTCGCCGGTCTGGGTACGGAGACAGACAACGTCACAGACTACGATTACATGATGGCCTACGGCGCGTTGAATCGTCAGAAGCATGACAACATCGCCGCCATGATGGGCTTCGCTCGCGCGCATGAGCTCTCGCTCGACGATCCCAATGCGGAACGTTCGTTGCATGACGTCGCCGGCGACGAAGGCTATCCCATCACCAAGAACATTGATATGTCGTCTGACTTTCACGTCGAGCCTATCTTCGAAGACGCCACGGTCTATGACCTTGACGCGAAGATCCGCGGCATCTCGAACAATGCGCTGTTACCAGCGCCGCGCTCCAGCACTGAAACGCTTATCAGCACCAACTATCGTATGCACTTCCACGGCATGCCCACATTGCTCGGGACATATTCCGAACGCAACGCGCGCGGCCAATTCGTTTTTCCCAGTGACACCGTCTCCATCTTCAATCGCGACACGTACGACACCAACGTTGGACTGGGCGTCAATCCCACTTTCCGCCTAGGTAATGTCACCTGGTCGTTCACGCCCGGCTTCCAGTTCACCATTCGCCGCGATCGCAGCACGCCGTTCGATCTCAACCAGAACCTGATTCGCACGTATCTGTACATGAGTTCTACGCCGCTGTTCAACTGGATCGCCATCAAAGGTGACTTCATTCGCGAGTCAGGGCCGTTCACCGAACGCGACCTGAGCTCGAAAGACAAGAGCGGCAGCCTGGAATTCACCGTCGGCCGGCCATGGGGACGAACCGCCTTGATCACTGGATACCGCGCGCGCGATCTGCAATTTGATCCCACGCGTCGTGAGTTCTTCACCACGTCCTCATATGCAGGCTTGCAACGCCGCTTTGGCCAGCGCACGACCGTGGGTGTGTTCGGCGAGTACATCCGCTCGTGGCGCGTTGACCTCGATGTCTTCGCCATCGCGCAGGCCATGCGTCCGGCAGCACAGTTTGACTTCCGCATGAACAATCGCTGGGAAGTGCAGGGAACAGTCGCTTACACGCGCGAGATGGGCTCGCCCATTTACGACAACATGAACTCCGGCTTCCTCGTCACCTATACGCATCCATTACGTCACGCGTGGACTGACGCAGCCGGCACCGCGACCATTGAGTATCCGTTGAAGTTCTCGTTTGGATTGCAACAGCAGCAATTCCCGAATTACGTGGGTACGAAGCAAAGCTCGTTCGTCCCCGTCATCCGTCTATCGATTTTTTAACGACCCAGGGGCTTTACTGACTCGATGAAGATCTGTTTTGTAACGGCGTTTCCACCCAGCGGACGGCAACTGAACGAATACGCCTTCCACATCGCGCGAGAGTTGCGCAAAGACCCGCTGCTCAGTGTCACCATCCTTTCCGACAAGCTGGAAGGAGATGGCGCCCATGCGACCGGCGATCAAGAGCTCGATGGTTTTGACGTCGTCCGCTGCTGGGAGTTTAACTGCCTCAGCAATCCCATCAAGGTCTGGAAAGAAGTCCGCAAGATCAAGCCGGACATCGTCTGGTTCAATCTTGTTTTCTCTTCGTACGGCACGCCAGATCATCCGCTCGCCGCATTCCTCGGACTCTGCACTCCCGCGTTACTGCGTCTGAACGGCTATTACACGCACATTACGCTGCATCACTTGATGGAACACGTGGACTTCAGCCACGCCAACATCTCGGGTCTCAAAGAGCGCCTGTTCCGTTTCGCCAGCACCCTGACCACGCGCATTCTGCTGATGGCAAATTCGCTCAGCGTGCTTCTCCCCGGATATCGCCAAACTCTCGTCAACAAATATCGCGGAGAGAATGTTCACTTCCGTACACACGGAATCTTCTCCGTGCCGCAAGCGCCCGACTTTGCCCGCCGCAATAATCCGGAGCAGCGCATCATGGCCATCGGACACTGGGGCACTTATAAGCGTTTAGAACTTCTGCTCGAAGCGTTTCCGAAGATCGCGGACCGCTGCCCCAACGCGCGCCTGGTCATCGCCGGCGGTGACCACCATACCACGCCCACTTATTCAAAAGATCTGGCAGAGAAGTACAAGCACGACAAACGCATCACCTTCAAAGGCTACGTGCCTGAAGAGGAGATCCCAGACCTGTTCTCAACATCCAGCGTACTTGCCATGCCATATTCTTCGTCCACCGGTTCAAGCGGCCCCGCACACCAGGCATGCGAATTCGGCGTACCTATCGTCTGCGCTGATATCGCTGACTTCCGCGAGATGGCGGACTATGAAGGAATGGCCGCTGATTTTTATCGCACGGGTGATGTGGAGGATCTCGTTGAGAAGGTCGTCGCCATTCTTAGTAATGACGAGAAGCAGCGCCAGATGTCAGAGCAGAATTTCTCTGCCGGCCTGCGCATGACCATGCCTGAAGTCATGCACCGCTATCTGCGCACGTTTGATTTTCACCGCCGAGCGAAGCTGCTCGCTTCGCTCTCCCGGTTCCGGTACCTGCCGCAGTGGGTCTCAGCGCGCTCGCTTACCTTCCGTGCCGCGTCTCCTGACTTCACCCATTGGGGATAAGGAACGCGAACCCTCTTGCGCATTTCGCTTACCTTCCCAATCGGGAAGCCCTAGGCAAGCTGGCCGAAACTTCCGTAGTGGGTGTGCTGCTTGCGCTGCCTTGTAACCTAGCCGCTGTCGTCGAGTCCGCCGCGTTAGAAATTATTGCAGTGCGGCTTCCGCGCGGCGCAATTCCTCCCGCAGCCACGCTCACAGTTGCGGTCGAGCTCAGCGTCCGACCCGTATTGTCATCCGCCTTCACCATCAGCGTATGAGTGCCCGCCTTCAATGAAACATTGATGTTCAGCTGGCTTGCGGTAGTGCTGTAGGTCTTCACGTTGTCCACATAAACCGTCATTGCGATGATGGTGCGGCCTGAGTTTGCCACGGCCTTCACGTTCAGAGGAGTTGCGGCATTTGCGGCCGTCGTTGGCAGAGTGATCACGACGGCAGATGGTGCGATCGTCACCACGCTCGTCGCCGTAGATACCGCGCCCAGATTGTCCGTCACCGTCGCCTTCACCGTGAAGGTACCGGCAGTGGAGTACTGGTGAGTGTGCGTCGCACTGCTGCTGAGTTGCCCATCACCAAAATCGATCACCGTTGAGGCGATCGTTCCATCTGGATCGGCCGAGCCCACGGTAGTAGCCGTCACCTGCACCCCCGTGTAGCCACTTCCAGGCGTCACGCCCAGCACCACGTTCGGCGCGCGGTTAGTCACAATCACCGTTTGCGTCGTGCTTGAGATCGCGCCCATGTTGTCCGTCACCGTCGCTGTAACGGTGTAAGTACCAGGCGCTGCATAGGCGTGAGCTGCCGCGGCCCCACTGGCACTGGTGCCATCACCAAAGTTGATCACCGAACTCGCAATGTTTCCGTCCGGATCAGACGATGCTGCCGTCGACGCGCTGATGGTCGTACCCGTCGGCGCGCTCGCCGGCGTCAAGCTCAACGCCGCCACCGGAGCACGATTAGTAGCTGCAACCACTTGCACCGCCGAAGCCGTCGCGCCCACATTGTCCGTAACCGTTGCAGTCACTGTGTAGGATCCTGGACGTGCGTACGCGTGAGTAGCCACTGGGCCGGCCATAACCGTTCCGTCGCCAAAATCGATCTGGGAACTTGCGATAGTTCCATCCGCATCAGACGAAGCCGCCGTCGATGCAGTAACCGCCGTTCCCGTCGGCGCCGACGCCGGCGTCACGCTCAATCCAGCCGTAGGCGGAAGATTTATGGTCATCGTCGCCGCATTTGACATCTGGTTCGTCATTGAAGCTTTCGCCACAGCTTTCACATACAGCGTATAGGTGCCGCCCGCCAAGTTGTACTGCGACAGATCGAGCGAATGCGTTCCCACTGGAACATCAGTCAGTGGCATCAGATTTTGTCCGTCAGTAGAAACGAACGCCGTGTAATGGTCGATCGTGTTTTCCAGGCCCGCGCCGCCGAGAGTCCATTGCAGGGAAGTGCCCGATACAGCAGCGCTCACGGTCACGCAGTTGTTGATGCCACTCTCGATTGACGTACCCTCTTCATAGTCATTCCACGTCGGCACTTGCAGATACAACAACGGCTTCGTCGCGGAATAATATTTGCCCAACTCAGCCATGCTGTTCATCCACGTCTGCCCGCAAGCCTGGTCAGTCACGCGGTTCAATGACCATGATGCCAACACGTCGTTGAATCCCTTCCATGCGTCAGCGATAACCATCTTCGAAGGGTTCTGTCCGGCAATCTTGTTGAAGTAGTCAGTGTAGGAAAGTCCACCCGCCGGTCCCCAACCATAGCCGCCGAATGCATTCGTATTCGTGAACGCCGGAGGATTGCGGAATATCATCACCGGATTTCCCGGCACGCTCGCCAACACCGTCGGCCAGTCGATGGAATAAGCTTCCGTGCCGAACTCCAGCACAATGGGCCGCCCGTTCACTTTTGCGTACGCGGGCGAGTTGTAATACTCCTGCGACAGATACGTCATGTGATAGATCATCGCCTGCGTCGGAGTCATGCCAGAGGAGTACCACTGCAAGGTTCCCTGGTCGATCATGATGATGAACTGAAATCCCGCGTGCGCTTCGGCTTGCTTCATCAACTGTTGTGACGCCAGGTCGTGATAAGAACCCTTCCCATACCAGGCAAAGATCGCGCCATCGATGCCGCGGCTCTGCATGTCTTCCACCTGCGCCTTCACCACCGCCGGGTCTTGCGAGTTCTCTCCAATGCTGATGTGCCCGCTCTTGCCCCACCATCCCATCAATGACGCGTAGATCTTCGGGCTAGCTCCCGGATACAGCAAGCTCTTGATCGGCAGCTTGCTGATGTTGCCGTAAGCCGCGCCGCCGTTGGTGGCGGCCGATATCCCGTTCGGAGCAGCGGTGTTGTTGCCCGTCTCAGCGGAAAGGGTTGTGGTTGGAACAACCTTGAGGTTCGCCGCGAAAGCCGCAGATGTGAATGCGAGACAGACAAAAAGAGAAAGAATGCGAGAAGCGGGGAAGGATTTGCTTTGCACCTGCGTAAGCCTCCGACAAACGGAGACACGCGCACACGGCTGCCTCAGTTGTCCTTTGGGATTACGTAGTTGTACCAGTGAGTACTACGGAAGCTAATCCGAGGAAAACCCTACGTCCTTATATCGAAAGTACTTGTACTGGATTCGGGGTGTTAAGGTGCCCAAGGGCACGTAGCCCTTTTCTTAAACATCCCGAGCAAAGCGAGGGACCCCTATCACTCTGCAATCGATCCGCGTGTACTGGCTTTCTCCCACATTGAAATAGGGAAACCGCAAACTTCCCGCGTCCACCCGTTCCATCTACTCTGCATCTTAGATTTAGCCGCGGAGGCGCATATGCTTCGCCCCATCAATCTCCTGACCCTTCTGATCTTCCTTGCCGGAACCATCTTCGCCCAACGTCAACCGGCCGACCCATCGGTTGAGATCGCAGCTCTGTCCAAACAGCGCGCTGAACGGGCGAAAGAATGGCTGCAATCCTCAAATCCTCAACTGATCGCTTGGGGAGCAGCAATCGCCCGACAGGAGACTTTGCGGGAATTGAGCCCGTTGCTGGTGGCGCAGGCGCAATCTTACCCCGCTGCGAGTTCAATAGACGGTTCCTATATTGCTCCCGCGGATCGTGACCGACACGATGCAATGTTCGCCGTGCTTGATACTCTCATCACCTTGGATCTACCGCTGCCCGCCCAAATTTCAGGCAATCTCTACGGAGAGTTTCCCACACAGTCGCTAATCTTGCTCGTACGCTCCGGAGGCGAGACGCAGCCCTCGATCTTACTTAAAATCTTTGCACATTCTCGATTCGACTCGCCGTGGCTGGCAGCGGGCAATGTTTTGTCAAAAGGTCCTACATACCCGTCATTCGCAGCTGAAGTACTGCGCAACTTCACCAAGCATCTGAATGTGACTGTGACCGATAACAACACCGGTATACGTGGCGGAATAGGTTCGGGCTGCGGCGGCGATGTGGGGCTGGCCAACAAAGTAGGTTGGCCGGCGGTCGGCGCGTATTCGTTACGCCACGGATTAGACGGGTTTACAGGGATGGTTTTATTGGCGGATGGTGATGAACCGGTTTATTACAGCCGCTATGAATCGAAGTCATACGGAGGCATGAGCGGCCCGTGTGATAACGGTGGCGACCGCGATCTTTATCGGTCTCAGTACTTGGCGCATATGGCCGGCTTGACCAGCACGCGAGTATCTTCTCCAACAGGGCGGTCGAAGGATTTAGATCCACACCCGTCTCTGTGGATCCGATGGAGCGACGCTGAGACCTATAGGCGAGAAGTGCTAGGCGCTATCGTGCACGAACGCGAACGTACGTTTCTCGTCATACAGCGCTTGCATGAACTTCATTGGCTGTCCGAGGAAGAAGCCGCATCACTCCAACCTCGCGTCGATGTGGCTGTATGGGATCAGCGACACGACAAAAGCACCGCCTTACCGCAAGTGATGGCCGGCGACGAGAACACCCGCTTCGTCTCTGACTTCTCACCGCAGCGCTAAAGTCGAGACACTGATACGGTACCTTTTTCGTCGGATGCTGAAAGCACCACGTTCGCCATTGTCGGGATCTTTGGTGCCTTCAGGTTCGCCACCACACAAACCTTCGCGTCAAGCGCAGGCACTTCCATCCTGATCACGTCGCCGGTAACAGTCACACCGCAAGTCCGTTCACACGGTATCACAAACTCTTTTCTCAATTTGATCAACGCTTTGTACCAATCGAGCGTCGGATTCTCGCTCGCGACAAAATCCCAATGGAGCTTTGACTGCGCAAATGTCTTAGGGTCCTGCGGATCCGGCACCTCATTCCAGGCAAAGTCCTTGAACTCCTCGCGACGCCCCTTGCGCACCGCATTCGCTAATGTGGCATCAGTGAAACTCGTGAAGAACAGAAACGGCGCCGTCTCCCCAAACTCCTGCCCCATGAAGATTAGCGGAGTATGCGGAGCCAGCAGTAACAGCGCGGCCGCCGCCTGACGCTGCGCAAAAGAAGCAAGCTCAGTCAGCCGCTCGCCCTTCGCACGATTGCCCACCTGGTCATGGTTCTGAATGCAAATGATATTCGCCGGCAGCGGTACATCGCGCGAATCCGTACCCCGCGGCCGTTTCCAGAACGCAAACGGCTCTCCTTGGAATACATATCCCTCCCTCAACGCGCGCGCCAACTGCTCCAGCTTTCCAAAATCCTGGTAGTAGCCCGCGCTCTCGCCTGTCAGCAACGTGTGAACGCAATGATGAAAATCATCACTCCAGAATCCATCCAGACCGTATCCGCCTTCCGATCCCGGTTTCACAAGACGCGAATCATTCTCATCCGACTCCGCCATCACGCAGATCTCGCGCCCACTTTCCCGCGCAAACTTCGCAGCGTTCTGTTTTATCTCCGCAAGAATGTGCTTCGACGAATCATCATGGATGGTCTGCACCGCATCGAGTCGCAATCCGTCCATGTGGTACTCGCTCAGCCAATACAACGCGTTCTTGACCACAAACTGCCGTACACCTTCGGAACCGGGCGCGTCATAATTCACAGCCTCGCCCCAAGGCGTTTTGTGCAGGTCAGTAAAGTACGGACCAAAATTCCGCAGATAATTGCCTTCATTGCCCAAATGGTTGTAAACCACATCCAGCACAACAGCGAGCCCGACCTTGTGCGCGGCATTCACAAACCGCTTCAACCCATCCGGCCCGCCATAACTCTGTTGCACTGCGAAAAGTGAAACGCCGTCATATCCCCAATTACGTTCGCCAGGAAATGCAGCCACCGGCATGATCTCGATAGCAGTCACGCCCAGCTCATTTTTCAAATAATGCAGCTTCCCGACAGCCGCATCGAACGTGCCCTCATTCGTGAACGTCCCAACATGCAGTTCATAAATGATGTACTCACGCATAGGCAGCCCGCGCCACGCGTCATCTTCCCAGCGGAACGCCTCCGCATCAACGATCTCGGTCGGCCCATGCACGCCATCTGGCAGCGATCGCGACACGGGATCCGGCAGCGGCGCCGCTCCATCCACGATGTACGCATACTTATCGCCCGCCGTAGCCTTCGCGCGCGCAAAAAAATGTCCGTCCTCTTCACGCCGCATCGGCAGAACCTCGGCGTGCTGCGCAATAAGAGAATGGGAAGCCGGGTGCCCCACCTGCGCGTTGTTCGCAGGTGGATTCGCCCGCTGCAGCTTCACCTCAACCCGCTGCGCCATAGGAGCCCAAACGCGAAACTCGCACTCATCGTCGCCAAGCAAATTCGCGCCCAGCGACAATCCTGCTCGCACCACTTTGTCTGTGACTAATTCACGCATCAGGGTTTAAGATGCAATTTCCCGGCCCAATCTTGCCCTGACCACTTGTTCTCTTTCGCCTTTGTGTGGGTTTTCCAGTTTTGGCAATTACAAATTTTGGCAATTACAAATCCGCACCCGAAAGCCAGCACCAGCTAAACTGCTAACACCATGCTCGTTCTCGCCTCAGCCTCGCCCCGACGCAGCGAACTCCT
>JAICLA010000046.1 GCA_025927695.1 Terriglobales bacterium | reverse complement strand
TTTTGTATAATCGTTGGTTCGCAACGACTCACTATCCCAAGCAGGAGCACCCCTGATTTTGCAGCAAGCAGAAATAGGCATTATCGGCGGCAGCGGCTTGTATTCCATGCCCGGACTCACCGGTGCGCAGGAACTCACGCTGACCACGCCGTTCGGCGCACCGTCTGACGCGTATGTGTTGGGCACACTCGAAGGCCGCAAGGTCGCGTTCCTTTCCCGCCATGGCCGCGGGCACCGCATCTCGCCCAGCGAACTGAATTTTCGCGCCAATATCTACGGATTCAAGCAACTCGGAGTTGAGCGCATCCTGTCTGTCTCTGCCGTGGGCTCCCTCAAGGAAGAGCACAAGCCTACAGACTTCGTGATCCCTGACCAGTTCTTTGACCGCACACGGCATCGTGTGGATACGTTCTTCGGCGATGGCATCGTCGCCCACGTATCTCTCGCTGACCCCGTCTGCGGTGAGCTGGCAAAAGTTTTTGCTGGGGCGTGCAAGTCAGTCGGCGTAGTCGGCAAGCTAGGCGGCTCGTACGTTTGCATGGAAGGCCCGCAGTTTTCCACGCGCGCCGAATCAAACGTCTATCGCAGCTGGGGGATGGACGTCATCGGCATGACTAACTTGCAAGAAGCGAGGCTCGCACGCGAAGCAGAGATTTGCTACTCAACGCTCGCAATGGTCACGGATTATGACTGCTGGCACACCGGCCACGATGCAGTCACCGTCGAGCAAGTCATCGCGGTAGTCCATCAGAATGCGGAAAACGCGCAGAAAGTATTGCTGCAAGCTGTTGCATCGCTGCCGAAGACTCGCTCATGCAAATGCGGCTCTGCGCTAGCGAGCGGCATCATGACTGACCCCGCACGGATCCCGTCCGCCACCCGTGAAAAACTGAAGCTGATCCTGGACAAGTATCTTGAGAAGAAGGTGAGCGCCTAACCATGTCGATCCTCGTCGTTGGCTCCGTCGCGTATGACGGTATCAAGTCCCCCGCCGGTTCGGTCGACCGCGTGCTGGGAGGCTCTGCGACTTATTTTTCCATCTCCGCAAGCTTCTTCACGCAGGTGCGCGTGGTGGCTGTTGTTGGAGACGACTTCTCGAAAGAAGACGAGCAGATCTTGCGCGATCGCAAAGTCGATCTCACAGGGCTGCAGCGCGTTCCCGGCAAATCATTCTTCTGGCGTGGTGAATACAACGAGAACTTAAATGAAGCGCATACTCTTGCCACGGAATTAAATGTATTTGAAAAGTTTGAGCCGCAGATCCCCGACGCCTACAAAGACAGCGATTACCTTTTCCTCGCCAATATTGATCCGGTATTACAGATGGGAGTCCGCAACCAGATGAGCAAGTCCATGCTCGTCGGATGTGACACCATGAACTACTGGATCAACAGCAAGCCGAATGAGCTGGCTGAGATCCTCAAGAAGGTCGATGTCCTTCTCATCAATGACGGCGAAGCGCGCATGCTCGGCAAAACCGCAAGCCTGCCGCGTGCTGCGCAGAAGATCCTCGCCCACGGTCCTCGCGTGCTGGTGATCAAGCATGGCGAATACGGCGCCACGGCATTCTTCAAGGAAGCTGGGATGCACCCGTTCCGCGCGCCCGCTCTGCCGGTCGAAGAAGTGGTCGATCCCACGGGAGCTGGCGATTGCTTCGCCGGCGGCTTCATGGGATACATCGCCGCGCAGACCGAATTGAACCGCGAAGTGTTCAAACGAGCTATGTTCTTCGGCGGTGTGATGGGCTCATTCGCCGTAGAGAAGTTTGGCCCCGAGCGTTTTAAGACACTCAAGCGCTCTGAGATTGATGCCCGCTTTGAACTCTTCCGCGAACTCAGCCACCTAGAGGACTAAGCCTCAGGCACACGCTTGCGCAACAATCCCAACCCCGACGAGACCAAGCTGACGATCTTCACCACGATCATGGCTTTGGTCGCATTCGCGTGGTTCTTCCGCCACAACGAAATACTTCTATACGGAGACGCCGTCGCGCACATCAACATCGCGCGCCGCGTGATCGATTCGCTCACCCCCGGCCCTCTGCAGCTTGGCACCGTGTGGCTCCCGTTGCCGCATGTGTTGATGCTTCCGTTCGTCGCGTCTGACGTCGCGTGGCAGACGGGTCTTGCGGGATCCATCTGGTCGATGCTCGCGTTTTTATCCGGCACCGTAGGCGTCTACCGCATCGTGTCGCAGCTTGCCTCACGACCGGCGGCGTGGTTAGCGGCGCTGATCTACGCGTGTAATCCGAACCTGTTGTACCTGCAATCGACCGCGATGACGGAGTCGATCTACTTAGCGGCGATGGTCTGGGCAATCGCGTACTTGATCGAATACCAACAGGCGCTCGGCGAAAAGCGCGGCCTGACCGCCGGAAGCGCGCTCACCAAATGCGGCATCGCATTGGCCGCCGCCATGTACACGCGGTACGACGGTTGGGTGCTGGCGGTAGTCGTCGCCCTGTGCGCGTTGTTTCATTTCGTTCGGACGAGTTCTGAGGTCCGCGGCACGCTCGGACGCAATCCCATCATCTTCGCCCTATTGGTGATTGTGCCGCCACTCTCCTGGCTCGGGTACAACTGGCAGGTGTTTCAAAACGCACTCGAGTTTGCTAATGGCCCTTACTCCGCGCGCGCCATTGCCGCGCGCACTATGGCTGCCGGCGGTTCCCCACATCCCGGATATCACAGCCTCTGGGTTTCATGGGTCTATTTCATCAAGTGCGCGAAGCTGAACGTCGGCGACAACAAATGGCAGAACGTGCTGCTCCACATCGCCGTGCTGGCAAGTTTGCTCGGCGCGCTGCGCAAGCAATGGCGCATCGCACTTCTGCTGTGGTTACCACTGCCGTTCTACATTTTCTGCATCGCATACGGCGGAGTGCCCGTTTTCATTCCGGTGTGGACTCCGTATTCCTATTACAACGTTCGCTATGGACTTCAGCTGTTGCCGGTCATCGCCGTCTTCACCGGGCTTGGCCTTGAGCTGGTCCTTCGCGTGAACTACTCGCGGCGTTTCAATCAGATCGCCATCGCTGTCTTCTCGCTCATCGCTGCACTCAGTTATGTGAGTGTGTGGCGCGCCGCTCCCATTTGCCTGCGGGAGGCGAGAGTGAACGCTGTCACGCGCATCGGATTTGAAACAGCACTAGCCAACGAGCTGCGCTTCTTCCCAAAAGACACAACCTACCTGATGTACACGGCTGACCATGTCGGCGCACTACAGCGTGCGGGCATTCCGCTGAAGCACGTGGTCACAGAAAACAATTGGGGATACTGGCAGCGCGCGCTGCAATCGCCGGCGGCGAACGCGAATGTCGTCATTTCCATCGGGGACGACCCCGTGAGCCAGGCGGTGGCGAAGCATCCTGACGACCTCGAGGAACTTGAGGTTTTGCATACCTCAGGACAGCCGCCCGCGCGGATTTATCGAAGCCACGCGAAACAGAAGTTGCAGTGATAAAATCCTCCGCGCATGCATCTGCTTTGGGAAACATTCTCGCCGAAGATGGACCTGGCAACATTCGTCTCAGAGACGGTGTTGAAATTGGTCGTCGCCGCCGTGCTAGGTGGCATCATCGGTCTGGAACGCGAACTTCGGCATAAGCCCGCGGGCCTGCGAACCAACATGTTTATTTGCTTCGGCGCGGCCATGTTCACCCTTCTCTCCATGCGTTACTCGCATTCCACATCTGGCGCGAATTTCGACCCCAGCCGTATCGCTGCACAGATCATCCCTGGAATCGGATTTATCGGCGCTGGTGCCATCCTGCATTCGGGAGCGACGGTCACTGGCGTGACGACGGCAGCCACTTTATTCGTGGTTGCATCTATTGGCATGGCGGTGGGCGGCGGCGAGTACTTGTCCGCGATCTTCGCAACCATTGTGATACTGGTGGCTTTAACGCTTCTAGGAAAGATGGAGGCGCGTTTCAACTTCAAGCCTCTCACCATGTGCTACGAGGTGATGGGGAATTATCCAGATCAGTTGATCGCGACCGTGAACCGCGTGATGGAGGAATTGAGATTGATCACAAAAAGCATCTCCATCGCACCAGCGAACGGCGGTCATCGTGTGCAGTTCACCGTTGACGCGAAGCACAGAGATCACATGGCATTGCTGAAAAAATTGCAGTCCACGACAGGGATCGTACGGGTCGAATCGATCAGGGGAAACGAAAGCAGTGAGTGAAACAGGGATTCCATTCGTAAAAGCCAGCGGATGCGGCAACATTTTTCTGCTGGTCGGCCAAGAACACGTAGCGCCAGAACAGCGCTCTGCTGTTTCCGTAAGAATGTGCAAAGATTTCGGTGCGGATGGCGTGGAATGGATAGCTCCAAGCCCGGACGCCGACGCAGACGTTAATGCCGATCTCATCAACGCCGATGGCAGTCACGCGGAGATCTCCGGCAATGGCACGCGCTGCGTAGCCGCACATTGGCATGCCTTGCATGGCGGCGAACTGGTCCGAGTGCGCACTGGCGCCGGAGTGAGGCAGTGCAAGTTGCGCGCGCGCGACGGCAACGATTTTGAATTTGAGACCAACCTGGGCCAGCCCGAGCTCGAAGGCGTGATGGAGATGTTTCTCCCCGTGGGCAAGCTAAAGGGCATGAAGCTTTCCATGGGGAATCCGCAGTTCGTGGTTTTTGTTGAGAGCTTTGACTTCGATTGGAAGAAGCGCGGCGCTGAGATCCAGGCGAAGAAGGTTTTCGCCAAGGGCGTTAATGTGAGTTTCGTGCAAGTGCTGCGCTCATCGGAGATCGAAGCCCGATTTTTCGAGCGCGGCGTAGGCGCTACTCAATCGTCCGGTACTGGTTCATGCGCGGCGGCTGTGGCCGCAATCGCCGCCGACCTCGTCGTCTCGCCGGTGCGAGTTCGTTCTGAAGGTGGATTGCAGATCGTCACTTGGGAGCAAGAAGACGTCATCTTGCGCGGCCCGGCGAGTATAGAAGAGTCCGGCGAATTCGCGGCGTAACTTACAATAGCCAGATGCGTCAGCCCGGCAAGCCTGCCAGAAATATTCCTAAAATCCCTCGCGCAGGTGACACGCTGGGCATCATCGCCCCGGCAAGCCAGATCAAGAAAGAACAGCTCGACGAATCGTGCGTGTCACTTCAGAAGCTGGGTTTCAAGACCACTTACTTCGACTCCATCTTTGACAGCGAGTTGTATTTTGCCGGGAACGCCATTCGGCGCGCGTGGGAAGTGCACAAGATGTTCAAGCGCAGCGATATTGATGGCATCGTCTGCGCGCGCGGCGGTTACGGGACGAATCATCTTTTACCGCGCATTGATCTCGATGTGGTCCGCGCGCACCCCAAGTTCTTTATGGGATACAGCGACGTGACATCATTGCTTACTTATTTTTGCGATCAGGCTGACCTGGTGACGTTCCACGGCCCCATGGCTGTCTCAGACCGTGAGCAATTTGCGCGAGGCGCCTTCGTCGAAGATGTGACCGGCGGATTTGAATATCGATCCAATGTTCCCCAGGTGATAGAGGGAAGTGCGACGGGGATTTTATACGGCGGATGTTTGTCGATGCTCGCTGCTTCGCTCGGCACGCCATATGAGATTGAGACCTCTGGCACGATCCTCTTCATCGAAGATATCGCCACCAAGCCATACCAGATCGACCGCATGCTGATGCAACTCAAGCTATCCGGAAAACTGAAGGACGTCCGCGGAATCTGTTTCGGCGAGATGGTGGACTGCATCCAACCCGGCGGACAGGACTACACGCTGGTTCAGTCCATCCACAACGTTGTGGGCGATCTGGGAATTCCGGTGGGTATCGGTTTACGCTCCGGACACGTAAAGCCCGGCTCATCGCCCAATCTATGCCTGCCACTCGGAATGCAGGTCGAGCTTAACGTGAAATCAGATGAGGTGAAACTTACATGCCGACCCTAAGCGGCCCTCCCTCTGAACTGAAAGGCAAGAGGGTGCACCTCATCGGTGTCTGCGGAACAGCGATGGCCGCGCTGGCTGCGCTCCTTCAGGAGCGCGGATTCCAGGTCACAGGCTCAGACGCCGCAGCCTATCCCCCAATGTCAGATTTCCTGCGCAATCGCGGCATCAAGATCCTGGAGCCTTACTCGGCAGCCAATCTTCAGCCTCAGCCGGATATCGTGGTGGTAGGGAACGCCATCTCGCGAGGCAATGTTGAACTGGAAGAAGTTCTGAACAAGCGCATTCCTATGCGTTCTCTACCGCAGATGCTGCACGAAGACTTTCTGGCAGGGCGGGAGAAACTGGTTGTGGCCGGTACGCATGGAAAGACCACGACCACGTCCATGTTGGCATGGATTTTCGAGACTGCTCGGACCGAACCATCTTTTCTCGTAGGCGGTATAGCGGAAAATTTTGGCAGCAGTTTTGCATTGCGGGATTCGAAGTACTTCATCATCGAAGGTGATGAATATGATTCCGCATTCTTCGACAAAGGCCCGAAGTTCCTGCATTACTTTCCTGACGCAGTGATCCTTACCTCGGTCGAATTCGACCACGCTGACATATATAAGGATCTCGACGCGGTAAAGACAGCATTCAAACGCTTAGTGAATCTCGTTCCCCAGCGCGGACGCATCATCGCCTACGACGCAAATACAAATGTAGATGAGTGCGTAGCCAAGGCTTTTTGTGCAGTCGAGCGCTACGGCTTTTCAGAGAAGGCATATTGGCGGATCGTGGACCTAAAGTTCACCGCAGACAAAACCCACTGGCGCGTTTTAAAGAATGGCGAGCCGTGGGCCGACTTCGAATACTCGCTCGCTGGTGAGTACAACGTACTGAACGCCACCGCCGCCGCAGCGTTAGCTCATGCGTATGGCATTAGGGTGCAAGACATTGCCAAGGCGCTTTCCAGCTTCAAGAGTGTGAAACGTCGCCTGGAAGTGAAGGCGCAGGTCAACGGCATCACCATCATTGACGATTTCGCGCACCATCCCACTGCGATATCAGAGACGCTCAAGGCCCTGCGAACGCGATATCCGAAGTCGCGCCTCTGGGCGGTCTGCGAACCGCGCTCAAATACCCTACGCCGCAAAGTGTTTGAAAAAGAACTGGCTGAAAGCCTCGCCATTGCCGACGAGGCCATCATCACCAGCATCTTCAAGCCTGAGGCAATCGTCGAGAACGAACGCCTCACTACCGCTGCTGTAGTGGATCTCATCAAAGCTCAAGGTCGCAACGCCCGCGAACTTCGCGACGCCGATGCGATCGTCGAGACCATCTCTGCTGAACTGCGGAGCGGAGACGTGGTCGCAATTCTCTCTAACGGCGGCTTCGGAAACATCTATGAGAAGCTGCCGCAGCGGCTCGAATCCCTGACGAAGGCGAATCACCCGGCGTGATCCGCGTCGTCATCTGGGCGTTGTTCTACGCCGTCATGATCCCGCTCATCGGGCTCGTCGGCATTCCCTGGACGCTAATGACCGGCAGCGTGGAGTGGATGTACCGCGCGGCCATGTGGGCCGCATTCACTGGCGCAAAGATCGCCGGCGCGCGCGTTGACGTGCGCGGCCTCGACGGATTCGACAACAACGGCACATACATTTATATGTGCAACCACGTCTCGAACATGGATCCTCCGCTCGTGGTCCCCAGCATTCCAAAGCGTACGGCAGTACTGGTGAAGAAGGAACTATTTCGCATCCCACTTCTTGGCACGGCAATGAAGATGGCGTCATTTGTGCCTGTGGACCGTAGCAATCGCGAGGCAGCCATCGCCAGCATCCAGCGCGCCACGGAAGTGATGCGCTCTGGCGTGAATATCACTGTGTTTCCCGAAGGCACACGTTCGCCTGACGGCAAGCTATTGCCGTTCAAAAAAGGACCGTTCCACCTGGCCATGGAAAGCGGAATGAAAGTCGTCCCTATGACCATCTATGGTACGGAGATCATGATGCCGAAGAAAACGTGGAAGATTAAGAAGGGAACCGCGACGCTGGTGTTCCATCCGCCGATGTCCCCCGCGAAATTCACCGATCGCGAACAGTTGATGGAAGCCGTGCGCGAAAAGATCGCCAGCGCATTGCCGCCCGAAATGAAATAACGCCACGCACTACAGGAGAGAACGTGTCCGCTTACATCGTTGTGAATGTCACAGTGAAAGACCCGAAGCGTTACGAAGATTACAAGGTGCTTGCGCCGGCGTCGATCGCGCAATATGGCGGTAAGTATCTTGCACGGGGCGGCACATCCGAGACGCTCGAAGGCTCGTTCAAGCCCAACCGAATGGTCATCCTGGAATTTCCCAATGTCGAAAAGGCGAAAGCCTGGTGGGCGTCCGCCGAATATGCAAAAGCCAAGTCTATTCGGCGATCTTGTTCGGAAGCGGACCTGGTTGTTGTGGAAGGACTTTAGCTATTTAGCCCCGCCTGACCATTGCTGCCCATTAGCGTCGATCGTCAGCGTCACAGAACCTTCGGCGTTCTTCGCCAGCTTAGGACCGTCCGTGGTCACGTGCTTTCCGTTCGCGTCGTCAAATTGGACTTGGATCGGCGCCAAGCTGAAGACCTTGATGCGATTGTGATTCGTGGCTCCAGCAGCGATCGATGACTTGCCGTATGTCCCGCCGCCAAAACTTACTTCAATATTACGGATAGCCTCGGGCCTCTGGTTCACAATGTCCACTTCAACCACATGGGCAGTGCAGCCCAAAAGCAAAAGAGAGACGGTAAGCGATGCAAGGAAAAAGCGGCTCACGCAACCAGTGTAGCGCGAACCCAGAATGAAAGTCCGCTAGCTCTTCTTTTCGATGACGCGCGCGGTGAGTACCACTCCGGCTCGCTCATCGTGCAACTTGAGAGGGAAGACCAGAACGTTCCACGTCCAACTGGAATTTTTCTTCGGCAATTTAGGGATGCCCCGGAAGCTGCGGTCGACGTAGGTCTCACGCGTAGTTGCCACCGTCTGCAAGATTTCTTGCCATTCGCCGCGCAATTCAGGGAATTCGTCAAAAAGGTTCTTGCCCAGGAACCACGTACGTTTTTTGTCGTAGAGTTTGGCGAAGGTGTCATTCACGTACTGCCAGTTCCCCTCTTCGTCCATGATCTCCAGGACAATGTCATCGCCCATCGCCATGCTGATGCGCGAGTAATAGAAACTTCGCGCATCCACCACAACTGGTTTTCCTCGACGCTTCGCCTCAAACGACCGCAACGCCGCCAGCATGTCTTCCACAGAGCTGTGGCCTTTCAGCAGATGCATGTCTTCCACGCCGCCGAACTTGCGCTCCAGCGTGGCAGACAAAATGATGATCGGCACTTGCGGACGTTTCTCACGCAAGCTTTCAGCCACGGTCGTTCCGAACCGTCCCTGTCCGAGGTGATAATCAAGAATGGCGATGTCGCAATCTTCCAGCTTTGACTCCGCCTCTTCAATGGAAGAAGAAGTGATTGCCTCGTATCCATTCTGGCGAAGGATCGCCGAGCGCAGAATCAGCAGATCCGGCCGGTCGTCTAACAGCAAGACACGTATGGGCGCGACTTCAGTCTTCTTGGATTCAGTGTCCAAAATGAACATTTATGGGCTTGCCTTGTGGTTCAGTGGAGCGGGTGAATCTTACTTGAGGTTTGGGATTGCGCCAACTGCTAGAAAAGAAAACAGCAACTCTGCTTTCCTTGGATGCAGCTTTATCCCAAAACGTTAAAAAATGGTCAATCTTTTTTGCTCGATTGCCCACCCGCCGTCGCCGCACGTACCGCTTTAGCCAATTCCGGTAACTTGTTGAAAATGGACACGCTTTTCAGCCATTGCTTATTGTCAAATGCCGGAGATCCGCTGACTATCTTGCCATCTTCCACATCGCCCGGGATACCGCTTTGCGCGGTGACGATAACATTATTTCCGATACGAAGGTGTCCCACCACACCTACCTGGCCGGCCAGAATAGTATTCTTGCCGACCTCAGTCGATCCGGCCAATCCTGTTTGCGAGCACAGCAAAGTGTTCTCCCCAATGTCGCAACTGTGGGCCACCTGCACAAGATTGTCGATCTTTGCGCCCGCGCGAATGCGAGTCTCGCCGATAGAGGCGCGGTCGATACAGGAGTTCGCCTGGATCTCGACGTTGTCCTCGATAACAACGATTCCCGACTGAAACACCTTGTACCACTTGCTCTCATCAGTTTTGGCAAAACCGAAGCCGTCCGAGCCAATGACCACGCCCGGCTGCAAGATCACGTTGTTTCCTATGCGGCACTTTTCTCGCACCGTGACGTGCGAGTGCGCCAGCAGATTGTTTCCGATCCGCACGTCGTCATACAAAACCACATGTGGCAGCAGAACACAGTCATCGCCGACGACAACATTCTTGCCGATCACCACACACGCACCGACGTGGCAGTTCTTGCCGATCTTTGCCGAACCATCGATGACAGCGCTCGGGTGTACTCCCGGCTCATACCGCGGCGGTTGCTGAAAAAGTTCAATCGCCTTGGCAAACGCCAGATGCGGATTCGTGGTTCGCAACGCCGCAGTCGTTTGTGTCGGCAGTCCCGCGAAATTTTCAGCGACAAGAACCGCAGATGCCTGCGTGGTTTTGGCTAGCGGCCCATACTTGGGATTCGCAATAAAAGTGATCTCGCCCGCATTCGCAGTCTCAATGCCGGCCACCGCGCGGACCATGGCTGTTCCAGCATCTGGCGAATGCGCATCCAGCCGGGCGCCAAGTTTTTCCGCAACCTGTTTCAGTGTGAGTTCAGGCATGCAAAAGATTTTACACAGGTTGGCGGGGGTAAGATTATTGACACTCGAAAGTGTGGAAAGTAAGATTCTCGCGCAAACAACTGCATCATTTTCTGTTTTTAGGAGAGCAGCCATGAAACGTTCATTCTTAACAGTGTGCGCACTCATCACGTTGTTGGCCGTAGTAGCTCAGGCGCAAACCGCGCCGGCAAACGGCGGACGCAAGAAGCGCGTCGCAGTCTTTGATTTTGACTACGCTACCGTCCGCAGCAACTCAGCAGCGCTCTTCGGTTCTGATGTGGACATCGGCAAAGGTATTTCCGACCTGCTGGTGAAATACCTGGTAAAAGACGGCACTTACTCTGTCATCGAGCGCAAAGCCATGGAAAAGATCCTGGCCGAGCAGAACTTCTCGAATAGCGACCGCGCAAATCCGAATTCTGCAGCGAAGCTGGGCAAACTACTTGGTGTTGACGCCATCATCGTGGGCAGCGTCACGCAATTCGGCAATGACAACAAGAACCAGAACGTAGGCGGAGCAGGCGGTGGCCTCGGCCGTTTCGGTGTTGGCGGCTTCTCGCATAAGGAATCGAAAGCCGTGGTTGGACTCGATGCGCGCATCGTGGACATCGATACGGCTGAGATCCTGGGCGTGGCAGAAGGCAAAGGCGAATCCAAGCGTTCAAGCACCGGTCTTCTCGGCGGTGGCGGCGGATGGAGCGGCTTCGGCGGCGGCAACGTCGACTTCGGCAGCAGCGGTTTTCAAAATACCATCATCGGTGAAGCGGTGAAGCAGGCCGTAGAGCAGATGAGCACTGAAGTGATCGCCGACAACAGCAAACTAGTCACGCGTACGATCACCGTTGAAGGTTTGGTCGCCTCAGTCGACGGCGGCATCGTTCTGAATGTGGGCAGCAAGAATGGAGTCAAAGTAGGCGACACGCTGAACGTGGAACGCGTGACCCGTGAGATCAAAGATCCCAGCACCGGCAAAGTGATCCGACGCATGACGACTCCAGTCGGCGTGGTGAAGGTCACTGACGTCGATGACGGTTCATCCGTTTGCTCTGTCGTCTCCGGTTCGGGATTCAAGATCGGCGACGCGGTGAAGACCATTACGCAATAGTTTCCGAGGATTTAAAAGGCGTACCTTACGGGTGCGCCTTTTTCTTTTTATGACCCAGAACAGGCGAGACCGAAAGCCCATTGAGGGGCCCGCTAGTCACTCGGTAAACAACTTTTCTTGTTCGGCCTCGTCCTTCGCCGGACGTCTCCGCCCCTGCATTCCGCCGATCACTGCCAGTACAGTCAATGAAGCTAATGCCGAGCGGGGAACAAAGATGCGTTGCGTGTTGCCGCGCGTGTCTGGCGGATTGAGGAGAAAACCGTCAGCGGGAATTTGCGTAAGGTCGTTCGGCATCAAGCCTTCGACCACATCATTATCTTTGTACTTGAGTCGCACCCATAATCCTTCCGTACGCGGGCGCGTAGTAAATGTCTTCCGACTAGTGCCTTCCGGATCATTGAAGTCGCGGACGAAATAAACACACTTCACTTCCGAAAGTTCAATCCGGACCAGGTTGCCGGATGTGGACAGCAACTCCAACTTGCCCTCAGACACAAAGCTCGCCGGCGACACATACCCGCTGATGGCATCGCGGGTGATCTTACGAACTACGACTTTTTTATGCGTGGAAGGCATGAACAGCCAGTTTGTAGTTTCTCGTTTCTAGTTTCTCGAAAATTAAAAACCGGCAGAGCCGGCGCTTTTCTAA
This sequence comes from Terriglobales bacterium, assembly GCA_025927695.1. GTDB lineage: Bacteria > Acidobacteriota > Terriglobia > Terriglobales > Acidobacteriaceae > JAICLA01. The sequence continues at coordinate 2,587 of JAICLA010000046.1, read as the reverse complement.
AAACGAGAAACTGGGAACTAGAAACTTCATTCTCCCATCAAATCGCGATTCTCGGCACTGATGTAGCCAACTGGTAACGTCTTATGTTATTGTGTTGCGTTTAGCAATTCTCGTAGAAAGCTGCCTAAGTCTATATTTCATAGCCACTTACAAGCAGAAAACCAAGAGCGGCTCGGGGCTCGCAGGGAAAATCCTGCTTTAGAAGCGCCCTTCAGCGCCATAGGACTGACTCACTGATCAAAAATGGCTGATTACATTTACATGATGGAAAGCCGGCTTACGCCGGAACAGCAGCGCGGAGTGAAGTTAGTGCAAGACATTGCCCGCCAGCATGAGATGAATGTGCATCTCGTCGGCGGCGTTGTGCGGGACATCATCGGCGGCGCTACCATTCGCGACCTCGATTTCGCCGTGCAAGGCAACGCCCTAAAGCTTGTCAAAGATTTAGAAAAAGCCGGCGCGATCGTTGAGGGTACTGACGAGAACGTGAAGACGGTCTTCGTCCTACTGCCCGGCAATCTGCGCGGTGAGATCACTAGTGCGCGCAATGAAGTCTATGACAAGCCCGGCAAAGCGCCTGAGCTAAGTCCGGCCACTATCAATGAGGACGTGCGTCGCCGTGACTTCTCCATGAACGCCATGGCGCTCTCGTTGAATCCGGGCTCGCGCGGGTTGCTGCTCGATCCATTCAACGGAGTGGCTGACATTGAAAGCAAGCTCATTCGTATCCTGCACAATTATTCCTTCCTGGAAGAGCCTTCGCGGATGATCCGCGCCACTCGTTTCTGTGCGCGCTTTGATTTCACTCTGGAAGAGCGCACGCAAGGGCGATATGACGCCGCCAAAGAGAATGACTACATTAGCCACATCAATCGCAAGCTGATCGGACACGAGATCGAGCAGGTTGCGCATGAGACCGATCCGCTCAAAGTCATGCGCGCGCTTGAAAAAGAAGGATGGCTGCAGGTGCTGCATCCGCATTGGTCGGTGGCCAAAGTGGACGTGCCTGGTCTGAACCATCTTATGAAAGTTCGCCAGCAGATGGTGAACCTGGGATACACGGTAGATTCCGGCCCCGCGGTCATGTACTTCATCACCGCGAAGATGAACAGCACTGACGTTCATGCGCTGGAGCAGGCGATACCGCGGAAGTCTTTTGTGCAGGCATGGAAGAATCTGGAAGACGACTCCAAAGACTTCCAAAAGAAGTTGATGGCGAAAGATCTCGCCACCAATTCGCAGACCTGGACCTTCCTGCAGAACTCCAAGCCGGAGACGATCCTATTCACGGCCGCAACCACGAAGAATGGTTCTGTCACACGCAAACTCAATGATTTCTTCGGCAAGTGGCGCGACTTGAAGAAGCGCTTGCCACTGCCGGAGATGGCGGAGCTGCGCATCACGCCGGAACTGCCCGAGTATCCCAAGCTGGCGGAAGAAGTCTTCATGCTCCTTCTCGATAACAAGCTGCGCACGCAGCCTGAGATCATCAAGTTCCTGAAGCCGTATTCGCCGCCGGAGCCGGTGGCGCCGCCTCCGCCTCCGCGTAAGGCGCGCAAGAAATCTTTAGATGGCGTAAAAGGAAAACGTGGTAGAAAACCAGCAACTGAGCAAAAACAGGAGGGTGTGATGGTAGATGAATTCGGTAACCCGACGCCGCTAGAGGAAGCAGCGGCAGCTGTAGGCAAAGCTGTGGGCTCGGTTGTGAAGGCTGCAAGCGCGGCGGCGGACGCGGCCAAGAAGGTCGCTTCTGGCAAATCCTCGAAGTCTGCGCCGAAGAAGGCTGCGAAAGCTGCTCCTAAGACGACGGCTAAGAAAGCTACTCCGAAGAAGCCTGCCAAGAAAGCTGCCGCCAAGAAACCGGCTAAGAAGGCCGCGAAGAAAAAGAAGTAACCGCTTGCATCGAAGTTTACAGATGCGGGGCTTCGGCCCCGCATTTTGTTTTGTCCTCGTTATGCACAGCCTAAGCGCTTTCTCGGGTTCGGAAATCGTGACGCAACAATTAAAATAGACATAGCCCAATGTCTGAATTCACCCACCTTCATCTCCATTCCCATTTCTCATTGCTGGATGGCGCTTGCGAGCCGGAAAGACTCGTCGCCCGGGTGAAGGAACAGGGTATGACGTCGGTCGCCATGACCGACCACGGCAACATCTTCGGCGCTTGGCATTTCTATCAGGCGGCGAAAGCTGCGAACGTCAAGCCGATCATCGGCTGCGAGCTTTACATCTGCAAGAAGGACGATCACCGCGCAGCGCCCGAAGGCGACAAATACAACCATCTTCTAGTTCTCGCTGAGACCGACGAAGGCTACCGCAACTTGGTTAAGATCACGTCTGAAGCTTCGCTGCACGGCATGTATTACAAGCCGCGCGTCAGCAAAAAGTTTTTGGCCGAGCACTCGAAAGGTTTGATCGGCCTCTCCGGATGCCTCGCCGGCGAGGTCTGCGAAGAGCTGATGGAAGGCCACTACGAAAAGGCCAAAGCCGCCGCCGGACAATACAGCGAGATCTTCGGCAAAAACAATTTTTTCATCGAGATTCAAGACCAAGGCCTGCCGGAAGAACACCGCATCCATAAAGATTT
>JAICLA010000054.1 GCA_025927695.1 Terriglobales bacterium | reverse complement strand
GCCCTGACACCTCAATCGCTCTTGTGGAAGGCGAGGCGCTGGTGACCGAGGACAACCTCTATCGCGAGATGCGTTCGCGGCTGGATGCGATGGGCCCGGTCAACATGATGGCCTTGGAAGAATACAAGGAAGCTGCTGAGCGCCACGACTTTATGGAGACGCAGCGAAAAGACCTGCTCGACTCCATTGAGAACACGCAGAACACGATCAAAGAGATCGACGTGGTGTCGCGGCAGAAGTTCGAGGAAGCCTTCAACATCATCAATGAGAACTTCCAGCGGACATTCACGAAGCTCTTCGGCGGAGGCCAAGGGTTCATGCGGCTTACGGACGAAGAGAATTCGACCGAGAGCGGTATCGATATTGTGGCTTCGCCCCCGGGCAAGAAGCTGCAGAACGTGCTGCTGCTGTCTGGCGGCGAGAAGGCGCTCACAGCGTTGTCACTACTGGTCGGTATCTTCCAGTATCAGCCGAGCCCCTTCTGCATCCTGGACGAAGTGGACGCGCCACTGGATGAATCGAACGTGGGACGCTTCGCCGACCTGGTGCGCGAGATGAGTTCGCACACGCAATTCATCCTAATCACGCACAGCAAACGCACGATGAATGCTGCCCCGGTGATGTATGGAGTCACGATGCAAGAGCCGGGCGTGTCGAAAGTAGTGTCAGTGCGGTTCGGCGACGAAGCACAGCGCGCTAGCGCATAGTGGCAACTGTTGCAAGTAACTTTTCGTGAGCGCGCGGAAATATTTTCCGCGCGCGTTTCACCAAAGTCACTCTCCTGTCAATTGTCTTTGGTGAAAACTTTTTTCTGTCCACGTTGATTACTCTTTCAACGCGTTGACAAACGCTCCCCGTGTTTTAAAATAACGCCTCTGCTCTTCTAAAAATAATTCAGACAACAAAGGCGTTCATCTGGTCCTCGATTCCATCATCCTGCAGACAGAAATCCCCGGGCTGAAGCTGCACGCCCGTGGAAAAGTACGTGACATTTATCTGCTGCCGGAGACTGATCGGCTCTTGTTCGTCGCGACGGACCGCATCTCGGCGTTCGATTACATCTTGGGATCGGGAATTCCGGGAAAAGGGCGTGTGCTTACGCAGCTGTCGCTTTTCTGGTTCGAGTTCCTGAAAGACATTGTTGCGAACCATGTGATCACTGCGGATTTTGCGCAGTATCCGGAAGCGCTTAAGCCTTACGAAGACCAAGTGCGCGGGCGATCGATGATCGTATCGCGAGCGGAGATGTTCCCTGTTGAGTGCGTGGTGCGCGGATATCTTTCTGGGTCAGGGTGGAAAGATTACAAGGCTACCGGCGAAGTTTGCGGGGTCAAGTTGCCTACTGGATTGCGCGAGTCGGACAAACTTCCCGAGCCATTATTCACACCAGCGATCAAGGCTACTAGCGGCCACGACGAGAATATTCCGTTCGAGGAGATGGTTTCACGGGTGGGAAAGCCGAACGCTGAGAAACTTCGTGAGTTAAGTCTTGCTTTGTACAAAAAAGCTTCAGAGCATGCGCGCACGCGCGGCATCATTTTGGCAGATTCTAAGTTTGAATTCGGCGTAACTCCCCGCGGGATCGTTTTGGCGGATGAAGTGTTCACGCCTGACTCTTCGCGCTTCTGGCCAGCCGACACGTATGCCCCGGGCGGTGCACAGCTTTCGTTCGACAAACAGTTTGTGCGGGATTACCTGGAAAGCATTCACTGGAACAAGCAGCCACCGGCGCCGGCACTGCCGGAAGATGTAGCGGACAAGACGAGCCAGAAGTATCAGGAGGCGTTTCGCCGGTTGAGCGGCCGGGAGTTGAGTTGGTAGCCATTGATTGGATCATCATTGTGGTCATCGGCTTATCGATCTTAGTGGCCGCTGCACAAGGGTTCTTTTTTGAAGTTTTCGGATTAGTCGGCGTCGTGCTCGGTTACATTTTGGCGGTGTGGGAGTACTGGAGACTAGCGCCGTGGTACATGCAGTACATGAAATCGCAGGCGGCGGCAAATGGCGCGGCGTTTCTGACGATATTTGTTTTGGTGTGCGTGCTCGCGGGTGTCGTGGGGAAACTGACGCGATGGGCGGTAAAGGAAGTCGGGCTGGGATGGGCGGACAGATTGTTAGGTGCGGCCTTCGGCCTGGTGCGCGGAGTAGTGATAGTATCCGTGGGCGTTTTGGCGCTCGCCACTTTCTATCCGGACTCGGGCATGTTCCAGGGATCGCAGCTAGGTAGATATTTCTTGGTGACCGCGCGTGCCGCAAGTTGGGCGGCGCCGTCTGATGTAAGGCAGATGTTTCGTGATGGTGCAACGTCATTGCGCAAGGCGGGAATGGAAGTTGGCGCGAACGGCGGCGATAAGAAATCCGTACCAAGTTCTAGTGGCAAGTAGGCACTCATAATTCAGGAAGGCGGGTCCAGTGAAGAACCAGTTGGAAGTCCTTGTTTCTGAGATGAACTCGAGTGGCATTCTCTACGCGGAAGCAGTGCGTGAGTTCAAGAAGGTATTCATCGCTAACGTCCTTGAGCAGAACAAGGGAAACCAGTGCAAAGCTGCCAAACAGCTGGGCATGCACCGCAATACTTTGAGCCGCACCATGGCGGAACTGGAACTCGATGTGCGGCCGCTACGCCGCTCAGGCTCGGATGGCGACGTGCGCAGGCCTCCGCGTAGCGCACAGCCCGCGTCGATCGAAAAGAAGGCTACCCGCTAGTCTTTAAACCCTTACTATCCATAAGAACGGGCTTGAAAGGAGACGGGTGTCCGCTTCCCGCAAATGGATCGAGGCTGACGCTTATGTCTTCGATATTGACGGCACATTGCTGCATGCCTACGGGGGCGCGCACTACAACTCGTTTCACTTCGCCCTGGAAAAGCATTTTGGGTTGACCTGCAAGATTGATGGGGTTCCCTTACACGGCAACACGGACACCGGCATCTTGCGTGCGGTACTGGCGCGCGAAGGTGTGGCGGCGGAGCAGTTCGATCTAAAGCGCGAGGCTGTGTTCACCGAGATGTGTGATGAGGTGGAGAAGAACCGCGATCAGGTGCGCTCGGAACTTTGCCCGGGTATCACGCAATTGCTGGCAGAGTTGAAACGACGCGGAAAACTACTTGGATTGGCAACGGGCAATCTGGAGCGGATCGGATGGATAAAGGTCGAGTCCGCGGGTGTGCGCGGCTACTTCACGTTTGGGGCGTTCTCTGATGGGCACGAGAACCGGACAGAGATCTTTCGTGATGCCATGGACCGAGCACGAAAGCAGATCGGTAGTTCAGCTTCGGTCTGTTTCGTAGGAGACACGGTTCACGACGTAACGGCTGCTAAGGCGTTGAATGCGCCTGTTATCGCGGTGGCAACCGGCATATTCACAGTGGAACAGCTCACAGACCTCAGACCCGACGTTTGCGTGAGCAGCTGCGAAGACCTTTTGGCCCACATTCCTAATGCAACGGCGTAAACCCTTTTCCCCGCCCACCGTCTGAGATTAAGTACAATAGCCCTTACACGTGTCTTTGAGACGGCGCATTCTGAGTGTCTGCACGGCTTGCATCGCGATGTTTATGGCCGTGTCACCCGTGCTGGCGCAAACCGACGCCGCGCAGAAAAAATCCACTGCGCCTGCGGAAAAAGAGATCGCTGCTGGGCCGTCCAAGGCTGATGTGGCGCAATCGCAGAAACTTTACCAGCGCGCCATGCGGCTGACCTCCGCGCCTTCGACCCTGCCGGATGCGTTCAATCTTTTAGAAGAAAGCTCCAGTTTGAATCCGACTGACGTGGCGTCAGTGACTGCGCGTGAGTTTGTCCGCGAGGAACTGGTGTCAGAACACATGACGAAGGGCGACAGCCTGATGGAGTTGAGCAATCCGACGGGCGCGTTGGATGAATTCCGCAAAGCGCTGGCGCTCGATCCGGCAAACACCTATGCGACCCAACGTGTTCACGATGCAGTGTCGCAAACGGCGAAGCCCAGAGCAAAACCGGTGTATGAGTATGGGAGCGAACCGGAGTTGAACCCGAAGCCTGGCGTGCACACCTTCAACTTGAAGGGCGATTCACGACAGCTGCTGACCACTATTGGGCGGGCATTCGGCATAACCACCGAGTTCGATTCGTCCTTCACACCGCGACAGGTAACGGTGAATCTAGACAATGTTGATTTCGCCACCGCCATGCATATTGCCTGCATGATGGCGCATTGCTTCCACATCGCGGTCTCTGACCACGAGATGATCGTGGCCAATGACAGCCAGGACACGCGGCGAAACGTGGAACGAACCTCTGTGCGAACGTTCTATGTGCCAACCGAGGCCGGAGCCCAGGCGCTGCCGGAGATCGTGAATATCTTGCGCAGCGTGTTGGAGATCCGATTTCTCGCACCGGACATCGCGACAAATGCGATCACGATCCGCGCGCCGAAACAGACGCTGGATGCTGCCGCTATGCTGATCAGCCAGATGACGGCTCCGCGACCGCAGGTATTGCTCGAAATCCGCGTGCTGCGGCTTGATGAGAGTGCATCGAAGCAGATCGGCATCGCTTACCCGTTGCAGTTCACACTGTTCAACCTGAATACTGCGGCATCAAGCCTGGGGCCGGACGCGGTGGGCATCATCAATCGTCTGCGCGCGGGCACGGCAACGGCGCAAGATCTTGCGGCGGCGGCAGCTTTGCTTGCGAGCGGCGGGCTGGCGAACTCGGTGTTCTCTCAGGGATTTGCGGTCTTTGGCGGCGGATTGACGACATCAGGACTGGTGGTGCCGCCGGCCTCGTTAAACTTCAACGTGACGCGCAGTCTCTTCACGAATATTGAACATGTGACGCTCCGCGCCTCGCAAGGGCAGGCGGCGACGTTCCGTGTCGGCGACCGGTTCCCTGTTATCACCGCGACGTTCAGCCCAGCCATCACCATTCCCGGCGTGACCAGCGCCATCACGGGCGGGCAGCCGATCATCCCGTCCTACAGCTATGAAGATCTTGGGGTCACGCTAAAAGCCACTCCGCAGATCGGCGCAGACTCCACGGTCAGACTGAACATGGAACTTGCGATCAAGGCGCTAGGCACCACGTCATTCAATAACATTCCTACCATCACAAATCGACAATACGTGGGCACGATCAGTTTGCGTGACGGAGAGACGTCAGTGATCGCCGGCTCTATGGACAAGAGCGATACGAAGATGGTGAGTGGGATGCCTTGGCTATCGAGCCTGCCTGGGTTCGGCCGGGCTTTCAGTAACAACGGAAGGACCACGACTGCAGACCAGCTGCTGATCCTGGTGACACCGCACATCATCACGCAAAGACCGGACGCTGAGCACACGGAGATGTCGCTGGACAGCGATTGACCTTTTCACGATGAGATCATTTGGCGATGCTTATTTCTTAGGCTGCTTTGCCTCGTAATCGATCATGGCTTTAAGCGTTGGCAGGGATTCATCGCTGATGCCTAGGACCTTCCGTCCTTCGATATATAAGGTAGGCGTGGCGTTCACGCCTACGCTGAGCCCCAGGTCAATCGACTTCTGTATCTTGGCCATGGTCTCAGGCTTGAGCGCGCAGGTAGCTGCTTGCGCTGCGTCAACACCGGCTGCGGAGGCTAAGCCGTTAAATTTTTCAGTGGCATTCGCGTCTGTAATCTCGGTCTGCGCGGCGTAGACACTGTCAGAAAACTTCCACATAGCAGGCTCATTCTGCTGGCGGACACATTCGGCATACGCCGCCGCTTGCTTTGCCCAAGTATGCATGGGTAATGGGAACGGCTGGTAGATGAGTTTGGCATTCGGCGATTCGTTCACCAGCTTTTCAATGACGGGTTGGGCGAGCTTGCAGTGAGGGCACTCCAAGTCGCTGAATTCGACGAGCGTGACAGGCGCGTCTTTGTTGCCCATTACCGGGCCATTCACGCCTGCGGCTAATGCCTCGCGCACGGGCGCGAAAGGATCGGCGCCGAACGGGATCATGTCTCCTGCCATGGCGAACGTACCGCCGGGCAACACGTAAAGGACTTGAGACTGTTGGCCTATCTGGACAACGACGCGCGTGACCGCCGGATCTTCCGGCGCGGGCGAGATATCGGCAACCTTCCAGTCTGCCTGCGTCTGGAAACCAAACATCTTTTTCAAAAAGGACTGCACTTCAGCCTCAGTCACCGGCGTGGAAGCAGAGGCAGTTGAGGCAGGCGCGGACTTTGTGGCTTTTGCCGGAGCGGTGGAATGCGCTGCGGGCTTGGAAGTCTTAGCGGTTTGACCGAGAGCTACGGCAGAGCACAAAAATAAAACAACAATGTTTTTCATGATGGCTTTCACTGAACGTGGATTCGAATCACTTCTCGTACTTTGCTGCTATGGGAAAGCGCCTGCCCACACCAAATGCTTTTTCTGTGATCTTCAGACCGACGGGAGCTTGTTGGCGTTTGTACTCACTGCGCTCGACCATGCGCACGATCTTCAGGACCAGATCTTTATCGAGCCCACGCTCGGTCGCGATCTGCTTCACGGTCTTCATGTCTTCGATGTAATCCTCAAGGATGACGTCGAGGATCTCATATGGCGGAAGAGTGTCTTGATCGACCTGATCCGGACGCAATTCAGCCGACGGGGGTTTCTCGATGGTGGAGCGTGGAATGATCTCGCAGCAGCGATTCACGTACGCCGAGAGTTTATAGACCATGGTCTTGGGAACGTCAGAGATCACACACATAGCACCGGCGAGATCGCCGTTGAGCGTGCAGTAGCCCACGGCCATCTCTGATTTGTTGCCCGTGGCAAGAAGGAACGCATTGAACTTGTTCGAAAGTGCCATGAGAATGTTGCCGCGCACGCGCGCCTGCATGTTCTCTTCGGTCACATCTTCATTCATGCCTTTGAAAACATCTTTGAGGGTAGATTGGAAAGCAGTGAACATGTCACTGATAGGAATGATTTCAAAGCGGATACCGAGGTTCTTGGCAAGAGCCTTTGCATCGTCGATGCTTCCCTGCGATGAGTATGGCCCAGGCATCCCTACGCCTATGACATTTTCTTTTCCGACCGCGTCAACGGCAATGGCAGCGACGAGAGCGGAATCGATGCCGCCGCTGAGACCTATCACCGCTTTGGAGAATCCGCATTTGTGAATGTAATCGCGCGTGCCCAGGACAAGAGCTTTGTAAGCTGCAGCTTCGGCGCTCTCGAGAGGAGGGCGGACGTCCCCGCGTAGAGTATCGAGGTCGAGGTAGATCAAATCTTCCTCGAATGATTTTGCGCGCGCTATCACCGTGCCATCCGGTGCGACTGCAAGGCTCGTGCCATCGAAGACTACGCCGTCATTGCCGCCGACTTGGTTGACTAGGATCACAGGCATCTTGTCGGCCTTTGCCATAGTGGCGAGCATTTTTTCGCGGACTTGCAACTTGCCCATCTGGAACGGTGACGCGGAGATGTTGAGGATCAGATTTGCGCCAGAACGTACCAATTCTTCGACTGGATCGATGTTGTAGAGACGGTGTGTCCAAAAATGCTGGTCATTCCAAGCGTCTTCGCAAATGGTAAGCGCAACCTTTTTGCCGGCGTAATCAAGCAATTCCTGTTTCGCGGCGGGTGCGAAGTTGCGCTGCTCGTCAAAGACGTCATAGGTAGGTAGCAGCATCTTGGATTGCACGAATGCAATCTTGCCGTCTCTTAGGAGTGCGGCTGAATTCATCACGCATTTTCCCGTACGGGCGTCAGCGGGCGTGGTATAGCCGCAGATCACGGAAATGCCCTTGGTCTGCAGAGCGATCGATTCAACTGATTCCTGACATTGGGTCAGGAAGGCGGGGCGTTCGACCATGTCGCGCGCGGGGTATCCGCAGACTGACATCTCGGGAAACAAGATGAGTTCCGCACCCGCTTCGCGCGCGCGATGGGAATAATCAACGATTTTTTTGGAGTTGCCGGAGAAATCGCCGACGGTTGGGTTGATCTGGCCCAGCGCAATCTTCACACTTTTAGTGTAAAGCCTGCTCGCCTAGTACCGCAAAGAATCGCGAGTTACCGCGCTGGTCCTGAGGAGATGAACGTTTTTGGCGGCCCGGGATCGGTAGGCGTTCCGCTCGTTGTCGGATTCGGAACTCTAGTCTGTATGCCATTCGGGTTAGCGTCTGGAATTTCTTCACCCGGACGCCGCAATGTGGGCGCATTCGCGGGGCGCGGTAATGCCGCCGGCTTTGGCTGAGCGGTGGCAACGGCGGGGTCATTCAGTGTGATCTCGCGTTGAGTGCGGACGATCTTGTCGCCGTTCACTTTCATCACTTCGACGCGCACTACTTCGTCGCCGACGAAGCGGACAAATTCCACATCTTGCGGCGGCTCGCCGAAGATCCACTCTTCGTAACTGCGATTCTGATCGTCTTTGTCGCGAATGCGCTTGGGCGGGCGGCCCATGGACTCGGTGACCATCTCCTTATTCATGCCGACCAGGGCTTCGTGGTTCTCGATCGCCTTGCGCGCTATCGGCGGGAGAGTCTCCACATAGGCTTGCGTAGCGGACTTAACGCTGAAGTCGACTACGGGATTCATGCGTGCTTTTAGTTCATCGAGCGTGACTTCCGGCACGTAGCCCTTGAATTCCATGGTCAGATACGTACCCTTGGGCGCGGGGCCGCTGTCAGGTGCTTGAGCGGTATTGTTGCCGATGCCGACCTCGATATGCTGATACCACTTGGTCTTCTTCTTAGAGCCGCCATTGATCTCAAGTACGATCTCGCTGCCCTTGAATTTGACGTCAGTGATCTGGACGCGCTCTCCCGCCTTGGCGGCCATTCCCCTTGCCATCACTGCCTTTTCGAGGTTGGGGCCATCGGGATTCAAGTCTCCGTTCGGCATGATCACAATGCCTTCGTTGCCGAGTGGAAATGCTTTGCGAGTCCAAACGAATTCTGAACTCAGCAACCGCGTGAGTTGCAGCTTTGTCTCTTTGCTGATGGGCGGCGCTTGATTAGGTTTCTGATCTTTGGCGGACGCGAAAGGCTGCGCTAGAAACAGAAGGATGGCGGCGATTGCGGCGAACTTGGGAAAGCGGACCTGATTCATGACGACACCGTTGGACGGGGCGGTTGTCTCTATGATTCGCCCATTCTTTAGGAATTGCAAATATTCCCTCATTTCGGCAACTCTGCTTTTTAATTGGATGCGGGCAGGAGCCGAAAGTAAGGGGGAAAAAGACGGTCGCCGGACGGCAAGATCAGGCTTGTTCGGTGACTGAGACGCCCCTGGCATGTACCTTGAACGGCAGGACTTGTCCGCCTTGCTGCTCAATCGCCCGCTTTACCCTGGCTTGGGCGTCTGGCTCAACGAAGAAGATCACACAACCACCCCCGCCGGCTCCGCAAACTTTGGCTGCGCGGGCACCTTGCTTCATGGCCGAGGAAACGAGTTTTTCGATCAGCGGCGTGGTGATGCCTGGAGCATTAGTCTTTCGCAGTTTCCATTCTTCACGGAGGAGGCGGGCGACTTCTGTCCATGAGGCTGAACGGACGGCGCGTTCCATCTCCTCGGCTATCTGGCTGATCTGTGTGAAGTTGCTGAAGACTCGCTTATCGCCGTTAATATGCGACTTGAAGACCTCCCAGTTGTTGATGCCGGACTGGCGTGGGGCTCCGGTGTAGACAAGAACGAAGCGCGAATTTATCTCTGCGTGGTCTACCGGCAACTCTTCGCAGTGTATGCCGTCTTCGCGCAGGTGGATCGCATTTACGCCACCGTAGAGTGCGGGATAGTAGTCCTGGCATCCGGTGGGGACTTGGATGAGCTGCGCTTCGACGTTCTGCGCGATCTCGCGGATTTTTTCCTTGTCGAGCTTTCGACCGGTAAGCCGAGCGAGCGCGGCGGTGGTGGAGATCATTAGCGCGGAGGAACCGGATATGCCTGCGCCTGCCGGTGATTCGGAATGCGTTTCCAGGGTGAAGCCCGACTTCAATGCTGCATCTTGGAGAAAGAAGCGACAGAGATAACCGGCGAGAGTGTGGTTGAATTTTTTGGCTTTCAGCAAAGAGGAAACATCTGCGAAGCGATCTTCCTTGTTCGTGTCACGAGAACGAAGAGTGATCGAAGGGGATGATGTGGAATCGATCCGGCATTCTGTCATCACGCTGACGCCCATGTTCACCGTGACAGCGCCGGGATGGAACAGATACAGCGGCCACATATCGAGCGTGCCGCCGGCTAGATCGACGCGGCAGCATCCGCGCGCAACAATGCTTCTGGTTGCAGATCGGCGTTTGGGCATCCGCGAAGGAGTCACTCGGTAAAGAACTGGCCCATGTTGCGGAATTTGTCATAGCGCGCGGCGACGAGCGCATCAACAGGTTGAGTGCGGAGTTCCGCTAGATACTTTTGCAACGAGGCATCCAGCAATGCCGCGGCTTTTTCATGGTCAAGATGCGCGCCGCCTTCGGGCTCAGGAACCACGTCATCGACCAGCTTGAGCTCGCGCAAGTCGCGTGCGGTGACTTTCAGCGCGCTCGCTGCGAGTTCCTTCTTGGAGGCGTCGCGCCACATGATGGAGGCGCAGCCTTCCGGGGTGATGACGGAATAGACGGAGTTTTCCATCATTAATACGCGATCGGCCACGGCGATCGCGAGTGCGCCACCGCTGCCGCCTTCGCCGGTGATGGTGGTGATGATAGGAACCTTCAGGCGAACCATTTCTCGCAGGTTACGGGCAATGGCTTCGGCTTGTCCGCGCTCTTCTGCGCCTAGACCGGGATATGCGCCCGGCGTATCCACGAATGTGAGGACGGGGCGCTTGAACTTTTCTGCCATCTTCATCGTGCGCAGGGCCTTGCGATAGCCTTCCGGATTCGCCATGCCGAAGTTGCGATAGACCTTTTGCTTAGTGTCGCGCGCTTTCTGGTGGCCGATGACCATCACTTCTTCACCATGGAATCGCGCCATGCCGCAGACGATGGCCGGATCGTCGCCGAATGCACGGTCTCCATGGATCTCACTCCAGTCGGTGAAGATGCGCTCGATGTAGTCGAGAGTGTAAGGACGCTGCGCGTGCCGGGCCAGTTCGGTGCGCTGCCACGCGCTCATGCTGCCGCCAACCTGGTTGCGCAGGGTGTTTAGTTTTTCGAGAAGTTGATGTAGTTGTTCTTTGGCAGCTTGATTGTCGCCAGCGAGCGACTCCAGCTTTCCGAGCTGGCGCTCCATCTGTTCCAGTTCTTGTTGGGTCTTGGAAACCTTGTCCATAGTGGGTCTTGCAGCGGGACTAGTCGATCACGCGCACGCTGTTGCGTCCGCAAAGCTCTTCCACGCGATTGATGAAGGCGCGGTCAGCCTGCACATTATAGCCTTCCGCCTCCAGCACGACCAAAAAGTCACGGGGGCGTTCGAGGTCAAATAACACTTTGGCAGCGCCTTTGCGCTCGACGCATAGGGATTGGAGGGCATCTACGGTGCTGTTGGTCGCGGTATCTAGCGGGACGCGGATGCGAATGGAGTTAGGAAGCTTGGGCTGGGCGTCTTCCAAGGGAGTGATCTGGCTGAGGGCGAGCTTGGGCGCAGCGCCTTCTTCAATCCGCACTGTGGCGCTTACCAGTACCGGAGATTCGATCTTCAACTTCTCTGAAAGCTTGCGGTAGGCTTCAGGGAAGACCAGCACATCAACTTTGCCGGACATGTCTTCCAGCGCGGCCTGCGCGTAGAGATCGCCCTTTTTCGATTTCAGGACTTTAACGCCTGTAAGGACGCCGGCGGCGCGAATCTCGTCTTTGCCGGTTCCCTGTTTCATTTCGGAGATAGCGCGGGTGTCGAGTGCGTTAAAGTCGGCCAGCTTGTCAGCGTATTTTTCCAGAGGATGGCCGGTGATGAAGAAGCCGAGTATCTCCTTTTCGGCGGCGAGGCGTTGAAATTCGTCCCACTCGGGAACGGCGGGAAGCTTCTCCGGCGCGCCGGCTCCGGGAGAATCGTCGTTGAACACACCGAAGAGTCCGTGCTGGCCGGATTCGGCATCGCGCTGTGCTTTTTGTGCGCGCTCTATGGCTTTATCTACAACGGCGAAGAGTTGCGAGCGAGAGCCGAGGGCGTCCATAGCGCCGCTCTTAATAAGCGACTCCAATACGCGCTTGTTCAATAAACGGAGATCGACGCTCTCGCAGAAGTCGAAGAAGGACGTGTACTTCCCTGACTTCTTGCGGCCGGCGACGATGGATTCGATGGCGTTGTGTCCGACGTTTTTTACGGCAGCCAGGCCGAAGCGGATGGCGGCGCCGTGCGGAGTGAAGTTTGCGTCAGAGACGTTGATGTCCGGAGGCTCGACGGCTATGCCCATCTCGCGACATTCGTTGATGTACTTCACAACGTCGTCCGTGCTGCCGGTGACGGACGTCAGCAGTGCGGCCATAAACTCGACTGGATAGTGTGTCTTCAGGTAGGCGGTCTGGAAGGCGAGCAACGCGTAAGCAGCGGAGTGTGATTTGTTGAATCCGTAGCCGGCGAATTGCTCCATCAGGTCGAATATCTTTACGATCTTGCGTTCGTTGAAGCCGCGCTCTTTCGCGCCGGAGACGAAACGCTCGCGCTGCTTGGCCATCTCTTCCGCGTTCTTCTTACCCATGGCGCGGCGCAGCAAGTCGGCTTCTCCGAGCGAATAACCAGCCAGGCGGTTGGCGATCTGCATGACTTGTTCCTGATAGACGATTACGCCCAACGTCTCCTTCAGAATCTCTTCGAGCTCAGGAAGTTCGTATTCGACTTTCTTTTTGCCTGCCTTGCGATCAATGAAGTCATCGATCATGCCGCCTTGGATGGGACCGGGACGATACAGTGCGTTCAGCGCAGTGAGGTCTTCTACGACGCTCGGCTTGTACCTACGCAGAACGTCACGCATGCCGCTGGATTCAAACTGGAAGACGCCAGAGGTGAGTCCTTTGTGGAAGACCTTTTCATAGGTCTGCTGGTCGTCGAGAGGAAGGGCATTCAGATCGAGTTGAACCCCGCGCTGCGCGATCAACTTCAACGCGTCATCGAGAATAGTGAGTGTCGTCAGGCCGAGGAAGTCCATCTTCAGCAGCCCGATCTTCTCGATGGCCTTCATGTCGAAGGCGGTCACGATTTCGTCGTTCTTCGTCTTGTGCAGCGGAACCAGCTCGATGAGCGGTTGCGGCGCGATGACAACGCCTGCCGCGTGCACTCCAACATTGCGCACGAGGCCTTCGAGTTTGCGAGCGGTGTCCATCAACTGCTTCACTTGCGGCTCAGAGTTGTAGGCCTGCGAGAGCGGCGGGGAATCTTTCAGCGCATCTTCGAGCGTGATGTTCAACGTGGTGGGCACCATCTTGGCGATGCGGTCCACCTCGTTGTAGGGGATGTCCATGGCGCGGCCCACGTCTTTGATCGCAGCTTTCGCGGCCATGGTGCCGAAGGTGATGATCTGCGCGACGTTCTCGCGTCCGTACTTTTGCGTGACGTATTGG
Source organism: Terriglobales bacterium (assembly GCA_025927695.1). Lineage (GTDB taxonomy): Bacteria > Acidobacteriota > Terriglobia > Terriglobales > Acidobacteriaceae > JAICLA01. Next base: position 525 of record JAICLA010000054.1, on the reverse strand, counting down.
ATCACTTCGCCGCGGCGATTCATGCAAAAGTCGATGTCGATATCAGGAAGTGATACGCGTTCGGGATTCAGGAAGCGCTCGAAGAGAAGTTCGTTCTGCAGCGGATCAATGTCAGTGATCTCCATCGCATAGGAGACCAAAGAGCCCGCTGCTGAGCCGCGGCCAGGACCTACTGGGATGTTATTCACCTTCGCGTAACGAATGAAGTCCCAGACGATGAGGAAATATCCACTGAACTGCATCTGCTGGATGATCTTGATCTCTAGCGTGAGGCGCTGTTCGTACTCAGAGATGGACTTCTTCAGCTTGCTGCTGTGCGTGAGCAAGCGCATCTGCTCGAAGCGTTTGGCCATTCCCTGCCGTGCGACGTGCTCAAAGTAAGTGTCAGCGGTGTGGCCATCGGGGACGTCGAACTTCGGGAAAGGATTTTTAACCTTTTCCAGTTTTACGTTACAGCGCTCGGCGATGCCCATGGTGCGTGACAGAACCGCGGGCGCGTCTTTAAAGACGCGGCCCATCTCATCG
>JAICLA010000318.1 GCA_025927695.1 Terriglobales bacterium | reverse complement strand
GACAGGCAAGCCATGTTCTCGTATCCCCTTTTGATCATCGTTATCATCGTTGTTATCTACCTGCTGAACTGCATCAACATCCTTCCTGAATATGAACGGGGCGTGATCTTTCGCCTCGGGCATTTGCGGGAAAAGGCAGAAGGGCCGGGAGTGGTCTTTGTGCTCGCACCCCTCGATCGCATTGTGCGCATATCGCTTCGGCAGGAAGCCCTCGAAGTGCCTCCGCAAGACATCATCACGCGGGACAACGTCACTCTCAAAGTGAATGCAGTTATTTTTCTGCGCGTTGTGGAGCCGCGAAAGGCCGTGGTTGAAGTCTCCAATTACGTCTACCAGACGTCACAGTTCGCGCAGACCACGCTCCGCTCGGTACTGGGCGAGGTAGAGCTGGACGAACTACTCTCCGCACGCGAAAAACTAAACCTTCGCATTCAGGACATTCTTGACCGCCACACCGAACCTTGGGGCGTGAAAGTGGTGAACGTCGAAGTAAAGCAAGTGGATATGCCCGAATCGATGTTGCGCGCCATGGCGAAGCAGGCCGAGGCGGAGCGCGAGAAGCGGTCAAAGATCATCCATGCGGAAGGCGAATTCGCCGCTGCACAGCGCCTCACCGATGCAGCCAAAGTGTTGGCAGATCAACCGGCCGCCATCCAGTTGCGTTATCTGCAGACGCTCACCGAGATCGGCGTGGAAAAGAACACCACCGTGATTTTCCCGGTACCAATAGATCTTTTAGCGGGATTGCAGACACTCATAAGCAAGAAGTAAGACCAACACTTTCAGGGGGCCTTAAATGGCAGAGCAAGACACAGAACTAACGCTGAGCACAGGCAAACTGCTCGGTTTCTTTTTTGGCATGGTCATTATCTGCGGCATCTTTTTCAGCCTCGGATACTTGGTGGGCAAAGGTTCCAGCCAGGCCGGTGCGCCGGTGATGACGGACTCCGCGGCCAATTCAAATATCTCCACCAGCGGAGGCATTAAGCCGGCCGCCGGACATATGGCCAGCACTGACGCAGCCGCGGCTAAGCCTTGCGCTGATGGCGATACGGGCTGTAATCCGGCAACGGGCGGAGAAAATGCCGCCATCTCTACCGTGCCCGCAAACGATGCCGCCGCGAAAGATGCGACCCTCGACACCAAGACCAACCCGGCTGTTGTCGACGCAACAAAAGGGTCCGCCACAGCCGCTAAGAACGTTGCACCGGAGTTGAGCAGCGCACCGCAATCACTCACCGGCTTCATGGTGCAAGTGGCTGCAGTCAGTAAACAGGAAGACGCTGACGCTCTAGTGAAGGCGCTACGCAAGAAAGAGTATCCGGTATTCGTCGTCACGCAGGCTGACAACAAGCTGTTTCACATCCAGGTCGGCCCCTTCGCCCAACAGAAAGATGCTGAAGCCATGCGCGCCAAGCTCGCCAGCGACGGCTACAACGCCATCCAGAAGACGTAATCAAAAAATAATCGGCACATACAACACGGCACGGACATTGTCCGTGCCGTTTGTTCTTTGTAGAACAGTTGTCTTACTTTGAAACCGCCGCAAACAGGTCCGACTTCAAGAGCG
>JAICLA010000218.1 GCA_025927695.1 Terriglobales bacterium | reverse complement strand
TCGCCATGTCCACGCGCTTACCAATGAACTTCACGCCTTCCATCTCCAGCAGAAATTTTTGTTCCACGGCGTCTTCCCCTGTGGTCTTGATCGATCCGCCGGAACCCAAAATCCGATGCCAAGGCAATGTCCCGCTCGATGACCGCAGCGCCCACACCGTTTGCCGTGCGGCGCCTTTGTGTCCCGCGGCCGCCGCGATCGCGCCGTACGTCGACACCTTTCCGCGCGGCACTTTGCGGATCATCGCTCTTAGTTCGTTCAACAAATTGTTCCCTCTCGCGGAAACAAACGCGTTCTTAAGATTTTCCCACGCAAATGCCGTTCTGCTGTTAGCATTCCTCGCACAAATCAAGGAGCGCATTCATGCACTGTCACAGATTCGCGCCAAAACTCTTACTGCTGCTGGCCATGACCGGCCTTGCGGCATGGGCGCAAGATGCAACGCCTTCCACGGACAAAGCCGCGGCACAAACTTCCGCGAAGACCACCGGACAAGCGCCCGCACAGAGCGCCGACCAGCCACCCATGCCCGCGGCAACCCCGGATAGCGCGACTCACGTGATGGGTTTTGAGAATGTAAAGCGCAACGCCAAAGGCAAATTCTGGCTCGATGACAAGACCCTAAAGTTCGGCAGCGGTTCGGTCGACCTGAGTTCGATTCAAGACGTCCTTACCGGTTCCGAATCACAGCAGACCGGCGGTACAGCATTCAAAGTGGCAAAGATGGCGGTGCCGTATGGCGGTGGGCGCGTGTTGAGCCTGTTTGCACACGCGGAGTTTGACAACATAACCATTGACTACACTGACGCGAATGGTGGATTGCACAGCGCCATCTTCGTGATGCGCAAAGGACAGGCCGAACCATTCAAGAAAGAGCTTGTCTCGCGTGGCGCCAAGACAACCGTGCCCGTGCTGGAGACCAATGCTGACGCCGCCAAGGAGAAAAAATGAGAATTTCATTTTTTAGTGTTATCTGCCTGCTTCTTTTGTCTGCATCGCTAAGCGCAGCGCAGTCAGCTGCCAAGCCTGCCGCTTCGGCGAAAGCGATGTTGCCTTACTCCATTCAGGTGGAGCGTGTCGGATCGACTGTCGATGGAGTGCCCGCCGAGTTCAGCGCCGCCATCTATGAGAACCTGATCACCGAACTGACGAAGTCCGGTAAATATCAACAGGTCTTGCGCGATGGCGACAAGCGCGCCGACTCTACCGGCAATCTGATCAAACTCAAGACCAACGTCCAGAAATTTCAGGAAGGCAGCGAGACCAAACGCGCGGTCACCACGGTCAGCGGCGCCACGAAGATGACTGTTCACATGCAAGCGACCGGTTCCGATGGGAAAGTGCTTGTAGACAAAGACGTGGACGGGGCCGTGCACTTCATCGGCACCAACCTGCGGGCCACGTTGAATCTAGCCAACAGCATGGTCAAGCAACTGGACGCAGGACTTAATCCCACTACCGCCAAAAAATAGCGGCACGTTTTTCTTTTTTTAACGGTGCCAAAGGCGCACCACTTTGTTTTTTCGGGAAACCGGAAACGGGAAACTGGAAACGCTCTTAAGTTTTGGCAACCCCGTCCAGCACCTCACGCACTTTGCGGAAGAGCGTGCTGGGCGCGAACGGTTTGGCGATGAAGTTCGTCCCCGGATCAAGCACCCCGTGATGCACCACTACGTTTGTGGTGTAGCCGGACATATACAGCACCTTGATCCCCGGGCGCGTCTTTGAGATGGCCTCGGCCAGCTTTTTGCCGTTCATTCCCGGCATAACGGCGTCAGTAAGCAGCATGTCAATCTCGCCTTTGTACTTGTTCGCCGTCTCCAACCCTAGGTTGCCATCACTCGCCACGAGGACCTTGTAACCTTTGTTTCCCAACGACTCGCAGATGAGGTCGCGATATAACGCTTCATCTTCAGCGAGCAGAATCGTCTCGGTACCGCCAGGCACTTCCTGCACTTCTCCTGGTTTCTTGGTCGGCGTGACGGACTCGGTCGTGCATGGAAAATAAAGTTTAAATGTGGCGCCCTGGTTAGGTTCGCTGTAGAGCCATATATGTCCACCGCTTTGTTTCACAATGCCATAAACTGTGGCGAGGCCCAGCCCCGTCCCCTTGTCGCGCGGCTTGGTAGTGAAGAACGGCTCGAAGATGCGCGACATAGTCTGCGAATCCATGCCGATGCCCGTGTCACTCACCGCGAGCAGAACATAATTTCCCGGCGTCACGGTGGAGTGCTGCCGGCAATATTCTTCGTCCAGATAGATGTTGTGCGTCTCGACGCTGAGTTTGCCGCCGTCGGGCATGGCGTCGCGCGCATTCACGGCCAGGTTCATGATCACCTGCTCGAGCTGCGCGGGGTCCACTTTCACGTTATCAAGTTCAGGATGCAGGAACGTGCGCAGTTGCACGTCTTCGCCGATCACCCGTCGCAGGATCGACTCCATGTCCTGGATGACTGCATTGAAGCTGATGACGCGCGGGCTCAACACCTGCTGGCGGCTGAACGCGAGCAGTTGGCGCGTGAGCGTGGCCGCGCGCTGGCTGGCATCATTGATCGACTTCAACCACTGTTTCGCTTTGTCTGTCAGAGAGCGGTCCTGGCCGAGCATTTCGCCCGAGCCCATGATCACGCCCAGCATATTGTTGAAGTCGTGCGCAACGCCGCCCGCGAGACGGCCCACCGCTTCCATTTTCTGGGCCTGCAGCAATTGGGCCTGCAGCAACGCGCGGTCGGTCACATCGGTCACGAATCCGATCATGCGCACGATCTTGTTCTCGTCATCTATAACAAACTGGCCAGTATCTTCCACGTTGATGAAAGTGCCGTCTTTTCTTCGCAAGCGATAATGCAGCGAGAAGTTGCTGCGCGTCTCCAGCACCCGCTCGATCTCGCGGTCAAATGCGTGGCGGTCATCTTCGTGGATAAGCTCGCGCCAGTTGGCTAAACCACCTTCCATCTCTGCGGTGGTATAACCGAGCCGCTCCAGATGATTGCTGTAGGTCACCTGATTCGTGACGGGATTCCAGTCGTAGAGGATCTGCCCGCTGGCATTGATGGCCGCCTCATGCCGTTGCTTCCATTCGACGAGGTGCCGCTCCGCCCAGATTCGGTCAGAAACATCCGGGGCGATCACCAGCTTGGCGAGGTGATCGTTCCACATCACATCTCCGGAGGCGACCTCCGCGAAGAAAACCGTCCCATCCTTCTTGCGATGTCTCCACACACCCGCGATACGGCGCGCTTCGTTCGTCTTCATGAGCGCCTTTAATTTCGGTATGTCTTCCGCCGGACGGATATCGTGGATGGTCATCTGCAAGAATTCTTCGCGTGAGTATCCGTACTGACGAAGGGTGGCCCCATTAACGCTCAAGAAGCGCAGCGACTTGAGATCGAACACCCACATCGGCTGCGGATGATGGTCGAACGCCAGCCGGTACCGCTCTTCAGAAAGCTCCAGATACTGCTGCAACCGCTTGCGCCGCGTGTTGCCTACTTCGGAATACGCGACCAGCAATAGCACTAGCAGGTTCGCGCAGCCCACCGCGATCAAAGAGCGTTGGAAGTTGGAATCGGCGGTGGCTTTTGCTTCGGTAGCGTTCTGCAATTCGCGGCTGTCCATGGCGTTCAGCACGCTGCGGATCTTGTCCATGTAGCTCTTGCCCAGGTGCGTTTGAACTGCCTTTGCGGCGGCATCAGCCCCCTGATCGCGTCGGAGCTGCACGGTCTTCTGCAGTTCGATAAGTTTCGCATCAACCAGCGGCTGCAGTTCCGCGAGATAACCAGACTCTTCCGCTTGATTGTTCACATCAGCGCGCAGAGAATCCATCAGCGGCTGGACTCGTTTGATCGCCTCACTGTAAGGCTGCAGATAACCTTCGTCGCCGGTCAGGATGTAGCCCCGCTGTCCGGTCTCGGCATCTGTCATCGCGATGCGAAGTTGATTGATGTGGCGTCGGACAAGGTGGCTCTTCTCAACCCGCTGATCGTTCTCGCGCACGCCACGCAACGCGTAGAAGCCCAATACCGAGTTGAGCAGAAGCGCAATGACGCCGAGTACCGATACGGCGGCCAGTTGTGTGAGCCTTATCGCGCGCACGAGAAACCTCGTTGCATCTAGGGGAGAGGAATGGCCTGTCTCCGTTGGACCCGAGGGATGGCCATCAGTCACTATCATGAACTCTCCCTCAAACCAAAAAACTACATTTACAAATTCAGCTGTACATGGCCTTTAGTAACTGATTGAGCAATGTTGAAGCCAAAGTAACAGTTTTTTGGGATTCCGCGGCCTGCTCAGCCGCAAATTTACGAATACCGGAATCCCCTTTTGGGAGAGTTCCGGCTTGGAGGTGACCAAATCCCTCCGCGGGTCTAGAATCGTTCCGCCAATCATGCCTACTAAACGATCATCCACAACCGGCCCGCGCACTCTCGCCATCGACATAGGCGGCACCGGCATCAAAGCCATGCTCCTTGACGCAAAAGGCAACGCGCTCACCGAACGCCTGCGCGTACCCACACCAAAACTTGCGACGCCGAAAAATGTTTTGAGCGCTATCAAAGAATTGGCCAAGCAAGCCGGCGACTTTGACCGCGTCGGCGCGGGATTCCCCGGCGTAGTCAGCAACGGTGTTGTGAAGACCGCGCCGCATTTGGAGAAGAAATGGGAAGGCGTGCACT
>JAICLA010000100.1 GCA_025927695.1 Terriglobales bacterium | reverse complement strand
GCGCAGTTCATCTGCCGAACGCACCACGCGAAACGGACCAACCGGGAAGCCGCGCGCTACGAGCCATTCCTTTTGCCTCGCGCGGTGTTGCACGATCTCAAGCACGCGCGCATCCGGATGCACCGGCGCATGCTCGGCCGCAGCGCGCATCGCCGCGAGGCCGACTTTTTCGATCTCAATGGTGACCACGTCGCACCCGCGGGCGAGTTCCGCGGCAGCCGCCGCATCAGTCAGCGAAGCAGTGATGCAACTATCAACCACGAACCGTGCCGGACACGCAGCATCGGGATCCAGCACTTGCACGCGATATCCAAACGAGCGCGCAGCCATCGCCGTCATTCGGCCAAGTTGTCCGCCGCCTAGGATGCCGATGGTCTTGCCCGGCAAAATGACCGACGCTGGCCCCGGCTTATGTTCGGCCACTAGCGTAACTCCTGTTTCAATACGTCTTTTGTGCGCGCATTGCGCCAGGCCTTGATGCGTGCTGAAAGTTTCGCATCAGTAAGCGCCAAGATCTGCGCCGCGAACAGCGCTGCATTTGCCGCGCCCGGTTTGCCCACAGCCAGCGTGCCCACAGGAATCCCCTTGGGCATTTGCACGATGGAGAGCAGGGAATCGAGTCCGTTGAGTTGTGTAGATGGAATGGGCACGCCTAACACCGGCAACACAGTTTTTGTCGCCGTCATGCCGGGAAGGTGCGCAGCTCCACCGGCTGCCGCGATGATCACTTTCAGTCCGCGCTTTTCCGCCGACTCAGCGTACTTGAACATATGGTCCGGCGTGCGATGCGCGCTCACGATCTTGGCTTCATACGCGATGCCTAGCTCTTCCAGCATCTCGATGGCCGGCAACATGGCTTCGTAATCAGTCTTGCTGCCCATGATTATCCCAACGCGGGCGCCGACCGTTGACTTCGGGTTTTTCTTAGTGGATGGCAAGCGTTAAACCCGCTTTCACTCGACAACTCACGATCCGAAACTTGCGAACCACGATTCTACCAACACTTTTCGTAAAACATCTGCCTTCGAGCGGAGCTCACGGCAGCAATCCAGCAACACACACTTGAAAGGAAAAAATGACACCACAATTCATTGAGCTTGCCGCTGCCGCGGACTTCATGGGCCCCGGCGCGATCGAGGTCAGCCGCTACCAGACTGAGATCACTGACATCGTGCGCCGACGCGGCATCTTCGGTCAGCGCATCAAACAAGCCCCGGCCACCGGACACCCTTCCCGCTTCTTCGAACAGACCGATATCGCGTCACTCACCGCCGCGAACGCGTTCGTTGACCCACGCAATATCTCGCCCGTGGTCGCGTCCCCGTCTCGCGTTGAACGCAGCGTGCCATTGAAAGCATTGGTCTCGCAGATCAATTACAGCCAGTTCGATCTTGAAGTCGGCGCGCAACAGCAGCAGTTCGCATACCTGCAGGCAAAAGATTTGGCCGACGCAGTCGAAGGCCTGATGCGCACGCATGACAAAGCTCTGTGGAACGGCACGGACACTTCGCTCTCCACACCCACCACGGCGCAGTATTACGGCGTCGCCGGACAGATCAACGACGGCGGCAATGTCGCGACAGTCGCTGTCGGCGCCAGCATCGTGGACGGTCTAAAGTCCACGGTCGCGCAGATGGTGGCGAACACCACATTTGAAGTTCGCCCAACTGCGATCTACGCAAACCCAGTGCTGCTCGACTTGATCGATCGCGAGATGAAAGACCAGTTCAACGTTGTGTTGAACACGACTGAAGTCGGCGCGGGAATCCGCGTGAAGAGTCTCTCCACGCAAGCCGGCGACCTGCCGCTCATCCCCGAATGGACTCTCGGCTACACCGGCACGCCGGGCAGCGGCTCCGCCGTGTTGCCTGCATACATCGTGAGTGAAGACATGATCGAGTATCACTGGCTCACTGATCCGAATCCGCGCGTGTTCCAGCTCGGACTCTCGGGCTCACTCGCCAATCAACACGTCGTGGTCAAGTTCGGCGGCGTCGTGGTGAAGGGCGCCAGCTACGCACACTACAAAGTGAACGTGGACCGGTAGAACCAAAACTAGCAGCTAGCATCGAGCACCTAGCATCGAGTGGCATCGAGCCAACGTGATCTCGAGGGGGCTGTCATTTGCCTTCCGCGCGTTACGAAAATAGAAGCCACGTGATGCTAGATGCTAGGTGCTAGCTGCTCAACCATCACCACCCGTACACACCTATGAATTACATATCCTCCACCGAACACGCCCAATACGGTCTCGACACGGCCACGCCCGAATCCTGGATCGGCGCGGCTTCTGCGCTGATCGACGCGCATTGCCGTCGACCATCGCTTGCAATCACGCAATACATCGAGCGCATGCGTATCGATCCGCATCGCAACCTGGCGCAGCTAACGTATCTTCCGCTTACGCCGGTGGCTCCCGCCACCTCGGCCATCGTCGCCATCCGCGCACGTTACTCGCGATCGCAACTGCGCAAGGGAGAAGTGGTCAATGAACTCGTCACCGACGTCGCACTCGCGTTCTCGCTTGCGGGCACATGGATCGACATCGACCCCACACTCGTTGACGTCGACGCAGCCACCGGACAACTCGTCCTTCCGGTCAATGCACTCACACTCACGTACAACGAAGTTGAGATCACGTACACTGCCGGACTCGACACCATCCCAGACGCGGTGAAGTTCGCCTGCGCGCAGATCGTGAAGAACACGCAAGCTACGCCCGGACTCAACGTGAAATCCGGGCGTCTCGATCGCATGAAGATGGAATACTTCGCCGATTCGCTGCTCGATGAGTCCGTGCGCAAGATGCTCGGGCCCTATGTGTCGCAGAGGATGGGCTGATGGGCACGACAAATCCACTTCAAGCTGCACGCGCCTTCGCCGCCATCCGCGCCGCTGAAGCACTGCTGCGCACGCTCGGCGGATGCACGATCTATGTTCGCATCCCCGGCGCAACAACTGCGGGCGACGCGTCGCAACTCGGCCTGCAGCCCATCGCGACCGACGACATCGAACTCTCGCCGGCCGTAACGCGCGCACTCGCGAAGCAGAAAGATTCGCAGCGCCGCATGGAGATCACCATCTCCGCCGCCAGCCTCTCACGCGCCAAAGATATTGAAGATGCCGATTCTGCCGCGCAATTCTTCAACGCGGCCCTCGGCATCGTCTACGCAGAGAAGCTGTGGCGCATAGAAAGCCTGCAGGTCGATGACTTTGCCGGTACACCGTACCTCTACCGCGTCACCGTCGCGGAATAACGTTTTAGGTGTTTCTGACAACTGACTACTGACAACTGACTACCGCCCTCATGCAAAACACAAAAGACTCTTTCTTCATCGCCCTGCGCGATCGCCTCGCCGCGCTTGATCCAGCCCGCACCGTGACTGTGCTCGGCAGTACGCGTCCCGCGATCATCGTGCCAGAGAACGAGCTCGCGGACGCCGCAACCCTGCTGCCCGAAACCTTCTACATTACCTTCGGCGCATGCACTGCCGCCGCGGACACCGAACGTCTCGAGCATCCGCTGCAACAGCTCGCATGCGAGATCACTTACTACACCGAAGGCTCTAGCGATCTGAGCAGCCAAGACCGCGGGCGCACGCTCGCCGCACTCGACGACGAACTGCTCGCCATCGCCTCACCGCCAAACGCAGTGCTCAAAGACTATTCACAAACGCCCACCGCAGACCTCGGCGCAAATATCTTCTGGACGCGCCCCGCGCTTGCCGCGCCGAAACAAGTCGGCAATAAGCTCTCGCGCGTCGCGTCGCTCACCATCTTCACCCACACGGAGGCGCAATGACGGTCTTTACCCAGCGCGGACCGATGCAGCAACTGGCGCCACGCATCCGCGCCTACTTCGCGCCCGTCGATCGCACAACTTCCACGCCCAGCACCTTTGACGCCGCCAAATTCGGCCAGTTCGCACTCGATGCGCCGCCCGCGCCCTGGCTCGACGCCGGATGGATCAGCGATTTCCATCGCACATCCGCCACCAAGATCCAGCCGCTCACCTCCGGCATGAAAGACACGGTGCAGGGGCAATGCCGCACTGCGTTCAACGCTACGCTCGAGTTCAATATGCACGATTGGGGCAAGCTGCAGATGGCGATCTCTTCCGGCTCGCAACACATAAATCTTCTGGTAGAAGATCCTGCCGCGCCGCCGCTCCCCTCGGGAGGAATTCCCGCGCTCCCCGTCGCTACGCTTCCCGGTTCTTCTGCCAGTGAGCTGATCGTCGGGCCCGGTAATACCAGCGCATTCGCGGTCGGCGATCTCATCGCGGTCGATCTCGATTATGCCGGAACTAGCGGCTACGTTGGTTCAGGCGTTCCCGGTGCCTTCATCAAAGACCCCGCGGACGTCAGCTTCGACACGAACTATACCCGCCGCATCACTTTCAACGTGGGCCGTGTGTCCGGCAAGACGACAACGTCTCTCGTGTTGGCGCAGCCCTTGATCGGCGAAGCGCCGCTGGCGGGCGCGCAGATCCAGAAAGTTGCCGGATTCGTCGATCGCGAAGGTGGTTCGTTTTTCCAGGAATGGTCCGGCCTGTTCGTGTGCGAATCAGAAACCGGTGCGCGAACCTTTTATTACTACCCGCGGTTGCAGTCGGCAGCGTCATCGCAGGAATCGAGCTCCACTGTCGCCGCAGCGTTTGACGCCTGGTCGCTACATGCCAAGCTCATCGCGTTGCCAACAACCGACTCGCTCGACCACGAGCAAGTGCTCTGCTATCGCAGCTTCGTGCCCGCGCCCAGCGCGGCCTTGTACTAAGCAACACGGATTCACCGCGCCGGTTGCAATTTGTCATCCCGAGAGCGCTTTTGCGACGAGGGACCCCTATCACCTTGCAAGCAGTTGGCACAAGCGCCTTCGTGCATCCATCGTGCCCTTCGTGTGAAACGTCTTTACCGATGACCGATAACCGATAACCGAAAACATGAAAATCACCATCGATAACTTCGACGGCGCCGGCGCGCGCGACTACACCGCCTACGCCTGCGCAGAAGCCCTGCCTGCGATCACTCGCACGCTGAACCAGCCCAGCAGCGCCACACTCGCGCTCGTCTCAGATGACCCGGCATTCGTCGCGCCGGCGTCTGGCGGACGAATCAAGATCACCCGCGCGGATAGCGTCGGTCTTTTCACCGGATATCTCACCGCAGCGCCCCAACTCGACTACCTCGGCGCCGGACAGGGCGGCCCCGCTTACCGCTATCAACTCACCGCGCAAAGTGACGAGTGGTTGCTCGATCAGCAATTGCTGCCGAACCGCGCCGCATTCGTGCAGCGAGCAACCGGCGCAATGCTGCGTCAACTCACGCAAGACGCGGCTGGAAGCGCATTCGATGTCACCGGCGTTGACAACATAGAGACGCAGCCCGCGTACAACGCCAGTCCGCAAATGCGTTGGTCGCAGCACGCCGGCCGCCTCGCATTGATCAGCCGCGCAGCCTACCGAGCATACGATGGCAAGCTCATCTTCAAAGCTATCGGCGCGCCGACGCAGACGCTGAACGAATCAGACGCCAATGCATCACCAGCAGCGCTTCGCCTGCACTCGCCGAATTCTTTCGTGAACGACGTGACCGTCATCGGCCTTAACGAGCCGCGCGCCTACGCCAAAAATTATTTCCTCGGCGATGGGCTCACGTCTCAATTCTTTCTCTCACATACGCCGTTCACACGATTCATCAGCACCATCGTGCAAGAAGAATTCAAAGATGGTGCCATTGACCCGCTTTTGTGGACTGTCACCGATCCGGCCTCGGCATACTCTATCGGCAGCGGAAAGCTCAATATTCACGGAGGCACCAGCGTTGATGGCCAGACCGTGCTGCAGTTCGTGGAACTTGTCCAGATGGCCGGCTCCGTCCGGCTGCAGCACGGTGAACTCGAACTCGCAGCAGCAAGTAACGGCGTCGTCGGCGGCCTGTACAACGGCAGCATCGCGCAAGCCAACTGCCTCGCGGGATTCAGACTCACGCCTTCGGGCAGCGCAACTTCGATCTCTGCGTTCATCAATGGAGCCGCGGTCGGAACACCGATCACCTCCGTCGCTGGACACAAGTACGCACTCACTACCCGCATCTATTGTTCAGAAGCGTTCCGCAGCGAAGAGCAGTTTCATTCTTCATTGCATCCTGGCGGAAGTCCGCGAGGAGGCGCAGCTATTCCGGCATCAGTCCGCGTCGTGCTGGAAGTGCATGACATTGATCCGTCTAATCCCGCAACGCTCGCTGCACCCGCGACCATTCTGTACGACGGCTTAATCACCAGCGCGCCCGGCTACTGCACGTACGCGCCCGCAAATATAGTGAGTGCGAATTGCACGCTCGATTTCATTGAGATCAGCCGCGGACTCGACGCTCTGATTCGCAACACCATTCCCGGCAACGCCACGGTAACGCGTCTCGCGGGCAACGTTGCCGATGGTGCCGAGTGTTCTGTCTCGCAGACGGGAACGCTCCGCTTCTTCTCGCCTTACATTCCGGTTTCGAATGAGACCATTGAAGTCACGTTCCGTACCACCGGCCGCGCGATGGCCCGCGTGCAAGACGCGGCCAGCATCGCCGCGAAAGGGATCCGCTCGGCAGTTCATCACGTCGCCCAGCCCGGAACGCGAGACTCCACCGATTGTGAGAATGCCGCGCTCGCCATCCTCGATGACAGCACTCAAACTGTGCTCACAGGGGAATACCAAACTGTCTCCGACTTCATGCCCGGCGGGCCCAGCATAGATCCATGGCCGGGCGACGTGTGGACCATCATCGCCGCATCGCGCGGCGTGAATGCGCCGGTTGTGCTCCGCAGCGTTGAGCTAAAAGTTCTCAGCCTGCTAGATGATCGCAGCCTCTACAAGCTCACCTTCGCGAATGACGCCGCCGCGAGTCTCAGCTTTGAGTTCACCGCGGGCGTCCTGAACACCGTGCTGGACCCGGTGATTCCGGCGGCCAGCGGCAGCTCCAGCTTTATAGCGAATCTGCCGGAGGCAGCCATGTCCGGCCTGACTTCGACCACTATGTCGATCGATGCCGGAGTTACTCCTCCCGTAGGTGGCGGCATAGAAGTGCGCAGCAGTGATTTCGCCTGGAGCGCCGAAGGCGACACCAACCTCATCGGCCGCTTTACCACGCAAAGCTTTACCATCCCGCGCCTAGCGCGTTCGCAGACCGTCTACGTCCGCCAATACGACTCGAGCACTCCCCGCAAATATTCGCGCTACTCAACGGTCCTGCACGTGGACTACCCGTTCTGACTTTGTCGAATGGTGGCCCTGATGAAGCACATCCCGAGCGCAGCGAGGGAGCCCTATAGTCAGCAAACTGTGTGCAAGAACTACGTGCTGCAATGCCTCGACAATCCACGGCTGAACGCTGAAGGCTGAGTGCTGACGGCTTTCACCGACAACCGATAACCGATGACCGACAACCGGTGCAACCTCACCTAAAACGCTTATGACCGAATTCGAAAAACTCGTACTCGCCGACCTCGCCGTGCTCAAAGCTGAGATGAAAACCCTTCTCGGCAACGGACAGCCCGGCCGCCTGGTCAAACTCGAAGATAAAGTCAGCAAACACGAAGCCGCGCTACAACGCGCAGTAGGTTTCGGAACGTTAGGCGGCCTCTGCCTGACGCTCGTTCACCTCGGCATCGACTACCTGCGCCTTCATCACTAAGCAGGCGACACCGTCGCTCGTGTGGCAGAGCCGTCCCCGGCTGTGCGGTTGGTATTTGTCATCCCGAGGAGCGCTCTTGCGACGAGGGACCCCTATCACTCTGCAATCAACCCGCACAAGCTACGTCTCGCACTCTGCAATGCCATCCACGTTTGAATGCTGCATGCTGACCGCTTTCACTGAAAACCGACAATCGATAACCGAGAACCGATAACCACGTGCAACGTGCAACAGTGCAACGTGAAACATTCCGCACTCACTAAACAAGGAGCAACTACGAAATGAACTTCCTCGCCACTCTACTCAAAGGCATCGCCTTCGTTCCCGCCGTGGTCCACGGCATTGAAGCCCTGTTCGGCAGCAAGACGGGCGCCGACAAGAAAGCCGCCGCACTCTCTTTCATCGGCTCAGCGCTCTCAGTAACCGACGCCATTGCCGGCAAGCAGATCGTCGACCCGGCAAAATTCCAATCCGGCCTAAGCCAGATCATCGACGGCGTAGTGGCGTGCCTCAACGCCAGCGCCTGGGCCAAGCAGCAGTAAGTGTTTTCTATCGGAGTGAAAATCCACCAAAAGACTCAAGGCACAAAGAAATCAAAGGAATAGTTTCAACCCTGCCTTCCCTTGTGTCTTTGTGCCTTTGTGGTGGGTTTTGCTTTTGACTTAAAACCGATAACCGAGAACCGATAACCGAAAACTATCCGCCAATATGCACCATGCTCCTTGACGGCTTCTGGAAGCCCGGCTCACCAATGTGATGTCGGGCTTCTTTCTTGTTCACCACGCCTTCGATGAACTTCGCCACCACGTCATCATTTCCGCGCTGCATCACGCCGTAGAGGTCGTGGTCCATCTGTGAGAACAGACACGTGCGGATCTTGCCATCACTGGTGATGCGTATGCGGCTGCATTGTCCGCAGAAGGGTTGCGACACCGGCGCAATAATGCCGATCTCGCCCCTTCCGTCTTCGAACACATACCGACGCGCAGTCTCACTGCGCGCATGATGTATCTCGGTGAGCGGCATGAACTCCGCCATACGGATGAGTATCTCTTCCAGCGTCACCACGATCTGCGGCGACCACACGCGATCCTCTTCCAGTGGCATGAACTCAATGAAGCGCACGACCACATCCTCTTCACGCGCAAACTTTCCGAATTCGACGATCTGGTCGTCATTGAATCCGCGCATCAAAACGCAATTCACTTTGACGGGATCAAGCCCGGCCTTGCGCGCCGCCGCGATCCCCGCGCGGACATTCTCATATCCATTGTGCACCCGCGTGATGCGCGCGAACTTCTCCGGATCGACCGCGTCCATGCTGACGGTCACGCGCGTGAGCCCCGCATCTTTGAGCGGCTGCGCCATGTCAGCTAGCAAATGCCCATTAGTAGTCAGCGCGATATCCAGCTTCTCGCCGCGCAAAGTCCGCAGCGCTGCCAACTCCCGCACAAACTCCACCACACCTTTTCGCAACAACGGCTCGCCACCCGTGAGCCGCACCTTCTCAATGCCCAACCCCACCATCACCCGCACCATGCGCAGGTAATCCGCCATGGGCAGGTCTGCATACTGCGCGCCCTCGTTGCCGGTCCGGCAATAGACACACTTATAGTTGCACCTGTCGGTGATGCTGACCCGCAGGTCAGTGATCGGTCGCGAATATTTATCTATCAGCGGCATAAGCGATACAGCCGGCAACTTGTCATCCTGAGCGAAGCGAAGGATCCCTATCGCTCTGCAAAACAAGCTGCGCTTCCTAACTCGAAACGCGAAACTCGCAACTCGAAACTTGCGTAGTTTTCCACGCGGAACACTGTGGATTCTTGTCTCGATTATAATCCTCTGCATCTTTCACCCACTGAGGTGCGGCTTTCATGCGACGCATTATGCTCACCGTTTTCGCCATTGTTTCCATCACATTCATCACCATTCAACTCGGCGCCTGGGGCAACGACGGGCACACCTGGATCAACGAGGTCGCCGCGCAGAACCTGCCAAAAGACATGCCGAAGTTCCTATCGGACGCTACGGCGCGTCTCGGCTGGATCGGTCCCGAGCCTGACCGCTGGCGCAACCAGAACTCCGAGCCGGAGCTGAAGTACTCGCAGGAAGCCGACCACTTCATTGATTTGGAAGCCCTGCCTGCCGACTTCGGCGAGTTGCCGAGCGACCGTT
>JAICLA010000081.1 GCA_025927695.1 Terriglobales bacterium | reverse complement strand
TAAAATCCGCCGGGCTTGCGCACTTTTTCGTTGTAATCCTCACAGCCTTGGATACAGCGCGCGATCATGTCGCGGATCTTGTCATAGTTCGCAGCCAGCCCGTCCCAATCAATGTTGGTGCGTTCACCCAGCGTGGCTTTTGCCAGCTTGCAGATGATCGCCTGCTCAGACAGCAGATGTTCCGACGCAGGCTCCAACCGCCCGCGCGACATCTCGATCACGCCCATGGAATTTTCCGTGGTCATGAACTGCACGCCTGCCGACGTCTTGTCAATTTCGGTACGACCTAGGCAGGGAAGTATCAGGGCGCGGCGTCCAGTCACCAAATGTGACCGGTTGAGCTTCGTGCTCACATGCACCGTCAAGTGAGTATTGCGCAGCGCTTCTGCGGTGTACTCAGTGTCCGGCGTCGCCGATAAAAAGTTCCCACCCAGCGCAAAGAACACTCTGATCTTCCCGGCATGCATCGCCTTGATGCTTTCCACGGCGTCGTATCCGTTACGGCGGGGCGGTTCAAAGCCGAGCTCATCGCGCAGCTTGTCCAGAAACTCCGGCTTCGGTCGCTCCCAGATCCCCATCGTCCTGTCGCCTTGCACGTTCGAGTGTCCGCGGATCGGCGCTACACCAGCGCCCTCACGCCCAATACTGCCGCGCATCAGCAGCAGGTTCACGATCTCCTGGATGGTCGCGACCGCGTTCTTGTGCTGCGTAAGCCCCATCGCCCAGCAAGCGATCATGCGGTCGCTCGCCGCGATCATCTCCGCCGCTTCACGCATCTGCTCGCGTGTGATGCCGGACTGCACCACCAGAGGACCCCATTCCTCCATCTTCAGCGCGGCGACAAACTCATTCCAGCCCTGCGTTTTCTCTTTAACGAACTCCCAATCGACGATTGTCTTCGGCGCGACCTCTTCCATGGCCAGCAGCTCTTTCATGATGCCTTTGAGCAGCGCCATATCTCCGTTGATCTTCACCTGCAGATATAAGTCGGCGATCTCAGTGCCGTCAGCGAAGATGCCGTTGAATTTCTGCGGGTCTTTGAATCTCAGCAGCCCGGCCTCGTAAAGAGGGTTAATTGCGATGATCTTCGCGCCGTTCTCTTTCGCGTTCTGCAACGTAGTCAGCATGCGCGGGTGATTCGTCCCCGGATTTTGTCCCAAGATAAGAATGAGATCAGTGTGCAGAAAATCTTCCAGCGTGACCGTGCCTTTGCCAATGCCAATCACCTCAGTCAGCGCGGAACCAGAGCTCTCGTGGCACATGTTCGAACAATCCGGCAGATTATTAGTCCCGAATTGCCGCGCAAACAGCTGATAAAGGAACGCTCCTTCATTGCTGGTACGTCCTGAGGTATAGAAGATGGCCTGATCGGGCGACTCCATTGCGTTCAGTTCATCGGCAATTAGCCTGAAAGCTCCATCCCACGTGATCGGTTCGTAGCATTCCGCGCCCTCACGCAGCACCATCGGCTGCTCGAGGCGTCCTTGTTGTCCCATCCAAAAATCAGAGCGCATTCCCAACTCGTCCACTGGGTTGTCGAGGAAGAATTGCGGTGTTACCCGTCTCGGGTCAGTCTCCCAGGCAACCGCCTTCGCTCCGCTCTCGCAGAACTCCGCCAGTCGACGATCACCATCAGGCTCAGGCCATGCGCAACTCATGCAGTCGATGCCGTCTTTTTGGTTCAGCACCGTAAGCGCATGGGTAGCCCTCAAGCTTGATCGGTCCATGGCCATGTGTTTCAGGGAACGCATCACTCCCGGTATACCGGCCGCGTAACCCGCGGGTGCCTCAAGCTTCAACCCGGTGAAGGCAGTCGGTCCCTGCGCGTCCGTGGCCCGTGGGTCCACGGCATGCTCCTCGTCTACCGGAGCCTGTCGCGCACCCTTTCGCGGATTCCAACTATTGCCCGGATGGTGCCCGTTTCCGCCTTTAGATTTGCCCTTTTCGCCGTTCTCGGTCGCGTCTTCCGGACCGCTCACTTTACCGTCGTATGTATGCTCTTTCATCGCCATAAGTCTATTCTTTCTGGATGTGTGCCATGTGGATTAAGTTATCCCGCACCCCGACAACCAGATCGCTCCCATGTCGGCCTATTTTTACGTCGAAAAAGCCGTTCTTCGCTTTCGCTCGTCACTAGTCACTAGCCACTAGCCACTGGTTCATCCGTTAACGTCTCTTTACATTCAAGCCCGCGTCAATCTTGTAAAGTAAAGGCTTACTTAACAGGCGGTTGAACCGTTCGGGGAACCGCGATCATCAGTTCATTGGAACGGTCGCGCTTCTGCCGCGATGAGCTAAGGGCGCGTTGACCACTAGGCTTTATCACCGTCAAAATTAAGGTTAGAAACCGCCACCCATCATGACCGCAGATCGCTCTTATCCCGCTCTATTTGTCTCATTCTGTTTCGCTCTCGCTCTTTTGGGCTGCGCGCAAAAGGCCACCAAAGCTGCGGCGCCGCCGTCGGCAGTCCCAGTCGCCATCGCTCCCGTTGAATTGAAAACGGTGCCGCTCACAGTGAAAGCCATCGGCAACGTGCAGGCATTCCAGAGCGTAGCCATCAAGTCGATGATTAATGCACAGATCCTCGACGTTCACTTCAAGCAAGGTGAAGACGTAAAGCAGGGGCAGCTGCTCTATCAACTGGATCCTCGCCAGCCCGAAGCCGACTTGAAGCGCGCGGAAAACAATCTGCTTCACGATGAAGCCCAGGCCAAGAACAATCGCGTGCAAGCGGACCGCTATTCGTCATTGCTCAAAGAAGGCGTGGTCGCCAAGCAGGACTACGATCAATTCCTCACCACCGCGCAAGCCGCAGACGCCGGCGTCGAAGCCGATAAGCAGGCCGTCGAAGCCGCGAAAGTGCAGTTGCAATACACCAAGATCTACGCTCCCATCAGCGGACGCGCTGGCGATTTCCTCATCGACAAAGGCAACGTAGTCAAAGCCAATGACACCACGTCGCTAGTCACCATCAACCAGATCGAACCCATCTTCGTGAACTTTGCCATTCCCGAGCAGCAGCTTGCCGCGGTAAAAAAATATTCCGCCGCCGGTACTCTCCATGTACAAGCCATCATCTCCGGCGACGCTAAGAATCCCGCAGAGGGCAAACTCACTTTCATTGACAATGCGGTCGACCCCACCACTGGCACGATCAAACTCAAAGGTACTTTTGAGAACAAAGATCGCCGCTTGTGGCCGGGACAGTTCGTCGATGTAGTTCTTGTGCTCACCGCCGAACCCAACTCCATCGTGGTTCCATCGGAAGCAGTTCAGACCGGACAGCAAGGCCAATACGTGTTTGTCGTAAAGCCAGACATGACCGCGGATATGCGTCCTGTCACAGTGCTCCGTACCAATGGGAATGACAGTGTCATCGCCTCGGGATTGCGTCCCGGCGAGCAGGTCATCACAGACGGTCAACTCCGCGTTACCAACGGCGTAAAACTCGAACGCAAGAATGCTGCGACGTCAGCCCTGCCCGCTCCGCACACCACGGAGCCCGGTCAATGATCACGGAAACATTTATTCGACGGCCTATCACCACTACGCTGGTGATGGCGGCCATCCTGATCTTCGGCATCTTTGCTTACCAACTGTTGCCGGTCAGCGATCTACCCAACGTCGATTTCCCCACGATTCAAGTTTCGGCATCTGTGCCCGGCGCCAGTCCTGACACAATGGCCACCGCCGTGGCCACGCCGCTGGAGAAACAGTTCTCCACCATCGCGGGCGTTGATTCCATGACCAGCACCAACACGCTGGGCTCCACGCAGATCACCATTCAATTCAATCTCAGTCGCAATATTGATGCTGCCGGACAAGACGTGCAGGCGATGATCGCCAAGACGCAGCGAGACCTGCCGCAAGACATGCCCGCGCCTCCTTCGTATCAGAAGGTGAATCCAGCAGACCAGCCTGTGTTGTACATCTCAATGAATTCGAACACCCTCACGCTCTCGCAGGTGGACGAATACGCTGAGACCACCATCGCGCAGCAGATCTCCACCATCAGCGGCGTGGCTCAGGTTCAGGTCAACGGCGCACAAAAGTACGCCGTGCGCGCGCAGCTTGATCCGCGCGCCATGGCCACGCGCAAGATCGGCATTGACGAAGTCCGCAGCGCCATCCAGAACGGCAACGTCAACATGCCCACTGGCACGCTCTACGGCGCGCACAACGCATTCACCATCCAGGCCAGCGGACAACTCACCAACGCCGCACTCTTTCAGGATCTTGTCGTCGCGTATCGCAATGGCTCGCCCGTGCGCCTGAAAGACATCGGCCGCATCACTGACTCGGTCGAGAATGACAAGATCGCGCAGTGGTATTCAGGCACGCGTGGCATATCGCTAGCCGTTCTCCGCCAACCTGGCACCAACACCGTCGAAGTGGCAGACGCCGTCAAGGCACGCCTCGACTTCCTGCGCAAACAGATTCCGCCCTCCGTCCACATGGACATCATCTTCGACCGCACTATCTCGATCAATGATTCCGTGCGAGACGTGAAGTTCACCTTGATGCTCACCATTTGTTTGGTGGTGATGGTCATCTTCTGTTTCCTGCGGAATCTTTCTGCCACGTTCATTCCCAGCTTGGCGCTGCCTATGTCCATCGTGGGCACGTTCTCCGCCATGTATCTGCTGAATTTCAGTGTGGATAATCTCTCGCTCATGGCGCTCACGCTTTCGGTCGGCTTCGTGGTAGATGACGCCATCGTCATGCTGGAGAACATCGTCCGGCACATGGAAATGGGCAAGACCGCGTATCAAGCCGCCATTGATGGTTCCAAAGAGATCGGCTTCACCATCATCTCCATGACCATCTCGCTCGCGGCCGTCTTTATCCCGGTCATCTTCATGGGCGGCATCATCGGTCGCTTGCTGAATGAGTTCGCCATCACCATCGGTGTTTCCATCATTGTCTCCGGATTCGTCTCTCTTACCCTCACGCCTATGTTGTGCTCGCGCTTCCTCAAGCACACTTCGCGTGAAGAACACGGAACTTTCTATCGCGCATCTGAAAAAGTTTTCGACGGCGCGTTGCATTTATACGAATCGACCCTAAAGATCGTGATGCGTCATCGTCTGGCGACCTTCGGAGTGTCCCTGCTCGTTCTCGCCGCCACCGTTTTTCTCTTCAAGATCACTCCCACCGGCTTCCTGCCCAATGACGATCAGGGCTTCCTCTTTACCTCGACCGAAGCCGCGCAAGGCGTCTCCTTTGACGAGATGTACCAGAAGCAGCAAGAGATCGCGAAGGTCATTGACGATGATCCTGGCGTGAAGGCCACCAGCTCGAGCATCTCAGGCGGCAATCAAGGACGCATCTTTATGGTGCTGAAGCCGCGTGATCAACGAGACTCGGCCGAGGCCATAATGGCCCGCCTCCGTCCCAAGATGGCGAAAGTGGTCGGCATCAACGGATACATGCAGATGCTGCCTTCCATCCGGCTAGGCGGCAGGCTCAGCAAGAGCGAGTATCAATACACCATCCAGTCAGCTGATTTGGATGAGCTTTATGACGTTTCGCCCAAACTTGAAGCCGAGCTAGCCAAGCTTCCCCAGTTGCTTGACGTGACCAGTGACTTGCAGATGAAGAATCCGCAGGTGAACGTGGACATCAATCGCGACCAGGCCTCCGCACTCGGAGTCACCGCGTTTCAGATCGAAGACGCGCTCTCCAGCGCCTACGGCGCGGAGCAAATATCCACCATCTATCAGCCCACGAATCAATACCGCGTGATCATGGAATTAGAGCCTCAGTACCAACGCGATCCAACCGCGCTCTCCATGCTCTACATCCGCTCCGCTACCACCGGCAATCTAGTGCCACTTAGCGCTGTGGCCACGCTAAGTCCCACACTCGGGCCGTTGAGCGTGAACCATCAGGGCCAAGCCCCTGCGGTGACCATGAGCTTCAATCTAAAGCCGGGCGTCGCGCTCAGTGAAGCTACAGCCGCGGTCGAGGCCGCAGCGCACAGGGTGCTTCCCGGCGATGTGACGACCAGTTTCCAGGGAACCGCGCAGGCCTTCCAATCGTCAGTCAAAGGTCTCGGCCTCTTGCTCGTAATGGCCATCCTCGTCATCTATATCGTGCTGGGGATTTTGTATGAAAGTTTCATCCATCCCCTGACCATTCTTTCCGGATTGCCATCAGCGGGTGTAGGCGCGCTGCTCACACTGATGATCTTCCATCAGGAACTTAACCTCTACGGATTCGTCGGCATCATCTTGCTTGTCGGCATCGTGAAGAAGAACGCCATCATGATGATCGACTTCGCACTAGAAGCGCAGCGCAAAGACAACAAGACCGCTGCAGAAGCCATCTATCAGGGCGCGCTGGTCCGCTTCCGTCCCATCATGATGACCACGGCGGCAGCGCTCATGGGCACTCTTCCCATCGCGTTGGGCGTAGGCGCTGGCGCAGAATCGCGGCGCTCTTTGGGCTTGGCCGTCGTCGGCGGATTGCTGCTCTCGCAACTGCTTACGCTGTACATCACGCCGGTCTATTACATCTACCTTGACGGCATCCAGAACTGGTTCGTAGGCCGCAAAAAGAAACGCGCACTCGATCACGCGACTCCAGAACTCGAACAGCCCGTGGGCGCGCACGACTGAGCTGACTTTCACATCCCGAGCGAAAGCGAGGGAGCCCTACCACTCTGCAAATGACTTGCACGGGCAGCGCTCCCACCGTGCTTTCCTTTGTTCCGTTGAGTCTTTGTGGTGGGTTTTGCTTTTTCGCGGACTAGCCACTGACCTCGCCCTCCAATTCGGTCAACACCTCATCCTCCACATCCCACTTCTTCAGCACCTTGATCACTGTACCCGTGCGGAATCCCGCGCGTACTAGCGTTCGGAACACGCGCGCCGTCTCTTTCTGCGATTTCTTCATCGCCGCCTCGTCTCCACGCTTAGCCACCGATGGTTGATTGATGCGCTTCTTTCGCAGATATTCGCGCGCTTGTTGTTCTTCGTCCACGCCCTCGTAAGCGTCGGTCACGTTCTTCGCGATCACGTCTCCATGCACGCCCTTGATCTTCAGATCGGTGATCACCCGCTGGCGTCCATGCTTGCTGCCGTCACGCCGTAATGCCGCGTACGTCGCCGCATATTGGTTGTCGTTCAAATAGCGCTGGTCTTTCAGCCGGCCGATCACCGCATCGATCACAACTTCCCCATCTCCTGCGATCTGTTTTTGCCGTAACAGCCGCTTCAGCTCTGCCACGGTTCGCATGCGCCGGCCCAGGGCCCCGATCGCGTATTCATAAAGTGACTCCACGTCGTGCACTTTTTTCGATCGCGGGAATGGCATAGCTATGGTTGTAACACATCACTTCTATCGTATTCAGACATAAACCATTTAGGCATTTCTCAATTTGAGATGCATCTGTTTTTCGCTAATGTGTAAACACATGCATACCCTGTGGGAAACGTAGTTTTTCCTCGGTGGATAACGTGTCCAACCCATTTGTTTTCAAGCCCTAACCGGCACCCATTGTTAACTAACTGTGGACATTCGATTGCATAACCAAAGTCACGCTATCAAGTGATAAGGGGCTTGCCGGCGATTCCTGGAGGGTTGAGAACAATGAAGTCTTTCTTTTCCACTTTGCTTTGCGGGTTGCTTTTGTGTGCGACCTCTGCAATGGCTGACACGGTCGGGGTTTTGAGCCCTGGCAATCTTACTGACGCTTTCAACTGGAGCCAGCTTGGTCCCGACGGCACCGTCGTCGGTTCTGCTTTCGGCGTTACTTCTAACAATGGTCTTGTAGCGAACGTCAATCTCGCCGGACCGAACAGCATCACCGCAGTCGTTTGCCCCGCGGGCTCTTGCAGCTGGGTGGGTGATCAGCCTGCTGGTGACACCTTGCTTTGGACGTCAGCCGGTGACGGCACAGCTAATGGCCCGGTCAACATGACCTTCGGCAGTGGCGTGAACGCAGTCGGCGTCCTGCTTCAGGGTGACACTTTCAGCTCGTACACCGCTCAGATCAGCATCTTCAACGGCGCGACTTTGCTGGGTACGTACACCGTTACCAGTGACGCGAATGCTGATTCCGTTTACCTCGGCATGGTCGATTTCAGCGGCAACAACATCACGCGCGCTGTGATCGGCATGACCGGCTGTACTGACATCAATTGCGACACGCGTGACTTCGCCATTGATCAGGTGGAAGTCGCTACTCCCGAGCCGGGTTCCTTGGCGCTGCTTGGCAGCGGCTTGATCGGCCTCGCCGGTGTGGTTCGCCGTCGCCTCTCGTAAGCAGCTTGACCGCTTTCTCGACCCTTGCTTTACTCCGCCCCGCGCGTGGATGACGCGCGGTATATCCCCTGGAGGATATTGAATGAAGCGTTTCGTAATGTTCCTACTCTGCGCGGCTATGCTCTGCTTGACTGCGTCCGCGTTCGCCCAAGACGATCAACAACTGCCTGATCCTTCTACTCTGCCCGCTTTCACCCCTGCACCTGGTGAGCCTACCTCTGATGACGGCGGCCCTTCGGTTGCTGCAGGTGTCGTGATCACTGCAAAAAACGGCTCCGCCAGTGGCGTGAGCGTTCCCATGTGGAGCTACCAAGTCACCTCGCCGGTTGACGGCATCACCTACACAGGCGTGATGATCGGTCGCAGCCCACTCGTTCGTGGCGCGCGCACCACCAACATCGCTGTCCACGTTATTCCGATTAAAACCCAGACCGCCGGAGGGTTCGTGATGGACCCGACCGCCCAGGATGCTGGATGCCTTGGTGCTGGAAATACCGCCATGAGCCTCACGCTCGCCGGTCCGAACTTCCAGAATCACAACTGGACCTTCGGCCCCACGTTCATGGGCAACACTCAATACTCTGACGCCACTCAGCGTGCCAACTTCTGGCAGCCGCTGGGAGCCAATGGTGGTCAGGCCAACTATCACACCTATTTGTCGCCCGTGATTGCCGAGCCGCTGCAGTCTTTTGTGGCTACCACGGCAGCGCAGGGCACTACCTATGGTCTCAGCGGCACTAGCTGCAGCACAATCACTTCCGGTGCTGTAAACCGCTCCGCTGTCATCAACGTGTTGAACATCAACACCGTCGATCCGTTCCTCGAACAGACCTTGGTCAACCTTCACATTCCTGCCACCGACTTCGCCTTCTTCGTGTTCTACAACACGGTGATGACGCAAGGAACTGCCGCTTCGCCGCTGCGCAACTGCTGCGTGCTCGGCTACCACTCTGACAATGACGACACCTCGCCGAACTTGATCACCACCTACGGTCTCGCTGAATTCGACCGCGGCGGCATCTTCAGCGGCACCCAAGATACCTCCGTCATGGCGCACGAAGTCCAGGAATGGATGGATGATCCGCTCGGCAACAACCTGGTTCCGGCTTGGGGACATATTGGTCAACAATCCGGCTGTCAGAACAACTTGGAAGAAGGCGATCCTTTAAGCCCGCCGGAATCCTCTCCGCTTACAGCCACTATGCCGAACGGATTTACATATCACGTGCAAGATGTGGGACCGTACTTCTCTTGGTTCTTCCGCACGCCTCCCATCGGCGTGAACGGATGGTACGACAATGCCCACGTCTTAACCACCGATGCCGGTCCGGTTTGCAAAACAACGCCGTAATAGATCGGCTAGACCCTCAACCGAAAGCCGTCCGAAAGGACGGCTTTTCTTATTGTCATCGCAATACCCCGACAGTGGGTGCCCCATAGATTCTCGACAGCTTCATCGTCGAGAATCTGTGGGACTCCCGACAAGATCGCGATACGGTTTTGACTTTGTGTTGCATCGCACTACCCCGACAACGGGTGCCCATCACATCGCGTTCTTTGCGATGTGTGGGAATCCCGACAGACCGCGACACGGGTTTTGACTGGGGCACCCACTTTGCGATGTGTGGGAATCCCGACAGACGGCGACACGGGTTTTGACTTTACGTTCCAAACTCGACAAGGGGTGCCCCACCACATCGCGTTCTTTGCGATGTGTGGGAATCCGGACAAATCGCAATAACGGTTTTGACTTTTAGTTCTAACCCGGAATCGCGATGTGTGGGAATCCCGACAGACCGCGATACCGGTTTTGACTTTTTCGTTGTAAACTCTCCGACACCCCCATGCCCACCGATCTCAAGCGCTACTACGAATTTAAACATCTCCACTTCATCACCTTTAGTTGCTATCGACGCCTGCCGTTTCTCGCCACTCCGCGCCGCCGCGACGCTCTCCTGCGCCTGATCGAGCGCGTCCGCAAAGAACACGCTTGCCCCATCCTCGGCTACGTCATCATGCCCGAACACCTGCATCTTCTGATCGCGCCGCCGGAGAAGGGCAATCCTTCCACATTCATGAAGGCCGTCAAACAGCGCAGTTCGCGCCAATTCCGTGCACGCAAAAAGAAATCCTCTGGCACACTGTTCGCCGACTCTCAGCACAAACACTTCTGGCAGCGCCGCTTTCACGATTTCAACGTATTCACTGATCACAAGCGCGTGCAGAAGCTGAGATACATGCATCGCAATCCGGTGAAGCGGGGACTGGTGGCTTCACCCGAACTATGGCGCTGGAGCAGTTATCGCTTTTACATGCTGGACGAAGCGGAAGTCATCACCATCACCAAGTTTGAGGATCTTCCCGACATTGTGCCGGTGCTCAAGGTGAAAGAGCCGTGACGCCACTCTCGCGGATTCCCACACATCGCGCAAAGAACGCGCGATGTGATGGGGCACCCCCTGTCGTGGTATTGTGTCTCGGAAATGAAAGGAACTTATGTGGGGCACCCGGCCAGTCTCACACTCTTTCGTCCCGGGCTTGTTCCCGCACCAGTTCCCCAACTCCACAAGGCGTGTAAGCTAAATAAGTTCACGAAAGAAGAGTGCTGGGAGCGGTACTTAAGCGAGAAGTCATTTTGTTCTCGATACTATGGG
>JAICLA010000041.1 GCA_025927695.1 Terriglobales bacterium | reverse complement strand
GTGAACGACGAATTCGGACACGCCGTAGGCGATTTGGTCTTGCAACGTTTCGGCCGCATGCTTTCGCGCTCGCTGCGATCTGAAGACGTGGTTGCGCGCTGGGGCGGGGAAGAGTTCGTCATCGGCATGTATGGTGTCACGCGTGATGCAGGCATCACGCGGTTGCAACGCCTTCTCGAAAGCTGGCGGCAAGAAGCTTTCCAATCGCCCGCCGGCGGAGAATTCCATACATCATTCAGCGCAGGCATCGCGGAGTTTCCAGCGGACGGTACCGGCCTCCAGCACCTCTATCGCGCAGCGGACGAAGCTCTCTACGCCGCGAAGATCACGGGACGCAACCGCGTGCGCTCTGCCAGCGCCAGTGCAGAACCGTTGCCGGATTTGCCCACGGTCGCCCTCGTCGATATCGACGAAGCCACGATCTCAACGCTGCGTTCCTGCTTCAAACAATTCGGAGTTCTTACTAAAGCCATCAGCATGGATGAGATCGAGCGTCTCAAGACCGAGCCGTTCACCGGCGCAGTGGTGCCAGTATTTAAAGACAATGAGCGCATCGCCAATGCCTTACTGAATGGAAAGGCGACTTCATCCCTCATCACATACGGTCTGTTCACGGAGTTCAAACAACTCGGCAGTTTTCCCGTGATGTTGAGCGGTGCATTCTCTCTGCCCATGGATCGAGCGCAGGTGATCCGCTCTATCCGCACCAGTTTCCAATTACTGAAAAAGGAATTGCGTCGCCACGTGCGTATACCGCTGGTCACACAGGCGAGTATCGATTCCGCCAACGGAGGCGCCTCAGCCATAACGCAAGAGATCAGCGCGGGCGGCATGTCAGTGATCTCTGCGCTGGAGATCAATGCAGCTTCACCTGTGCGGCTCTCATTAGCATTGCCCGGCGAGGCAAACATGAGCATCAATGGTGTCGTGACCTGGGCCCGTAAAGACAGCCGGGTATTCGGGGTCAGCTTCGCCGCTACCAACGGTGAATTGGATCGCCTGCACAGTTGGGTAGATGGCTATCTCGACAATCAGCTTGCTGAGATTGGTTCCCGCGCGATTCCCGCCTCGCAACAGAACTAGCGTCGCGCTCGGTTTAATCAGAATTGGTCTCTGACCGTACTGTCTTTTCTACCAACGTAGATATCCAGTTGTTCAGCTTCACCTTGTGAGCCATGTCAGGCCAGAACTCTTTCAGCAGATTCATCGCGGCATTCGATCCAATATTGGACACGGCGCGGATCGATGATGCGCGCAGTCCATTGTCGCGATCGCCCGCATAATAAAGATTTGAGATTCCTGAGCTGGCGAAGGCGCCGAACACTTCTGATTTGCTGAAGCCGTCGCGTCCGGAATCTTTACGAGAGATCACGGCGCGGGTCATTGCGTAAAATGCGCGACGTTTGCGGGTGCCTTCGTCCAGCGGAATGTAACGTGGGTCTTCATGGAACATCCAGGGAAAGAGCGAGCCTTGAATGAAATCCACGTTCGCAACGTCGGCGGTATCCAAGCCATACCGGCGGAAATATCCCGGGACTCCGGGGCCGAGATAGGGACGATCGTTGATTGCTTGCGAGAAGCGTGCCCCTGCAAGTAATGACATCTGCGTGAACGGGTTCAGCAGATCATCGCTAGTCCCTTTGAATTTTTCCTTCGTCGTCAGAGGACGCCAATTCGACTCACTCAACATCTTGGTGTCGTCATGCAACTTGCCGTGGTCTTTTGAAGTGGAGTAGGCGGCGCTCGGCGCGTCTGGAAGGTCTCTAGAAGATTGTGTCGTCATCGCCAAAGTCTGAGGTGCGGTGTACGCTGAGTCACCTTGCTGAGTAAAAAATTGTGCGCGTGACGGTTCAGACATCTGCGCGGCGGACGCGCCAACCAAAAGCGTCAGACTTGTTACCAACGTAAAACACTTCAACCTAGGGGTCATTGCCGGGGCCCGGCGAGGAGTCTAGACACACTCCTATCGCATGCTTGTGAGAAGCAGCAGCATAGGCGCGAGTTGCCGCACCTTAGTACTAAAGGATAAGAAAAACTTACTTAGCGTTACCAACTAGGTGCTGATTGCCAAGACTTCGATTGACCCGCGAATTCCACCTTCCCATAATCAACATATATATGTTGCGCCGCCCTCATTCAGGACTACGTGTCTCAGCACTTCGTTTGGTCGCCTCAGTCGTTGTCATCTCTTCGCTGGCGGGATGCGCCAATAAGCATCAGAAAGTCGCGCACCTTCCGCCGCCACCAAGCATTGACTACCCTCAATCGTCTCAGCCCTCCGCCACGGTTGACGCCCGAACCTATCCCAACTATTCCAAGAGTGCAAAGCCTCTCTACGTCGAGACGGGAATCGCCAGCTGGTATGGGCCTCCGTACAGCGGGCGCAAAGCCGCCACCGGCGAAGTGTTTGATATGAACGCAATAACGGCCGCGCATAAGACGCTGCCTTTGAATTCGATAGTGCGGGTCACAAATCTCAAGACGGGAAAATCAGTAGTCCTGCGCATTAATGACCGAGGACCCTTTGTCGGCGATCGTGTCATCGATCTCTCCATGGGCGCTGCGAAAGCGATTGACGTATACCGCGCCGGCCTCGCGATGGTGAAGATCGAACTGCTCGAAACCCCCGCGCCGCTCAATACCGGCGGACGCTGGTGCGTGCAGATCGGCGCATTCACTGATCCTGACGCCGCCACGCACCTGAAAAACAAATTGATGCGCAAGTACCAGACGGCGAAGGTGATTGAGTTCGCCGGCCCGACCGGCGACTGGGTTCGTATCCGTCCCGCGCAAGACGACCGCGCGAAAGCCTTCGAGATGGCGCGCGATGTGCGCTCAAGTGAGGGCGGAGTTTTTCTCGTCCGCTTAGACTAAAATCTTCGGTAGCTGGGTAAGCGCGTAGCTCGCGCCATCCAGCGCGAGCCTAGCGCGAGGCGCAGTGGCTTGCCACGGAGCCTGGAAATGACGCCAGATTGTCTCTTCTGCAAGATCATCGAAGGCGAGATCCCCTCAAAAAAAGTCTTTGAAGACGACCGTGTCTTCGCATTCGAAGATATAGATCCTAAAGCGCCCACGCACGTCCTCATAATTCCCAAGAAGCATATCGTCGGCCTGAAAGAAGCCGACCCGAACGACGCGGAAATTCTTGGATATATGCAACTCGCCGCAGCGAAGCTAGCGAACGAGCGCAAACTCGAATCCGGATATCGCACCGTCTTGAACGTCGGGCCTGACGCCGGCCAATCGGTCTTTCACATCCATCTCCACCTGCTTGGCGGACGCAAACTCTCTTGGCCTCCGGGCTAGCTCACGCCTTCCAATAAAAATGCCCTCCACGCGGAGGGCAGTTTCATTTGCAAAGCATTACTTAAGGTTGCGGTTCGTACCTATCTTCTTCAGTCGATCCATGGCGCCGCAACAGCTGCGGCAGGTTCTGTGAGAAAGCCGAGCGCGGCATCACCACATCGAATCCCGCCTCCTGCGCCTTGAGCTTCAGATCGCCTTGGATGTGCGAAACAAATCCGACGATCGACGTGCCCTTCTTCAACCCTGATCTTAATTTCGGCATGAGAGAAAGTGGCTTGATCGAGAGGTTGTTCAAATCGATCACCACCAGCGACGGCCGCTCCTCTTCAGGAACATCCTCGCCTGTGCGCTCCAGGACCTGCTCCACGGTTTTTACAAATTCCACCTTGATGTTCAGCTTCTTCGCGATCTCCTGGATCTTGGCGAAAAAGAAAAGGTCGTCGATAAAAAGGAAGATTCGCGCGGGAGCATCCGGCTTCGCCGCCACGGGTGTCATATCGGGAACGGGGAAGCGGTTCGGCTGCTGGAAGCCGTTGCCGTTCACATTGCCGGCGCGATTCCCATTGTCAGCCACGTTACCGTTGGCTTGGCCACTGCGATAGCTGTGGTCCATTGGGCCCACAAACGACTGTCCACCGCCGCCTCTGCGGCTGCGATTGCGCCGTTGTTGGCCTCCTCCGCCACCACTCCGGCCCCCATGGCCCTTGCCACCACCGCCGCCGCCGTGACCTTGGTGTTGCCCTTGGCCGCCGCCGTTGTTCTGCGGCTGTGCTCCGCCGGCGTGCTGCTTCTTGCCATGCCCGCGCCGGCGCCGGCGCCTGCGCTGTCCAGGATGCTGCGATTGCCCTGATTGGCCGGATTGCTGCTGTGGTGGTTGGTTTGGTTCGTTATCCATCTTTTCCTGTTCTACCGTTCACACTTAGCTTCCAGGCCTTTCCGGAGATGCCGGAATGGTGGATTTCTGCCTGGATTGTTGGCTTGCCTGAAGCAATGGCGCGGCCTGCTAGCGGATATCTAAAACTGGTTTGATCTAATCAAAGTTAGCCCGATCTACGGGCCGGGCTTTCTCATCCGTCTGGCGCCGGTTACAGCGCGCGGAACGTGCCAGCATCTGAATATGCGGCTATCGGAGACACAAACATCGTATCTCGTATCCCGTTTGGATGCAAGAAGTATCCTGCCCGGTTCCAAAATGGCGTAAATAAATCAACCGTGTGCATCCGGCCGGCTCTCATTGCCTTTTAAAGTTAGTCGGACGTTTCATTGCACCTTCAGCGGAACAGTAACGCTGCCCGTCCGCCCCGTCGGATTATCCCGCAGCACGAACCACACCCCATATTCACCCGGCGGCACAGTCATCTTATTGGTGTAATTGATGCCCTGCGCCTGGATGGTCGCCACTCCCTGCGGCGGTAAGGTCTGAGAAATATGCTGCGAAATGCGCGCAGTTTCTTTCCCCCCCGGAGCACGCACGACTGCGAGAATGTCGAAATCAATCTTGGCGTCTTCAAGAGAAACGGCATTGGGAGGAATACGCAGTTGAAAATTAACGTTTTTATTATCGCCTTCAGGGGTAAATGAAAGGAAACGTCCGGTGAACGGCAGTGACGTGTATGCAAATGCAGAATTCAAGGCCAATTGCAGATCGGTATTCCGTACTTGGTCCGGCTTAGAGGCTTGAATGATGAATCCTTCGCGGTATCGTAATGATGCTTTCTGATCCAGTTTTATTGTGACCTTGTGCCAGCCCGGCGCGTGATTGCTCTTGTCCACATAAAAACCGAGCAGGTAATAATCGCGATTGTCGTCAGCTGCTTCGCGTATGCAGTTATGCAAGTCGGTCCGGCCGATGCATGCCTTGCCCCCTGTTTTTTCAGCTACAGAGAGCAACGTGGCCTGCGTATCGCTGTCCGCATCACGGGCCATCTCCTTCTGGCGGTAAGTAGGCGAATATTTATTTGTTACGTCCATGACGTCGTAAGCGGTATTTGTTGTACGGCGCGTATCGATCGGATAGACCGCGACATTAGCATCATTCAATAATTTCCACGTGTAAGCGTGAAGATCAAGAGCGCTTCCGGCGCGGTCCGGTGCCAGGCTGCGCTGTCCCGCAGCGTTGGTAGACGAAAGACTCGCGAACGGAAATCCCGATCCCGCCCAAAGCAATGTCTTACGTCCGGGGATACCCTTCAACATCTGCGCTAGCTGTTGCAGTGCTAGCAGCGAGTCGATTCGCGTCGTGCTGTCTTGAAACCGGGACACCTGGTCTTCTTGCGCCAACAAGGCGTCGAGGCGCTGCTCCATATCCGGATTCTGGTCGGCTAGACCCTCGTCCCGTTGTTGCTGCTCATTAGCCGCCTTACTGAGAACACTGCTAGTGTCATTGTTCTTGGCCGGAACTGTGTGCGCTTTGTCGAGGCCGGACATAAGTGCGCCCGCGTCGCGCGTAAAGTCGTGCAATACGTGAAGGCCGCCGCGCGTTAATTCCACCAGCCCTAATGGAGAGTCAGTCGGTTTCATCTGGGCAAAATACTTCTTCAGTTCATCGCGAAAATAGGCTTGATCGAAGGGGGAAGTATTCACCGTATCAATGGCAAGCATCACGATCTGCGGCGTTGCTCCGCCTGAAGCGAAGCCATTTCCGAAAGAAGCGGCGTCTTGCTTCGCCGTGGTACTCGTCGTGGCATGGATTTCTTCAAAGCTTGCCAGCGGCTGTTGCTTTCCATCCTGCTGCAATGAGAAATCGTTCTTGCTAAGTCCGGGTAAATGTTTTCCGCCCCGTTGTACCACCACCGGTACTTGCACAAATTCCACCCCGGCCTTGATGGGGGCGGAAGACGCGGCCGGTTGACTGCTGTTTTGAGCGGCACTGAAGGGCGCGCATAATATCACCGAGATTGTCACGAACTTGTTTGCATATCTCATCAGAAATTCCTTCCCGGCGCTAAGGACGGCTGGCCGTACGGATGCTGGCGACGGCCATTTGCGCGCGCGGAACATTGGGGTCTCGTGGGGCTTCCTGCATGAATAGCTGGTATTCGGCGAGTGCCTGATCCAACTGGTTCTCTTTTTCCAGGCTCTTGGCACAAAGGAAGTGCGCTAGACCCATACCGTCATGGCGCAAAGAATGCAGGGTTCGGGTGTAAGAGATAGCTTCCTGGTAATTGCCCGCAAAATAAGCCAGCTCTATGCCATGCATTAACCCTGAGGGATTTAACGGTTCCGTTGCCAGTGATCGCCGAATAAGTGCCAGGCCTTTATCGAACTGTTTATTTTCCAAAGAAATGTTTGCCAGGTTAGAAAGTGCCCTTGCAAAGTGTGGATTGATCTCCACGGCCTTCTCAAACGCCGCCTTGCCCGCGCTGCGATTGCCACTCTGCATGAGCGTCACGCCCAGATTGTTGTAGGCCTGGTCGAACTGCGGATAGATTGCAATTGCAGCCTCAAAACTTGTACGCGCGTCATGCAGATCGCCTGCGGAAAGGGCAGCATTGCCCTTGTCCAAAGCCTTCTGCGCCTTCTTGGGTATCTTTAGCCGGCTTGCGGAAATGGCAGCGCTGTTCGACAGCTTCGTTTCGTTCTTCGAACCCTTACGGTGCAAGACCAGGTTCACCATCTTGTCGCCACGGCCCGGTGAAAGATTCTCGGCGGTGACTTCCTCAAAATCTGTGCCCGTCACGTGCACTCTGAATTCCGCGCGAGGGCAGATGTTGAAACTCAAGCGGCCCTCGCCATTGGGGGAACCTTCGCCCACGCGCGTTCCGAAAGAATCCTGCAATTCAATACGGATATTCATCTGCGGATTGAACTGGTGCCCCTGCTGCTGAGAAGATGATCCCGCATTGTTCTTAGCATTGTTAGCTGCGTCCGCGACGCCCACATCAGTAGTTGAATCCGAAGTCTGTTCTAGCGTTAGCTGGACCTGTACCTGTACGGGCGACTCATTTCGAGGGCACCCCCCTTGGGCGGCAGCTCTGGCAACAATCCCAAAAATGAACAATAAGAGGAGAACTCGGTGCATGGCCTTTTTCTTTACTCGATTCTAGTCCTCTGGCACGTTAAGACGTTGGATGAAAAAAGGGGGCCGGTTTCCCGGCCCCCCGATCTACAAATCAGCTTACCTCAGTCTAGAAGGTGAAGCGGAATTTGAAGCGCATCGCACGGCCGTTCTGGAACAGGTTCGGCTGTCCATAGGTGCCGCTGAGAACGCTGCCTTGTGCATTCGCGATTGACACATAGTTGTATCCCGAGTGCATCAAAGCATCGTAGTTAGGAGTACCGCAGGTTCCGGGGCAAACGCTGCCTGAGCGGAGCAGAGCGGTATCGTAGTTGAGAATGTTCTTCTGGTTGAGGATGTTGGTTATATTGGCTTCCAATCCCACGCGCAGAGCTTCATTCGTCTTGCTCACCTTGATCTCGTGAACAAAATTGAAATCGGTCTGGCTGAAGGTTGGCGTCCGCATCGGGGCAACGCCATTCAAGGTCCAAACACCATTGGCATCGATCGTCACGTTCGCGAAATTGCCACGGTTCTCAACCAATTGCGGAGTTCCGCCGGCCGAGATGAGTGACGTCGTGATGGGTGTTCCAGAGTACAAGTACTGTGTCGCGCCCAACAAAGTCTCCATACCCCACCACTTCAGGCGGTAGTAGCCGAATGCCTTGAAGGTGTGCGGACGGTCCGTTGCTTCCGGTCCATCAATGTACTGGCCATGCGAGTCGAACTGGTACTGCGGTTCGTCAAACGCGCGGCTGACGTTCGGATCGGAACGTCCTGCTTCGTCGGTGCTGCTCAGACCCGAATAGTTGCCATATAGGCGGCTATACGTGTAGCTGATCGTACCGAACCAGCGTTCTGAAGCGCGCCGGGTCAAGCGGAATTCCACTCCGTCATAACGGCGGCTTGCCTTAGGTTGAGGCGCGCAGGTCGGGCAAATACCAGACTGGTCAGCGATGGCGCCGAAGCCTGGGTTGCCGATGAAGAACTGCTCGCCACCCGGCTGCAGTGCGCCGATGTCTTCGATCGTACGATCAAGACGCTTGCGCGAGTAGCGGGTTTCCAGTGTGTAGTTCGGGTTGATCGCCCAGTCCACGCCGAAGACCATTTCGTGCTGCTGCATCGGCTTGAGACCAGGGACAATGGCATTGTTGTTGACATCGTTGGACGGAATACGCAGGTCGTTGTTTTCGATGAAGCGATTCGCGACCGGGATAGTGCCGTTTGCTTTGGTGCTGGCTCCGCCAGTACCGCAGTAGTTTCCGCTAGCGTCACGCGTAGGTATGACGCCCGTGAAATTCGGATCGTCCATGGCATACACGCAATCATGCCAGTACTGCCCGCCGAATGAACCTTGCGGCAGCTCGTACTTCATGATGTCGAAGAACTTACCGTAGCTTCCGTAGATCTTGACTTTGCCATTCTGGAACAAGTCATACGCTGCACCGATGCGCGGCGCAAACTTGTCAGTGAAGTCAAAGTTGATTCCCGGGTTACCGGCACTGAATGACGGCAGGTTTTCCTTGTCGAAACGGACACCTGCGTTAATCGTTAAACCGTGCCCCACTGTCCAAGCGTCCTGGAAGTAGATCGCTTGGTTATTGGAGCCGACCAAGCCGTGCGTTTCCACGCCCTGACGAACTACGAAATAGCCGTAACGGCCTTCACAGTTCGAGCCGCTTGCGGTACCGTAGTTGGCTCCGCTCGCGGCAACAATGGCAGCGCAATTGACTTGTCCAGTCTGGGTGACAGGCGAGTACTTGCTGGCGCCTGCGGCGACACGGACCAGCGAATCGGTGAAGGATTGATTGATGTTTTCACCGATGTTGTTGATCGAGTATCCGAGTTTGAAGTTGTGCGTTCCAAAGCTGGTCTTCTTGAAATACGCAAGATCCTGGCTAAAGGAGCGGCGATGAGTCTTGTCAAACAGCTGGGGCTCGTTCGCGCCTATATTGGCCGTGCCAGCACCGATGTTCAATAGATTCGCTGGCAGCGGAACGCCATTACGATCGCATCCACCGGGAATAGCTGTAGCCGGGGGAATTGGGGTACACGTTCCGGCCAAGCCTTGAGGAGAAGCCGACGTGGTGAACAACTGCAAGTCGCGGACGCCAGTCGGCAAGCCGCGCTGTTGGAAGTCAGTGTAGAAATAACCCCAACGGGTGGTTGCGACGAGCGACGGGCTGATGGTGATGTCCGCGCCGGCGTTATAGATCACGTTCGGCGAGACTGAACCAATGCCATAGTTAAATTGATCAGGAGATGTTGAAGTGCCAATTGCCGTGTTGCGTTGGCCGAATGCACTGTCAGCTGTGGGCAGGGACGCGCCCGAAACTCGCTGATACTGGTTTTGATAGGAGAAGAAGAGACGGAACCGATTCGCGATTTGGCCATCTAGGCGACCGAATGCGTTATAAGTCGTCACATCCTGATTGAGGTTGCGAATGCCCGTGACCTGTGCACCGCAAGCTGCCGCGATGCAATTGAAGTTGATGGGGCGTCGCGTGTCGCTGAATTGCGGGTTGAATCCTGCAAATACCCACAAGCGGTCTTTGAACACTGGTCCGCCGAATTCAAAGCCCGGTTCAACTACGCGGAAATGATCTTTATTGCGCTGGTAGAACTGAGGGGTTTCAGGAATACGTCCAACCAGAGTTGTAGCAGGATCCAAGCGCAGTTGCTGTACCGGCTTCGCATTGAATGCATCTGCCGAATAATAGCTGTACACACTGCCATGCCACTGGTTCGAACCGCGCTGTTGGATGACGTTAACCACGCCGCCCAGTGCGCCGCCGTATTCAGCTTCAAAACCAGATGACTTGATCTGAACTTCCTTGATGAATTCGAAAGGTACGTTGGTGTCGCCACGCCCGTGAACAACGGCAGTCGTGTCCTGACCTTCCACGAGGTAGGTATTTTCAGTCGCGCTGGCTCCATCGATCTGGTAGCCAAAACCAGCCGCGTCCTGCAGCGGCTCAAGACGAGCGCCGGGAGCGAAGGTGATCACGGACTGATAGGAACGTCCCTTGGGAATGCCGTTGATGATCTGCTTAGTGACGTTGCTCTGGTCTTTGCTAGACGTAACGTCGATCTGCTCGGCTTCGCTGGAAACCTCGACCGTTTCCGTGGCGGCCCCGGCCTTCATCGTGAAATTGACCGTCGGGGTGACGCCAACGACCAGCTGCAAGCCAGTCTGCTTAGTCTCGCCGAAGCTCTTGGCCTTTACGGTGACGTCATAAGTTCCCGGCGGCAGGTTTGCAAAGTGGTAGTATCCGCCGGAGTCAGTCGTTGCAGTCTTGACGCCGATAAGTGCAGCGCCGCTGACCTCAACGGTTGCTCCCGACACCACCGCTCCTGACGTGTCTTTTACTGTGCCTTGCACACCGCCTGTGGTTTCCTGCGCGAACGCGGAAACACAGAACAGCAGCAACGCAAACAGTGCGGTAATTGCCAGCACCTTGCTGACAAGTTGCTTTTGTCGCATGTAGCCTCCTGTTTTTTTCGACTTCTTGGGGAAAGAGTCCTTGGGTGACTCAATAAATGATCTATCTGGGTAATTACTTAAGGTGTTGCGATTGCTTTGTGTAGTAATTAAGCATTTTTATCTCCAACCATAAACCATTGAAAACAATAGCGTTGGTGGCGGCGAATACGAGAAACCGTAGCCGCGCGGCGGAGCTACTATTGAAATCCATAGTTGAACATTTTAATTCAGCGGTCAGAGAGTCCATTTCGCTCCGCCAAGTTCGCTCGCTGTTGTCAAACTAGATTCGCCCGAACTTTTTCGACAAGTGTCTTCCCAGAGAACGGTTTCTGAATGAACTCACCGGATAGCGCCGTTTGGTTCGGCCCACCTCCGGAGATAAAAAGCACGCGCAGATTCGGACGCTCACGCAAAAATACTCGTGACAAGGAGTGTCCATCCATTTCACTACCGATGAACAGATCTGTGATCAACATATCTATTTTGCAACTCTGCTCCGGCAATACTTTCAACGCCTCCTCCCCGTCGCTCGCGCAGATTACTTTGTACCCGCCTGCCTCCAACACCTGTCTCAGCGTCTCAAGAAGTTCCGGCGTATCTTCCACCAGAAGGATAGTTTTGCGATCGGCCACACTAAGACTTTAATCAGTTGCCTAGTGCTCTGCCAGAGTCGGCAAAATGATTTGCCACCGCCGATTCCCACTGCGAATGCTTCCCAAAGTGGTCTTTAAACATCATGTGCTGTCGGTGCATCTCTTGTCTCCTCAATCAATTACGAGCGCTAGTAGTAACACCTGCCAACCCGTAATCTTAAGTGGAAACGAAAAAACGAAAAACAACCTGCGCTTCCTCATCGCAGTAAATCACGATAGAGAAAATTCATTCATGCTTTCGAGATTCAAAGTCATCCTCCTGTCTCTGCTGCTTATCTCGTCCGTATTCCTTTTCGCGCAATCGCCGAATACCGGCTCCATCACCGTAGTCGTCACTGATCCATCCGGCGCTGCGGTCAAAGATGCCAAGGTCTCAGTGAACAACATCTCGACTGGCGCTGAGCGCGATGTAGTCACCAATGACGGTGGCAGTGCGACTTTCCCCGCGCTTTCTTTGACCGGGGCTTACACAGTAGTCGTGGCCAAGAATGGTTTTGCTGACGAAAAACGCACCGACATCGTTTTGCGTACGGGTGAGACCGCTGAGCTGCAGGTCAAGCTGCAAGTCGGCACTTCGGCTTCCCAAGTCACCGTGTACGGCACTGCGGAAGGCGTAAAGACCAGCCCGCAGACCGGTCTCACGCTCGACACGAAGGTTGTCAATGAGACTCCGAACCTCGGGCGCAAAGCCTCATCTCTGCCATTGCTCAATTCCGCGTTTCGCCAAGGCAAGGGGACTGGCGATCTTTTCGTGAACCAGACTTATTTTGTTACCGGCGTGGGTTCGCGCCGCACTACCACGTTCACCCTCGACGGCGCAGACGACGACGAGTCTTGGGGACGCCAGACAGCAATTGCCACAATCCCTATTGGCTCTATTCAAGAAATGTCAGTGCTCTCCAACGCCTTCTCGTCCGAATTCGGATGGACCGCCGGCCCTGCGCTCAACATCGTGACTAAGTCCGGCACGAATGAATGGCACGGTGAAGGTCTGTTCCTCGCCCGCCCCGGCGACATGCAGGCTTCCACCTTCTCCACCAAGAACTTTTGTCCGCCCTCTGTATCCAGTTGCGTGACACCTACAACGCTCACCGCCATCAATCCCGTCGATACTCCGGACGAACTTTTCCAGACATCTGCCTCAGTCGGCGGCCCGATCATCAAGAATCGCACCTTTATCTTCGCTACCGCTGACTACACTTGGCAGAACCGCACTACATTCCTATCCCCGACTCTGCCTGCGTTCTTGCTGCCTCCCAACGGCGACCTTTCTTACGTCGGCCACTACCGCCAGGCTCTTTTTGATGGACGTCTCGACCATCGTTTTACTGACAGTGAGACGCTGATGGTTCGCGTCAACACTGATCGCTTTCATGATGACAATCCACAAGATGCGGTCAGCGGCAACAACGCGCCCAGCGTCGCGCGCAACTACGCTCGCCACGCATGGACCGTGCAGGGCAACCTCACGTCGGTCATCGACTCAAATCTCATCAATGAAGCGCGCTTGAACTACTTGAATGGCGATCCCATCAATCGTTGGGGCGCCCCGGTTCTCTCCACTGCTTACACGCGCAGCGGCTCTGTCCCATTCACCATCGGGCAATCTCGTTCCGCCAATAACTTCAGCCATCAGGTCCAATTCTCTGACACCGTGTCATGGTCGATCGGCCGGCACTACATCCGCTTCGGCGGCAGTATCACCCATCATCAATCCGGCGGATTCGGCAGCGAACCCGGCACCGCTGCGCTCGGAACATTTACCTTCAAGAACACGACCACCGCGCCGTTCGACCAGCTCACGCTGGCAGACGTGCAGAGCTACACGCAACCCATCAACTTCGGCGTAAGCGCTTTCGATCTTGGTCAGTGGCTCGACGCAGCATTCATCCAAGATCACTTTAGGCTACGCAATGACATCACGCTCGATCTCGGCCTACGGTATGACGTGCAGACCAGCATGGATTCCCGTCTCGACTTTGCGCCTCGTGTCGGCTTCGCTTGGAACCCGTGGGGCGATTCGCGCACTTCGGTCCGCGGTGGATACGCCATGTACTACACGCAGATCCAGTCGAACCAGTTTGGGAGTTATCTTGTCAGTGGATTGGACGGCCTGACCACTTACACCGCTACACCCGGCCAAACCGGTTTCCCAACTTGCCTGACAGGCGCTTGCTTGCCGGTGAATGTGAATCCAGCCACCATCCCCGCGAGTCAGTTGCCCGCGCGTGATATCACCATTCAAGCTGGCCGTGCAGACTTCTACACCACACAGTTCGCCAAATTCGGTTTGGACTTCAGCAAGATTGCGCCACTGTATCCAGCTCAGTTCGTGAATCCCCGCAGTCAGGTCGTGACCGCCGGTGTCGAACGTGAGATCACTAAAGGATTGTTCGCTTCGGCTGATTACGTCCATCAGCACTGGGGCGACCTCGCGCGAACTGTCGACCTGAACGCCCCCTCGATATTCGACCGCACGGCGCCAGGTCAAACCCGCACTGTCGCCGCCGCCAATGCTACCCGCCCCATCCTGCCCGTAAACGGCGGAGTCCGTCAGGTCAATGTTCTTATGAACCTCGGCAATGCCGACTACGACGGCCTGCAGACGCAAGTCTCCTATCGCGGCAATTCGAAACTCTTCGCCTCGGTGAGCTACACACTGTCAAAGGCTACTAACACGACGGAGCCGGACGGCAACGGCATCAATCCGAACGACAGCAACATCGCCTCTCTTGGCGAGCAAGAGCGCGGCCCCAGCGTCCTCGACCAACGTCATCGCGTCGTCATCCTCGCCGACTACAACCTGCCTTGGCACTTCACAGTCGGTTCGCTCACTCAGTTCGCTTCCGGTCGCCCCTTCTCCGCTACCACTGGCGTCGACAACAACGGGGATGGCTCGAACAACGACCGCCCAGTCATCAACGGCGCAGTCATTGGCAAATCGACATTCCGCGGCACCGCAACGTCTGACGTGGGCTTGTTCGCGGAAAACCACATTAAGACTTCTGAGCGCACCGCGCTGACTCTTCGCATCGAGGGTTTCA
This sequence comes from Terriglobales bacterium, assembly GCA_025927695.1. GTDB lineage: Bacteria > Acidobacteriota > Terriglobia > Terriglobales > Acidobacteriaceae > JAICLA01. The sequence goes on along the minus strand of JAICLA010000041.1, from coordinate 1,943 downwards.
ATCTTTTCAACCACGGCAATTATCTCGGCCGCGGCCAGACCGTTTACGGCGATACCGGTACTCCGAACACCACATTTGGCCAGCTCGTGGCAGTCGGCACGGCAACCAATGCGATTCCCGCATTCGCCAACGTCGATCCGCCGCGTTCGTTCCAATTGTTGGCACGGTTCACGTTTTAAGACAATCTGAAGACTAGGTAAAACCACACCAGAAGGTTAAAATCATGTTCCTGATGAGTCAGTGGTTCAAGACCGCAACGACGCCTGACGTTACTAACCTCGGCTTCCTCGAAAGAGAACTGATGGAGCACGTCTGGAAGCTCGATGAAGTCTCCGTCACTGACGTTCACGATCAGCTTGCCGGACGCCTTGCCTACACCACTATCATGACCACGCTCGATCGTCTATTTAAGAAAGGCGTATTGCAGCGCCGCAAGCAAGGCCGCGCATTCATTTACTCTGCGCGATTCAGCCGCGAGCAATTCAAACAGGGCATGGTGAAAAAGGCGTTGAGTTATCTGCTGGAAGAGCACAACAAAGAGACCGCTCCCCTCATGGCCTACCTTGTTGAGACATTCAAGGAACATGACGCGCGCCTGCTGGATGAACTGGAACGCCTGATCCAGCAAAGCCGCGAACGTAACGGACGCAAAACGGAGAAATAGAAAGTGTATTTCGTCCTTCTATTGGCGACTACTTTGGCTGCTGGGCTGATCCTTCATGCCCTCGCATCATTGTTGTCACTCGCGATCTGGCGTCTTTCGCGCACGTGGCTCAATCGCACCTCTCCGCGTTTTGCCGCGACTTTACTGCTGGCGATGCGCATGTCACCTCTTCTACTGAGCCTTTCCATACTGGCGATCTTCGTCATTCCATCATTCCTCGAATTCGAACCACGCACCACGATCGAGCCCCTCTCATTCACGTTGCTTTCGCTCGCTGCCCTGACCGCAATCAGTTTGTCGGGAAGTTTGGTGCGCTGCATCTTCGCGATCCTACAAAGCCGTAGGGTAATGCGAGAGTGGCTGCGTCAATCGCAGTTGCAGCAGGAGCGCGTAGAAGGGGTCGCGGTCTATCGCTGCGACCTGGAAAAGCCCGTCATCGCTGTGATGGGGTTATGGTCAGCCCGCATCTTCGCTTCCGATTCCGTGTTCACTGCTCTTACCGAAGAAGAGATTCACGCGGCATTTCGCCATGAAGCAGTGCACGCCCATAGTTTCGATGTCGCCAAGAAGATGTTCTTGCAGCTTGCGCCATCATTTCTGCCTGGGATCGATCTATTGAAGTCCATCACTTCGCATTGGTCACGTGTATGTGAGCTGTCAGCTGACGAGTGCGCCGTGTCCGGCGACTCGCAGCGCACTCTGCATCTCGCATCTGCCTTGGTCAAAGTTGCGCGTCTAGCGGGCAGCGCTCCAGACGGACTTCCAGCACTTAGCGCAGCCTTGCAAGGCGGGGAATCATTCCTCGGACATCGCATACGCCGCCTGCTTGAGATCTCGGAAAACCCTGGAACAATAGCCACTGATTCATCTGTTGACTTCCGCAAGGTACTGCTTGCCGCTGCCTCCATCACGGCATTGCTTCTCCTCGCCTATCCGCAAGTTCTAAGCTTCACTCACGAATTGCTGGAATTCCTCGTCCAAGGCTAGTATCATCACGCATCGCCGCAATCTGCGGCTCGGAGGCGCCTTATGACTGCAGTATCCAACGCTGCGGATAGGTCTGCCTGCTTCTTCATCGCTTAACAAATCCTTCAGTCAGACCAATCCTTTTACCTGAGCAGACTGCACTGGCATCCGTGCGCCTGCTCGCGTGTTTTCCGGTTTTTCATCCGCCGAATTGGCCTGAGGATCAAATGCATCTGGAACTACTCCGTCTGGGTTGGAATGATTTCTTTGCTGCACATTTTCAAGAGACTCCGCACGCTGCATTCACGCCCGC
>JAICLA010000190.1 GCA_025927695.1 Terriglobales bacterium | reverse complement strand
CCTTGTTCGCAGCCTCATTTCTGCTTGCACTTCCACTCTTAGCGCAAAACCTGGACATTAGCGACTTGAAACGCAAAGCTGAAGCTGGCGATGCCAAGGCCCAGAATGAACTTGGGGTGGCTTATCGTATGGGAGATGGGGTCCCCAAAGACGAACAAGAGGCTGCCCGCTGGTATCTAAGGTCAGCTAAATCTGGCTCAATAGACGCTATGTTCAATATTGGAACGGCGTTTTACAACGGCGACGGTGTGCCTTATGACATAGAGCGGGCAAATGCGTGGTTCTTAATCGCTTCCACGTCGGGAAGCGCCGAGGCTCGAGCGGCGCTAGAACGGACTAAGAGCGAAGGAATCAAAGGCAAGCCTGGAGCGCCCGAGCTCTTGGCTGGAGAGATTTACTCAACCGACCTAGCGCCGAATGAAGAGAAAGCCTACGACTGGTTCGCCCAGGCTGCCAAACTCAAAAATACGCAAGCCGAAACGGAATTGTGTTTGCGCTTAATGTCTGGCAAAGGTCTCCGCAAAGACATGCACGAAGCCATTCAATGGTGTGACGCAGCACATAAGCATGGTGATGCCCTCGCGATGGTGGCTTTAGGCGATATTTATTCGATGGGCGATGGAGTACCGCAGGACTTCAAGAAGTCGGCTGAGATCTACGAGAAGGCTGCAGAGCTCCGCCAGCCTCTTGGTGCGCTGAGAATCGCTCGGATGTACCTCACGGGGGTAGGAGCCAAGAAAGATCAGGTTGAGGCTTACTCCTGGCTGCTGGTGGCTTACTCAGAGGGAGCCGAGGAAGGGCTGAATCAAATGAAGGTCCTCGAACCGACTCTAACGCAGGATCAAATCTCGAAGGCGAAGAAGCAAGCTGCTGATTGGTGGCACAAGAATCAGAAATTAGGCCTGCACAGGTAAACGTCGCATATTTCCTTGCTTCGTCGTCTGAATAGCTTCTACTCCGTGCCTCCGTGGTGAAAAGCATCTCCTTCGCTGCGCTCGGGATTTCGGCTGAGGACTCCCGCTGCGCTGAAGCCCTCAAAACACCGCACGCTATAATCCCTCATGGCGACTCTCCGCCAGCAGATCGCGACCAACGTCCTCACTGTCACCAAGTTCCGTGACTTGCAGAAGACGGTTGCAGCCAACCGGCCCGGCGACGATCTGGCCATCATCAAGAAAGCTTATGAGTACGCGCAGGCGCATCACACCGGCCAAACACGCGCCTCTGGCGAGCCTTTCCTGATCCATCCGCTTGAAGTCGCGCAGGTGCTCGCCGAGATGAAGCTCGACTCCGGCGCCATCGCCGCCGGGCTTCTGCATGACGCCATCGAGGACACCGAGGCCACGCGCGAAGACATCAAGAAAGAATTCGGCGAGCAGGTGGCCAACATCGTCGAAGGCGTCACCAAGATCGACAAGATCGACGTCGCCACCAGCAAAGAAGAGCGCCAGGCAGAGAACGTGCGCAAGATGATCTTGGCCATGGTGGACGACATCCGCGTGGTGCTCATCAAATTGGCTGACCGCCTGCACAACATGCGCACGCTCGAGCATCTTGAGCCACAGAAGCAAAAACAGATCGCGCAAGAGACGCTGGACATCTATGCTCCCATCGCACATCGCCTGGGCATGGGCAAAGTGCGCGGCGAACTGGAAGATTTGGCGTTTCGCTACACCGACCCCATCGCCTACGAGCAGATACGCGCCGCGGTGGAAGCGCGCAGAAAATCTGGCGAAGATTTTCTCAACAAGACGGTCAAGTTCATTCAGGGCAAACTCAAAGAGAACGGCGTTGACGCGAAGATCGAATACCGCATCAAGCGGCTGTATTCCATCCACCAAAAACTTTTGAAGCAGCGCATCCCGGTGGACCAGGTCTATGACCTGCTGGCCATTCGCATCATCACCAAGTCAGTGAAGGATTGTTACAGCGCGCTTGGCGCCATTCATGGGCTGTGGCGACCGGTGCCGGGGCGCATCAAGGATTTCATCGCCATGCCGCGGCCTAACCTTTATCAATCACTGCACACCACGGTCATCGTGGAAGGGGGCATGCAGTTTGAAGTGCAGATACGCACGGAAGAGATGCACAAGATGGCGGAGGAAGGCATCGCCGCGCACTGGAAGTACAAGCACGGCGGCCCCGTCTCTGCGAAAGACGAACAACGCCTCGCATGGTTGCGACAAGTGGTGGAGTGGCAGCAGGACGTACAGGATCCGAGCGAATTCCTCTCCACATTGAAAGTGGATCTGTATCCGGAAGAGGTCTACACGTTCACGCCGAAAGGCAAAGTCGTCATCCTTTCGCGGGACGCGACGCCCGTGGATTTCGCCTACACCATCCATACCGAGGTCGGGCACACCTGCGTCGGTGCAAAAGTAAATGGACGCATCGTGCCTCTACGCCATCGCCTGCAGAACGGCGACGTAGTAGAGATCATGACGCAAGCCGGACACACGCCCAGCCGCGATTGGCTCGGCTTCGTGAAGTCGTCAAGATCACGAAACAAAATCAAGCATTGGCTCAACGTGCATCAGCGCGAGCGGGCGATCGAGATCGGCAAAAAGCTTATCGAAAAAGAGGCGCGCAAGTATCGCGTGGCACTGAAAAATATTGCTGATAAAGAATTCGACCGGGTCGCTACCGAATACGGTCTAGCCGGCATGCCCGATCTCTACGCCGGTATCGGCTACGGGAAATTCTCTGCGCGGCAGGTTCTCGCGCGAGTCGCGCCTGACTTCGCGAGTGGAGATGTGCAGCCGCAGCCTGAGTCCGACGATGTCCGCGATAAACCCGGTGGGCTCGCCGGCGTCATCAAGCGCGTATTCGGCGGAGCCAGCGGTGATAGCGGCAGCATTCAGGTCACTGGACACAACGAGCTTCTGGTCTATCGTGCGCGCTGCTGCAATCCCATTCGCGGGGAAGATATCGTTGGCTACATCACGCGCGGCAAAGGTGTGGCCGTACACTCGGCCGCATGCTCCAACGTTACGAATCTGCTCTACGAGCCCGAGCGCAAGATCGCCGTGGAGTGGAGCAAGAAAGCGGAGCCCAAAGCCGGCAAGCCGGGAACCTATCCGGTGAAGATTACCGTCGCCTGCGACGACCGCGCCGGAATGCTAAAGCAACTCACCGCGGTCATCAGCGATGACAACACCAATATCCGCAACATCGAAACGCGAACCGGCGATGGCAATGCGACCATAGACGTCGTCGTAGACATTGAAGATATGAAACACCTGGAGCGCATCACCACGGGGATCAGGAAGATCGCCGGCGTGCGGGAGGTGCAGCGGGTGAAGAAGCTGTGAATGCCACGAAGAGATTCTTCATTGACCTAGCCAAAGCAATAGGTTGGTTGATCCTTGTCGTGCCCGGCGGCCTGACCATCGTCATGATTCTTGCGGGCATCGTGGGATACCTTCCGTATAGCGACCGCCCAGGGCCGGGTTGGTATGGGCCGCACCTGCCTTCTTGGTCAGAAGTCTCGTTCTATCTTGGCTTCGCGGTTTACTTCGCTTACTACTTTGTTTTTTGGGCGCCGCTGCTCTTCGTCTTCGCGCGCTTGTTGAATTGGTCCGGCGCGCCCCGATGGCTATTCAGAACACTCGCCGGACTCGCGAGCGGGGTTCTTTGCCTAGTGTTAGCCGCTGCCGCAGGTTGGTACGTAGCCATTTCTGCGTTTGCGGTCGATGTTGCAGGCATTCTTGGCATTTTCTACGGAGTAGTGTCCATGGTCTGGTGCACTCCCGAAGCCAGGCCGGATAGGTCAGCGGCTCTACGTTGGATCGTTGCACCCGTGTTGTTCGTGGTTTTTCTTGGAGCGCTCGCCTACCAGCTACTCCCAGCGAAAGACGCCCAGTCAATGGATATCAATGTTTTGACGGTGGAACCCGGCTCACAATCTATAAGAGATGATGCTCGGCACTTGGGGCTGACCGATACCCAGATCACCTTTCTTGAGTCTTCGGGCCTACATGGCAAACTTCGACAATCCTCACAATTCAGCCAATCAATCGGAAATACCAGCAAGCATGCCAAAGCGATTGTGGTGTTCACCACGCCCGGTCGCGATGTGGTCCACTTTCAAAGTCCAAAGGCTACGACCGTGCTTTACTTGCAGACTGAGCGCCAGTGGGTAAAGTTTCCAAACGACGCTGCATTGCTAAAGAAGACTTTTACGTTAACTTCAAACGCTGACGGTGGCGTAGGAATTCAAATCGAATAGGCCCAAAAAACTCCATGTCCCGCACCCTCACCCTCTCCCGCAAAGCGCAACAGCGCGCAGAAAAAGTCATTCCTGGCGGCGTAAATTCGCCGGTGCGTGCGTTCAAGTCCGTTGGCGGAGAGCCGCCCATCATCGTGCGCGGCGTCGGCGCGTACCTTTGGGACTTGGACGCGAATGAATACATCGACTACGTGGGCTCGTGGGGCCCGCTCATCCTCGGGCACGCATTCAAGCCGGTCGTGGCCGCAATCACTTCCGCTGCGCGCAATGGTTCGAGCTACGGTGCGAGCACTTCTTTGGAAGCCGAACTCGCCGAGCTGATCATCTCCGCAATGCCATCGATGCAGAAGATCCGCTTCGTGAGCAGCGGAACCGAAGCGACGATGTCCGCGATACGTCTCGCCCGTGCCGCGACCGAGCGCAAGATCATCATCAAGTTTGAAGGCTGCTATCACGGACACGCCGATTACCTGCTGGTGAAAGCCGGTTCGGGAGTAGCGACGCTGGGCATTCCCGGCTCAGCCGGCGTGCCGGAAGAGTTCACGCAATTCACCGTCGCGCTGCCATTCAACGACGGCAAAGCGGTTAAAGCCGCATTCAAGAAGTTCAAAGGGCAGATCGCCGCGGTCATCGTCGAGCCGGTCGTTGGCAACATGGGCTGCGTACCGCCCGCGCCTGGATTCCTCGAATCACTGCGCGAGCAGACAGAAAAAGACGACGTGCTCCTCATCTTCGACGAAGTGATGACCGGCTTCCGCGTGGCATGGGGTGGCGCGCAGGCGATCTACAACATCAAGCCGGACATTACCTGCCTGGGTAAGATCATCGGCGGTGGATTGCCGGTGGGCGCGTACGGCGCGAGCGCGAAACTGATGGACATGATAGCGCCGCTTGGTCCGGTATATCAGGCGGGGACGCTGAGTGGGAACCCGCTGGCCATGTCTGCGGGACTGGCAACGCTGAAGTTTCTGAACGACACGCCAGACGCCTACGACAAGCTCGAGTTCAACGCCAACCATCTTGTGGAAGGAGTGGCCGAAGCCGCGCACAACGCGAAAGTGAAGCTGACGTTCAACCGCGTGGGCAGCATGTTCACCTGGTTCTTTCGCAAAAAAGAGGGCAATGTATGGGACTGGAATACTGCGGCGGAGTCTGACACCACGCGCTTCGGGACCTTCCATCGTGCAATGCTGGATGCAGGGGTGTGGCTGCCGCCGTCACAGTATGAAGCCGCGTTCCT
>JAICLA010000155.1 GCA_025927695.1 Terriglobales bacterium | reverse complement strand
ATTGCAGCCTGCCCTTACTCCGGCCATGTCGCGGGTCCCCATGTTGTCTTCCTCTCTTGCCCCTCGCGGAACATCTTCAGAAGACTCAGGCTCGAGCGATTCAGGACATCGCACGCTCGCGTTGATAGGAATGTACTCCTGTGAGTTTTATCTTCAAGCGCAAAACCAACGTAATCTGTGATTAACCTGTGCAGAACTGAGATTGTTTGTGGAAACACCTTGAAAAGGTGGAAATATCTGCGATTAGTGCGCAAATGCACTGCGAGCGAGGCAGAAATTTTTGCAAAATCTGCACTGCGCACAGTGCAAAACACCAGATTTTTCGCGATCAAACGCGAAAATCATCGGCGCGCCAGCTCTTGATCGCCGCTTTGATCTGTTTCGGTTCAAGTTTTTCTTCCAGGGCACGCTTTGCCAGCGCGGGAAGCTCGGCATCTGATGCGAAGCGCAATGCGACTAGCTGACGCTCGGTCAGTTCATTGATGCGCGGACGAAATTCCGGTGTCACCAATGATGACAACCGCAGCCGCTCTTCCAACCGGATCACGCGGTCCTGCGCCTTCAGCGGATACAAACGGATCTTCGCCACAGCAACGATCAGCGCGATCGCGCCGATGATCTCCCAATGCGCCCACGCAGTGCGTAGCTCATACGCGTTGTAGCCGGCCCAGAAGAAAGTGATGAGCGCGACGGGCACGAGAAAGAAGTGATACCAAGGGTCCCAACGTGTGTGGTGATCAAGCGATTGCGGAGAATCGGACATAAAGGATTCCTCTATTGAGTGAAGTGGTGAGATTGTAGATGTTCCGCTTGTGCAGGAGACGCGGATTTATTTCACTACCGCGAACGCCAGCCCGTCGTAGCCCTTACTGCCCACGGTTTGGATGGCGCTGGCATCGACGAGCTTTTCGGCGGCCAATTTCTTGTTGAAGCGCTGAATCCCCTGCACCATCTCGTCTTTCGAGTTTGGATCGACCACTTGACCGTCGCGCACCACATTGTCCGCAACAATGAGCGAACCTGGATGGGTGAGCTTGAGCGACCAATCGAGATAGTCGCAATAGCCCTGCTTGTCGGCATCGATGAAGATGAAGTCGAACTCCAGGCGTTCGCTCGCAAGTTTAGGCAACGATTCCACCGCTGCGCCAATGCGCACTTCGACCCTATTCTCCAACCCTGCTCGTGCGATGTTCTTACGCGCAACTTCGGCATGCTTCTCGCTGTACTCCAGTGAGATCAACTTGCCGCCCGCGGGAAGCGCACGACCCAGCCATATGGTGCTGTATCCACCTAGCGTGCCGATCTCAAGAATGCTTTTTGCGCCGCACGACTTCGCCAGAATCATCAACAGCTTGCCTTGATTGGCAGACACGGCGATCTGAGGCAGTCCGGCAGCATCGCTAGACTTCAGCGTTTCGGTCAGAGCGGGATCGTCGGGAACGAATAAGCCCGTGAGGTAGTCGTCAACGTCTTCCCACTGTTGTTCTTTTTGCCTGATGTCGTGATATTGCGTCATTTTTTCTTCTTCTCCGAATCATCCTTCGGCGGTTCGGGCACGAACATATAGCCCACTCCGCGAACCGTCTGCAGATATCGGGGCTTAGCCGGTTCTGATTCGATGTACTTGCGCAGCCGGACGATGAAATTATCTATCGCGCGCGTATCTGTATCTTCGTGCAGTCCCCATACGTCTTCCAGTATCTGCTGCCGGGAGACGGGCTTGTCCCTCTTGCTGATGAGGTAGCGCAGCAGTTGCATCTCCATCAGAGTGAGCCGGTAGGCTTCCGCGCCAACGCGCAACTCGAGCGTAGAAAAATCCAGCGTCTTGTCGCCGAAAACGAATACATCACGATGCTCCCCGGGCACGCCGTCGCCTTTGCCCTCGCGATTCTTGAATTCGCCATCTTCCACACGTTCGTCTGACTTACGCAACCATTCGCGGCGCCGCAGCAATCCATGGACACGCGCGATCAAGATTTTCAACTCGAAGGGCTTCGGCAGATAATCGTCAGCGCCGGAATCAAAGCCCTGTAACACATCTTCCGGACGCCCGCGTGCGGTGAGCATGAGGATGGGGACGTAGTTCCCCATCTTGCGCAGCTCCGCAGCAACGGTGAAACCGTCGCGGCCTGGCAACATTACGTCGAGCACCAGCGCGTCGTAGTTGTTCTGCGCCAGCATCTCCAGCCCGCGCTCGCCATCGCCTGCGACCCCGACTTTGTGCCCTTCCGCTTCGAGGTTGAAGCGCAAGCCATTGGCCAGATGTTCTTCGTCTTCAACGATCAGAATATTGCTCATGCAGTTTATTCGTTGCTAGCTTTCGGCAATTCGAGCGTAAACGTGCTTCCTAGGTTCTCACCAGGACTCTCCGCGAACACTCTCCCGCCATGCCGTTTAGCGATGCTTCGCACAATGAACAACCCCAAGCCGGTGCCCTTCACTTCACGCACAGCACGAATAGGTACCCGGTAAAAGCGCTGAAAAATGAGCTTCAATTGCGCATGCGGTATCCCTACGCCCTTATCGTGCACGCGCACCAGCACGTTCTTTTCGTCCGCCAGAAGCTCCACTCGTATCTGCACGTTGCCATGCGAATACTTCACGGCGTTATCAATTAGGTTGACGATCGCGGTCTCCAGATCATCTGTCGTGCCGAGAACGGTAGGCGCATCGTGCGCGAATGCCGGCGGGTCAAAAGCGAGCTTATCCGGCGAGAGGTGATGTCGCTCGCGCACCATATCTACACATTCCGTCACCAATGCTGTCATGTCCACCGAGATCAGCGCGCCGCCCTGGTGGCTGAGCCGTCCAGCTTTAAGCACTTGGTCCACGGTGTAATGTAAGCGGTCGGCGTCCGCCAGCATGGTGGAATAAAACTCTTTCTTCTGCGCTTCTGTCGTTTCGCGCGATTGCAGCGTCTCCAGATACAGCCGGATCGACGCGATCGGCGTCTTCAACTCATGAGTCACTGCGTTGATGAAACTGTCTTGCTGTTCGCTTCGGCGGATCTCGCGCACCAGAAATATCGTATAGATAACCAGTCCGGCGATGATGAGAGCGAAGAAGACTATGCCCAGAATGAGCTGCACCACGTGCCGCGCGTGCACCATGATCCAGCCCACATTCAGAATGATGGCCACCGCCACCAGGCATGAGCCCAGAGTGATAAAAAAGGCGATCTTCTTGGTGCGCGAAGTCACCGGAACATTCTATCCACAGCCCCTATAAGACGCGAATAAACGTGATTCTCCCCGCCGGATTCGCTATGCTAACGGCACCCTAAAGGACATCCCATGCAAGACCTGACCAAAGGCTCCATCACCAAGCACATGTTCCAGTTCGCCGCGTTCATGTCGGTAAGCATGTTCGTGCAAACCCTGTACTTCCTTGCTGATCTTTACTGGGTCGGCCGCCTGGGCAAGGAATCCATCGCAGCGGTCGGTCTGGCGGGGACGCTGACGTTTGTGACTCTCGCCCTGACGCAGACGCTGGGCGTGGGCACCACCACTCTGGTCTCACATGCTGCCGGACGCAAAGACAAAGAGCGCGTGAATTTCATTTTCAACCAGTCGATGGTGATGTCTTGCGTGGTGGGATTCATCTTTGCGGCTATCGCATTCGCGCTACGCAAGTGGTACGTGGACACCATTGCCTCTGATCCGTTAACGGCGCGGCTCGGTGTGGAATATCTCAACTGGTTCCTCCCGGCGATGGGATTGCAATTCTGCATGGTGTCCATCGGCGCAGCATTGCGCGGAACCGGCATCATCAAGCAGGCGGTGGGAATCCAGGTCGTGACAGTCCTGGTGAATATCGTGCTGGCGCCGTTCCTGATCTTTGGTTGGGTATCGCACCATCCGTTGGGAGTGGCAGGCGCGGCGATATCGACTCTGATCGCGGTCATCGCAGGAATCATTCTGTTCTCGCTGTATGTCATGAAGAGCGATTCGGGATTCGGCTTCTCGACCCATCTCTGGGGGCCGCAACTCAAGACCTGGTGGGACATGGCCAAGATCGGTCTGCCCGCGGGCGGCGAGTTCATCTTGATGTCGGTCTACATGACGCTGGTGTACTGGATCATCCGGAATTTCGGTGCGTCGGCACAGGCGGGATTCGGCATCGGCTCGCGGCTGATGCAGTCAATGTTCATGCCGGTGATTGCCATCGCATTCGCGGCCGCGCCCATCGCCGGGCAGAACTTTGGCGCACGCATAGCCAGCCGCGTGCGCGAGTCGTTCTATTCCGCGGCGGGCATCGCTTGCGCATTCATGTTGTTGCTGACGGCAGTGTGCCAGATCTTCCCCTCAGCCCTGGTACACGCTTTTTCTAAAGACCCGGGAGTGATCGCGTTCGGTACGGAATACTTCCGTATCATTTCGTGGAACTTCTTGGCCGCAGGATTGAGCTTCACCATCTCCAGCATCTTCCAAGGCATCGGCAACACGCTGCCGCCGCTGGCCAGTTCAGCTACGCGTTTCTTCCTGTTCGCGATCCCGGCCTATGTTCTCTCGCTGCAGCCCGGATTCCAGGTGCGCTACGTGTGGTATGTGTCCGTTGCGTCGGTGATCGTACAGGCGACGTTGAACCTGATACTCTTGCGGCGCGAGTTCAAGCGCAAACTGAATTTTGCGGAGCAGGTTTCGGCTGCGGGCGTGACCAATGAAGTTGCTGCGGCAATGACGAGCGCGGAATAAATCCACGTCGGCGCTGGTTATACTTCTGACATGAACTCGTCTGCTCCTGAAGTCACGGTCCGCACCGCTACTGCGCAGGACGCCGAGGCCATCACGCGGATCTACATGCAGAGCGCTGATCACCATGCGAACATCGATGCGGAGCGCTATTGCATTCCGTCCAAGGAATTCATTCTGGAACGTTACCGTACTGGCGGACAGCACGTTGCCGGCTCCGAAGCCTCCACTCTGGTGGCGGAGGCAGGCGGGCAGTTGCTTGGATTTGCTGATATACGCCTGAACCAATCCACTGACCCGATGCACAAAGACCTCATCTACTGTCACATTGTGGAAATCGCTGTCAGGGAAGATATTCGCAGCCAAGGCATAGGCGAGCGGTTGATGCGCGCTGCAGAAGACTGGGGCCGCGACCGGGGAGCGGAACTGATGTCTCTCGAATACAACGGGGCCAATAAGCGTGCGGCGCAGTTCTATAACGAGCGTATGGGATACCGCGCCGCGTCGATCATGGCGATCAAGCGACTTTGAACTCGACGCAGGCAAGGAAAAAGGCTCGCCGAAGCGAGCCTTTGATTTTTGTTGCCGACTAAACTCAGTCGTATCCAGCGCCGGCTGAAGCTACCATCGCCGCCTGCCCGGGAGTCATGGCATCTTCTTCTGCTTGCGTGGCAACGATCACCGGCTGCGCCAGTTTGGCGACGCGTAGATCTGTGGCCAAGCCAATCTTTTTCAAGGCTTCAATGCAGAGCCAGTTGATGTCAAACTCATACCATGCCAATCCGTGACGGACCGACGTGGGATGTGCGTGATGATTGTTGTGCCAGCCTTCGCCGAAGCTGAAAGCAGCCACCCACCAATTGTTGGTGGAATCGTCACGCGTCTTGAAACGGCGGCTGCCGTAGACGTGAGTGATGGAGTTCACCGCCCAGGTCCAGTGCAGGCCAAAGGTCACGCGGAGGAAGATTCCCCAGAGAACGTACGCGACGCCGGTCATGATGCCGCCGGTCGCCCATCCGAGAGACAGCAGGGCGAGGCCAAGAACGACTTGTGGGACCCAGTGCCATTTGGTCAGCATCACGTGAAACTTATCTTTGCCGAGGTCTGGAACGTACTTCTTCAGAACTTCGGTGTCATGGTGCATGGCTTCGCCGGTAAGGATCCATCCGGCATGTGCCCACCACATACCTTCACGCGGTGAATGTGGATCGCCTTCGCGATCAGATTTCTGATGATGGATGCGGTGCGTGGCCACCCAGAATATCGGTCCGCCTTCAAGGGCAAGCGTCGCGCACGTGGTGAGGAAGTATTCCACCCACTTCGGGCATTTGTATCCGCGATGCGTCAGCAGGCGATGGTAGGCCATGCCGATGCCCCATCCGAATGACACCCACCAGAGAAACAGAGTGATGAAGAAGATCTTCCAGCTAAAGAAGAACAGTGCGGCTATCGCACCGACATGAAACAATCCCATGAAGATAGCGGTAATCCAGTTAATGCCGCTCTTAGCTTTCTTGCCGTACAGTTCCATATAAGGCCCCTTGGTGCTTGATGTGCTGTCTATATGATTCAAGGCTAACAAGGACGCCGCAGGATGAATGTAATAGTTGTGT
>JAICLA010000230.1 GCA_025927695.1 Terriglobales bacterium | reverse complement strand
CAGAATCCATCCCGATCTGCGTCGGCAGGTCAAACGCAACGCTCAACCCTTTCGTGCCATTCGCGAGCAAATACTTGTACCGGCGAATCGACTCGGCGGCATCGCCCATCCCCGCATACTGCCGCATCGTCCACAAACGTCCGCGATACATCGTCGGCTGGATTCCCCGAGTGAATGGAAACTCCCCCGGAAACTCCGTATCTACCCGCGCTGGCAAGTCCTCCCGCTCATAGACTGGCTTCACTCCCGCCTTAGCCGAAGCGCGCGTCAGATCCTTCGCATTCTGATTCGGATTTTGATTTGTACCCATCTCTCTTTGCGTCTCTGCGCCTCTGCGTTGGAATCTGGCTTTTGGTTTTCGTTTTTTTTTAGTGAACTTTGCGCCTTTGAGCCTTTGTGGTGGGTTCGTTCTTACCTTTGCGTTCCTCAGCGTCGTTCGCGGTGAACGCTCTTCGCCCGCCAGAATCCACTCACCCCAAAATACAAAAACATCACCGAGAACAGCGCCGCCACAGCCAGCTTTTGCGTCTCATGAGTCTCCCACTTGCGCCAAACCTCCGCTCCGCCGATTACCGCCAAACAAATGAACAGGAACCCCGTGATCTCGTGCCACAGCTTCCGCAGCACCCGGCCAACCGACTCCATCGTCGCCGCGACCCCAGATATCCCCGCCCGCACCACCCGCTTTCGCAGCGCTTTGTCGCCCGTAAAGCGCCCCGCAGCCCGCGCAAGCTGCACAGTCAAATCGGGTTGCTTCTCACCGCCCATAGCCCGATTCTAGCAGTCGCCGCACAAATATCTGTCCATTGCGAAACCGGCACAGTTCAACGTGCATCTTACTTACCAGCAACAACGAACAGAGGCATTTGGGCCCTAGGAAATCGTAATGAAACAGAGAATGAAGGAACTCGGAGACGCCATTAATGAAACTCTGGCGAACTCCGACCAGATCGCAGAAGTGATCAGCCGCATCAAGGCTGAGGGATATGACGTTTTCCTGGTCCTTGAAGCCACGGTCGGTTACAGTCAAGCCGGCAATGAACAAGCTTCATCTGACGAAGAAGAGTCGGCCGGCCCTCAATTGGTCACTCCCAGCCTCAAGGTCACGCCCAGCGACCGCCGTTTCCTGAAATCCCTGCGTATCGCCGTTGACGACCACACACAAGACAAAGCGGCCTAGGGTTTCGCGCTAGGCGCTACATTCCCCGGTTGCTGTTGTGCCGGTTTCGCCTCAGGCATTACCGGCGGATACGGCACATCTATCGTTCCCATCTTTCCAGACAGGTTGTCCCGCACCAGCAGTCGAACCCTGTGTTTCCCTTCCGGCACCTCGAGCTCCATGCGAAACAGCATTCCGTTCTGGGTTATCTTTTCGTAGGTCTTCGGTTCCAAGTGGCAATTCAATGATTTATCCGCACTCTTCACGATTTTGTCCCCTTCGAAGACCGCGGCTACGAATTCCAGGCTGCAGCGTTTCTTATCGCCTTCCGGCTGAAATATCACGTCGCGCGGTTCCACCAGGAAACGGACGTCTGCCAGCTTCACTGCAGTCGGCGATGGCGACGAGCCCGATGCGGCCGGCGCCGGCAAGGGAAATGCACTGCCGAAAAACGAAAGCGAGCTCGAGGTAAGGACTGTGTTGAGTGCTGGCGCTATGTCCCGCACTATCCTGACTTCGCCCTGGGACCTCGCCTGCTCCGGGTCTACTGCGTTGTAGCCTTTGCGATACCGCAACAAAACATTGGGTCTATTCACCTTCACTTCGATCTTGCGGAAGCGGCCATCCCAATCCTTGTTGTCGGGCGAATAAGAGAGCGCGTAATACTCTGCGCCGTCCGCCACACTCTTCATCACTGCCTTGTCAAGATCATTGCGGTTGTAAAACGCCAGCCCGCCCGTATCGTCCGCAATCTTCTGCGCCGCTTGATGCGCCGCGATCTCGGCTTGCGAATCCCGCGAGATGCGCTGCTGCATCTGTGGGCCCGTCATCACACGCCCATTGCGGGTGCGACCTGTCTCTTGCGCCTGGAACAACGGCTGCGTCGTGAGTCCAGCCGCATCAATGGTGTAGACGGATACTTGGCTGTCGCGCAGCAGAGTGGTCATCTCGGTGATGTCATCCGCGTAATTCCGTTGGGAGCTGAATCCCGCCGAGTCGCCCGGGGCCACGTCAATAGGGAATCCACCGCTCACCCAGATCAATTTCTTTCTTCCCGAATAACCTGCCAGTTGCCGCCCGATCGCGGTGAATGCGTCCAATGTCATGCGCAAGCGTAGGTCATACTGGAATGAAGCTTCGTTCTCCTCAAACGACTGCACCGCTGCTGCGGCTGTGTCAGATATGTCATCCGATTCCGGCGTGCTGCCCGTCGGATCATCGAGCAATGGCGATGTCCCGCCTTTGTGGTTCTTGATCGCCCGCTTCAGCACTTCCGGATCATCCGTAAAATCCTGCAATCGCACCAGCTTCGTATTAAGCGCATAGATCGCCGTGTGCCCCGTCGGTCGATTCTTCTCCAAATACTTCAACATCTCGTATCGCGCATAAGCCTGATGCGCCCACGGCGTATTCAACGCATCCAGCAATAAGACCGTGAGTTGGCTCTCCTCCGCCACGGCGCTTTTGAGATTGCCATAGACTCCCGGCGGCAGCTTCCCCGCTGCTTCGGTCCCCGGCGGCGGAGGCGTGTGCTTCAGCGCGTCAACCAGATTGAATGACGCCACCTGCTGCTGCTTGCCTTGCTCGAACACGGTAAAGTCTTCGCGCTTCAGATCCGTCACCGGATGCCCGGCGCGGTCCGTCGCTACAACATCCAGCAACACCACTTGCGTCCGTGTCTTGATCGTTGGTGCCTCAAATGCCTTCTGCTGTGCAGATTTATCCTGCGCTGTTGGTCCCGGAGCTTGCGCGGTCGGCTGCTGCATGATCGCTGGCGGAATCGGCACAGGGGTTTGCCCCGCTTGCCCAGAAGTTCGGTTCCCGGTCTGCGTCGGAGTCTGCGCCCCGATCGGCATAACCATCGCCATCGCCGCCATCACCGCGCTCGCCGTCATTGAGAAGCGCATAAAACGCCACCTTGTCCTTGTTAAGTTCGCCCTCGGATTCGTAAACGTTAACACGGCTTTGCGCCCAACGTTCCACTCGAATGTCGCATCTTTACAAAGTTGTCACAGCCTGAAAACCTGCATCTCAGCCTTGTGTTAAGCTTTTCGTTCTAGCGTACTTTCTGTTGACAGTGGCCGCGTTCCAAAGCTTTCTGTAAGAGTCCCTGATGAAAGACACCCTCGGAGTCCTTCTAGCTGGTGGGGCCGGTGAGCGGCTCTATCCCCTCACGCGTGACCGCGCCAAGCCTGCCGTCACCTTCGGCGGCATCTACCGCATCATTGACGTCACGCTTTCCAACTGCCTGAACTCTGACCTCCGCCGCGTCTACATCCTCACGCAGTACAAAGCGCTCAGCCTCAATCGCCACATCCGTGAAGGATGGTCCAACATTGTCAGCAACGATCTCGGCGAGTTCATCGAGATCCTGCCGCCCATGAAGCGCGTGAGTGAAAACTGGTATATGGGCACCGCCGACGCCGTCTACCAGAACATCTACTCCATCGGCAGTGAAGAGCCCAAGCACGTACTCATCCTCTCCGGCGACCACATCTACAAAATGAACTACGAGCGCATGCTCTCGCAGCACAATGAGACCGGCGCCGACGTCACGCTCGCCACCATCCTCATCGATCCGTCCGAGTCCTCACGCTTTGGCTGCGTTGAAGTCAATGCGCAAAAGCAGGTCATTGGATTCGAAGAGAAACCAAAGTCCACCAAGCTGCGCTCGCCCTATAACCCAGAGATGGTCTCCGGCTCCATGGGCGTCTATCTCTTTAATACAGACGTGCTGCTGCCCGCGTTGCTGAAGGACGCGGAGGATCCAGACTCATCGCACGACTTCGGCCATGACATCCTGCCCAAGTTGCTCAAAGAGTACAAAGTCTATAGCTACAACTTCATTGACGAGAACCGCAAAGAGGCGCTCTATTGGCGAGACGTGGGCACGCTAGAGGCCTACTACGAAGCCAGCATGGACCTGGTCAGTGTCAATCCTGTCTTCAACCTTTACGACAGCAAGTGGCCCATCCGCACTTATCAGCGGCAATATCCGCCGGCCAAGTTCGTCTTCGGCGAACCCGGACGCACCGGCGCCGCCATCGATTCCCTGGTAGCCGCCGGTTGCGTCATCTCCGGCGCCACGGTCAAGAACTCCATCCTCTCGCCAGACGTGCGCGTCAACAGCTACTGTGACGTGGACAGCTGCATCATCTTCAGCCACGTCAATATCGGACGCCACTGCCGCATAAGAAAGTGCATCATCGACCGCAACGTCCACATCCCGGAAGGCAGCGTCAT
>JAICLA010000059.1 GCA_025927695.1 Terriglobales bacterium | reverse complement strand
CGATGCGAATATCAAACCGGCAGCGGTGTCATCTGCCGCGGGCTCATGGCGCCTAGCGTTGGCGCAGAAGTTCGCCGAGAAGCACAAGCTGTTCGAGCGGACTGGTAATGTCTCCACCGACTATCGCTGGCTCTGGGTCACTGACTTCCCCATGTTTGAGTATGACGATGAGAGCAAGCGCTGGGTGGCGGCGCATCATCCGTTCACGTCACCGCACGAAAAGGATTTGATCGCGGGCAGACTCGAGTCTGATCCCGGCGCGGTGCGCGCACTCGCGTATGACGCTGTGCTCAACGGGCTGGAGATGGCGTCGGGCAGCATCCGCATCCATCAGCAAGAGATCCAGCGGCAGATATTCAAAGCCATGGGTATTGAGCGCGAAGAAGCGCAACAACGTTTCGGATTCTTCCTCGACGCGCTGGAGTACGGCACGCCGCCGCACGGCGGCATCGCCATGGGACTCGACCGTCTTGTGATGGTCTTGGCTGGCGGGGAAAGCCTACGTGAAGTGATTCCATTCCCGAAGACCGCCCAAGCAAAAGACCTGATGGTGGACGCGCCGACGCCGGTGAGCAATGAACAGTTGCAGCAGCTGGGAATTTCGGTGAAGACAAAGTAATTACTGTCCCAAAGCCTTCTTAGCCAGCGGCCGCGCAAACGCATTCGTCGGATTGTGCGAATAGAAGCCCAGCACGCGAGTCCAATATTCCTTTGCCTGAACTTTGTCACCTAACTTCTCATAAGTCTGCGCGATGAGCGCGAGGATGAACGGATCTTTCTGGTCGGCTTTCTGCAGGTCGGCGAGGGCGGCGTTGTAGTCGCCAAGGTAGAAAGAAACGTAGCCGGTCAGGTACGGAAGGAAGATGGCTTGATTCGGCGGCAAAATATTTTTGACGACGATGGCCTTCGCCGCGGCAATGTGTTTCTCTGCTTCGTCTTTGTTGCGCTGGCGGGCAGCGATGCGTGCGAGCGCGTGCTGCATCCGGAATTCCCATAGGGCTTGATCAGCAGGAATGGTGGCTGCTTTCCCTCCAACTGCACAGCCGGTGATGTAAGTCCTCTGTGCCGTGACGATGTCCCCGGATTCCAATTGAATGCGGGCAAGTTCGGTCAGCACACCGGCGGCGTCTTGCGGCTTTTTCGCGTCCAGTAAAAGTTGATACGCCTGCCAACCAAACTTGGTGGCCTCTTTCGAGTTTCGATCGAAGGCGTAAGAGAGGGCCATACTGCGCAGCGCTCCCGGCTTGTGATCGGCATCGGCAAGATCAATGGCACTCTGCAGATGTTTACGCGCTTCTGCGTAGTCACCTTTCAGGTCGAGTGCCGCACCGAGAGCCGATTGCGCATCGTAAGAATTCGCGTCGAGGGCGAGGGCTTTGTTCTCTTCGCTGATGGCTTCATCGAGTTTGCCTTCGCCTTGCAGCTTGCGTCCCATTTTCACCAGATCGGCCGCTTGGGATTGCGGCGTATTGGAAGTCGCAGTGGCGGGCGTGGCTGACTGCGCGGGCGCGGTTTGCGAATGTATAAAAGGCGCAAACATCAGGAACGCGGCGGACAAAAGCATCATCTTCTTCATATCGCCGGATTATAAGCCGCTCATATCACTGTGGAAAAATGACAGATTCCGCGGCAGCATTTACTATTTTCCCCGTGAAACCTACCCATTTTCGCTTCCGCAGCCCTCTTACCCACGCGGCAACCCTGGTGTTGCTGCTCGCGTTTGTTGTCCCCAGTTTTGCTGCCGACAAGAAACTTGCTACGCCTCCGCCGGACGCGGTGAAGGCGATCAACCAGACCACTCTGAAAGAACATCTCGAATTCCTGGCGTCTGACCAACTTGGCGGCCGCTACACGCTCTCACCGAGCTTCGCCATCGCAGCGCAATATCTCGACACCCGCCTGAAGGCGTATGGCTAAAAACCCGGGGGCGACAATGGATACTTTGAGACCTTCGACCTGCTGCAGATAAAAAACGACCCAGAGAAGACCAACGGCACGCTGACCGTGAACGGTCAGGAGACTCCGCTAGCGTTCGGCGACATTCTTAATGGCGGCTCCAAAGGCGGCCAGTTCTCCGGCGGAATCGTATTTGTCGGTTACGGTATTTCCGCTCCACGCCTCAAGCATGACGATTACGCCAACGTCGACGTGAAGGGCAAGTGGGTCATCACGGTGCGCGGCATCCCCGGCGGCATTGATTCTTCAGCCGTCACGGACGACGAGCAAGGCAACGGCGCAGCAAAAGCGCACGGCGCCATCGGATTCATTACCGTGCCTACAGGCAACTTCCTGAACGCCATGCGTGGCAATCCTGATGCAGTGAAGCGGCGTGCCGCTACGCAAGAGACCATCCGCCTTGCTTACAACAATGAAGACCGCTTGCCCGCGGTGACTGCTGGCCCGGCATTGGCTGACAAATTGTTCCCGCTGATCGGCGAAACTTCAGAAAGCATTTCGCAAAAAGCCGGCAGCCATGGCGAGTTCACTCCGAAAGACTTGGGCGCCACGCTTACCGCCAACATCGGCATCAACACCACGACCGTGAAGTCGCAAAACGTTTGCGGCATTCTCGAAGGCACTGATCCGCAACTGAAAGGCACTTACGTCATCCTGAGCGCGCACTATGACCACTTGAAGACGGCCGCGAACGGCGAGATCTACCATGGCGCAGACGACGACGGCTCCGGCACGGCGACCGTGCTGAACATCGCGCAGGCGATGGCGATGCATCCGCCGAAGCGCTCCATCTTCGTGATCTTCCACGCCGGTGAAGAGCTTGGGTTGCTCGGTTCGCTGTACAACTCTGACCATCCGGCGGTGCCGCTGGACAAAACGATGGTTGACCTGAACATTGACATGATCGGCCGCAGCAAACCCGCGGGCGATACCAATGAGAAAGACAAAGAGCTGACCGACCCGAACACTATCTACGTGATCGGCGCCAATCGCATCAGCAGTGAGTTGAATGAGATCAGCGAGCAGACTGACAAAGACTTCGAGAACGTGAAGTTCGACTATCTGCTTAACGATCCCAATCATCCCGAGCGCATCTACTACCGCTCAGACCACTGGAACTACGCTAAACACGGCGTGCCCATCATCTTCTACTTTGACGGCGTACATGTGGACTACCACCAGCCGACCGACACGGTCGATAAGATCGACTTCGACAAGATGACCAAAGTCGGACGGTTGGTCTATGAGACGGGATGGCGACTGGCGAACCTTGACCACATGTTGAAGAAAGATGTGGCGGCGCAGGCTGCCGCAAAGTAGTTTTGGTTTTTTGCAGCGAAGCGATTTGGTAAGCGTTGAGGAACCTTATATACTTAAAGGTTCCTCAACGTTTTTTCTTTTAGGGTTCCCATAAAATTGACACCTACATCTCCCGTTTCCGCCAGCTTCCGCCTGTCCAACCGGCTTCAGCAAGTCGGTTTTTCTGACATCGTCCAGATCCGCAACAAGGTGATGGACCTTCGCGCCCAAGGTAAATCAGTATTCCAGTTCGAAGGCGGCGAGCCGTATCTACCCACGCCGCAGCACATAAAAGATGCGATGACGCGCGCTCTGGCTGAGAACAAGACACGTTATGCGCCTTCCAGCGGCATCATGGAATTGCGGATGGCCATCGCGAGAAAGGTGAATGAGCGCAACCGCATTCCCGCTGCGGTGGAAGACGTATTGGTGGTCAATGGCGGCATGCAGGGATTGTTTGCGGGCTTCCAAAGCGTTCTTGACCCGGGCGACGAAGTATTGATGTTTTCGCCGTTCTGGACGCCTATCAAAGATCTCATCGCGTTCTGCGAAGCCAAGCCGGTGTTCGTCAGCACCGGCGAAGCGCGCGCGAACGGCATCGCTAAGACGCTAGCCAAGCACCTAACTTCGCGAACACGGGCGCTGTATTACAACTCTCCGCAGAATCCGAGCGGCGTGGTGTTTGATCGTACCGAAGCGGAGACCGTCGCGAAGTTCGCCATCGAGCATGACCTGATCGTCATCGCGGACGAAGCTTATGAAGACCTGGTCTACGACGATGAGCATGTATCCATCGCGTCCCTGCCCGGCATGTCCGAACGCACCATCACTTCATTCACCCTGTCGAAGTCTTATTCGATGACCGGATGGCGGGTGGGATACGTAGTCGCGAAAGAGCCGTGGATGACGGGGTTGCGCAAGGCGACGCTCTATTCCACCAATGGTGTTTCAACGCCGTCGCAGTGGGCGGGCCTGGCCGCGATCGAGACACCGGTCGGCGTTTTCGACGAGATCCGTGCGGGCTACAAACAACGCCGCGACCTGCTCATCAATGGATTGAACTCGCTCGGGCTGCACTGTGAACATCCGAAAGGCGCATTTTATGCGTTTCCGGACGTGACATCGATCGACCAAGACAGCCGCAAAGCAGGCGCGAAACTTTTGGAGATCGCGCAGGTTGCGACAGTCCCGGGTGTTGTTTTCGGCGACGCCGGCGAAGGCCATCTGCGCTTCTCGTTCTCAACGGGACTGGACGTTATCGAAGCCGGTATCGATTCCATGCGTCGCAAGCTGTAGCGTGCGGGTGCGCTTATGCCGCCAGCTCATATAACCGAACCACACACCTAACATTAGAGTGAGCATTGCGCACGCCCAGGTGATAGCAAGCGGCATCGAGCGCGTGATCTTCCAGACAACGACAGTAACGTCTCCGCTGAGCGCCAAGGCCAGTGGCACCAACGCGATCAGCAGCATGCGGCTCGCGAAATAGACAAACTCTTCAGTATCCTCGCCTCCCAGCACGATGCGGTGATATGCAGCAGGGGCGATAAGGAAGATCGCGCACACTGAGCTGCACATCAGGCTTGCCAGGTGAAGAATGCGAAGGGATTGCGGTAGCGCGTCAAATCCGCTGGCTAGAACGATGATGAATTGAAATCCCAAGGTGGCTTGTACGCCGGGCAATGCGATACGCGTTTCGACGAGCACCTGCTTTACCCGGTCCTTCAATTCGATCGGTTCTTCTTTGCTCACCGGTTTCGGTCTCATAACCGCCTCCTTGCGTTTGTAGAACTCCAGCCCAAACCATAAAAACATGGCGAGAATCAGCATCGCTGCTCCCACGATCCAACTCCCGGTCAGCGTAAGCACCCGTGATGACGCCAGCGTAAGGTCAAGGCACATGGCAAAAGTGAATGCCACCAGCCCCCACTCGATCATGTTTTGGATGTAGCGATGAAGCTGCTTGGGGTCGCCGCCTTTCCCTGCGATCCAATTAAACGACAGCGGCGCCAGCATGAGGGTAAGCGCCAGGATCAACAATGACAGTGAAGCCAGCATGAGGTGCTGCATCATGGGCGACAACCGCGAGAAGGCGTCCTCAAAAACCGCGCGATAATCGAAACCGATCAGCACCTGTATGCAAAGCATCAGGATGCGGTCTTCATTGAACGCATTCTCCAGTTTGTTCTTCAGCGCGGCCACTTGGATTTTGATGCGTTGGGCGCGGGGCAATTTGTTAAGGAAACGCCGATTTGCGACTTCCGCCCATTTTTCCACTCCGGATTGCGCTAAAATTGCATCGAACGAGGTTAGCGGGAAGGTTTCCCCGAGACCTGAGAGCGCCACAGCCTTCCTGGTCGATCCCCGCACTGAAATCATCCCTAGGAGAAGAAGAATGGCGACAGATAAGCAGCCGCGCAGCAGCGCAGCCAAGAGAACCTCCACTGGCATCAGCAAGGTGCCCAGCACATCAGAACCAGTTTCCACCGCAACACCCACCGCCGGAACCGCCCGCAACTCGGTGACCGAGGGCAACGGCGCAGCCGACCTCGACGAAATCCGAAAGCGTGCCTATGAGCTGTACGAAGAAGACGGACGCCAGGACGGAAAGCATGAAGACCACTGGCTGCGCGCGGAGTCAGAGGTCCGCGACCGCGGAAACGGCAAGAGCAAGCCAGGACGTCAAGACGACAAGAGCAAGCAGCGCATCGCGTAGCGCAAACTACATGAGCTCAAGCGCGGCTATCTTGCCGCGCAAATAACTAGGGCGGCCGTGTGGCCGCCCTTATGCATTCCAGGCTCAAATCTAAGCCCACTCGCGCTTCGGCATCTGCAACACTTTTCCGGTTTCTTGACCGAAGTCGGTCATTCCTGTGATCACCGTCTCCACCAGCGCAGCCCCTCGAAAATACTTGGCTTCGTCTTCGTCGCCAAATGCGAGGAATGTCGGCATTGTCGCTGTTATTCCAGCTAGTCCTGCGTCAATCTTTCCGTGAGTCTCAAAGCTGATCATCGGCTTCACGCCGCCGGGATAATCCGTGAGCAGCGAATTCGCAAGTGCAGTGCCGCCACACGCCAGCGCTGCGATGGACGCGCGCTTGTTGCTCTTCCAGAAGAATGCTCCCATGGTGATAAACGCACCGGCTACGACGTAGTCCAGAACGGCGTGCACCCCCGGCTTAATGACTTTCGGTAGTCTGTCTGTTACGGCTTGAGTAGCGAGGCCTGCCAATGCCATGAGTTTTTCCTTTCCTGCGGGTTTCTTATAAAAGATGCAGCCCGCACCGGTCGGGTTCGCCCACTAAGCGTTCTTGCGGGCAGCCACTCGCGCCATCAAAACGTCTAATGCCGCTTTCGCCTTGGTGTATTCCTCAGGCGAGATCTTTTCTTCGATCCGCTCGGTCTCCAACTGAAACAGCTCGTCCTTTAATAGCTCTTGCACGTTCGCCGGACCACTTTTTGCGGAACCCGAATTCGGGCCCATGGTAAATGCAGCACCCACAACCAGCACCAAAGCCACTCCTCCGATCAGCCACCAACGGTATTTGTAGAGTGGGTCAGGCGAGTTGGTAGGTTCGCCCAGTCCGCCGCCCGGTTTCGCTTGCGACTCTGCCGAGCCTTGTTGCTGCGCGGCATCGCCCTGCCCATTCCCGTTGTCGAGAGGGACTGAACCAGTGCCGGAGACAGTGAATCCTACGTTCGCCGCTGCCGGAATATTCTGCGCGACGAACACCTGCATGCCCGCGTCTTCGCCTTTTGCTTCCAGCTTCGAACCTGACGCCGGAGACAGTTGCATCGACTTCGGCACGCTTACGGCAAAGTTATCAGTCGCGCGCAGAACTACAGGCGCGACTTTGGCTTGTCCGCTGTAAGGCATCGTGTAAGCGATCTGGAAGCGCGTCTCGCCCGGGCGGATGGGAAACAAAAACGTATAGTGATTCTTCTCGCCGGTCGGAACCGGAGGAGAATTTACCGGCATGCCGCCCGGCCCGGCCGCCAGCGCTTGCGTCACCTTGGCTCCATCGGGCAGCGCGATCTCAAAACTCTTTGGCCCCATCAGCGTGCGCGGCGGCTGTGAGGCGTTGTTCATGCTGAACATCTCGACGACGCGCATGGTGCTGTTGTCCGCCTCCACGCGCATCACATCGATCGATTGCGAGACGTTCGACACTTTCTCCGCTGCGTCGTAGACATCAACATCGACCTGAGTCGTACCCGGAGGCGCAGGCTTGTGATAAGTCGCAGTCTCATGGACCACCCGCACAAGATGTGGGTCCGGCGAATCATTGAAGTGCAGCGAGTAATTCCCTTTGGCGTCAGTCTTCGCGCGCGCGATCTCCTGCATGCCCTGCTTGAGTTCCAGCAGGATGACGTCGTCACCTGCGCTCGGCTTGTTGGTCGTCTTGTTGGTGATGGTACCGTGGATGTCAGCCGCGAAGAGCGGCGCGGCAAGCAAAAGCAACGAGACGAGGGTTTGGCGAATGATCGTATGAGTTTTCAATTTGTAGGATTTCATTTCCGGCGTTCTAGTGTATCCATCTCCGCGAGCACGCGGGCGGCCTCATCTTCTAGGCCGGCGCGCATCTCAGCGTAATCCGCTTCAGGGAATTTTCCAGCGTTGAATTCAAAGTTCAGGTCACGCAGGTTGTCATAGATGGCATCTTTGCGTTCGCGCAAATATGCCAGCCGCGATTTCTGCTCTCCATGGGCGAGATCGCGCACCGGAGCGAACACATAGGCAAACAATCCCACAGCGAATAGAGCGCAGGCGGCGTAGATCATAGTTCGGTGTCCTTGCGTATGAGCTTGCGACGCTCCTCCAGCTCCGGATCGTCTATCTTTGCGGTCGCTTTTTCAGCGGGAACGTGCCGCCACTTGCGTACGATTATCGTTACAAGGCCGAGGCCCAGCGCAAGCGTAGCGTACGGAGTGATCCATGCAGCGCGGTCAAAGCCGTTCATTGTGGGCGCAGCAAGAACGATGGGGCCATATTTCTGCACGAACACATCAAGCACACCATTGTCAGAAGAATTCTGCGCCATGCCGGCGGACAATTCATGCCGCATGCCGTCCGACGAAGGACATCCCACATGATTGCACTCAAGCAGAACCTGATTGCAACCGCAGGTACACATCAAGCGATGGCCAAGCTTCTCGAATCGTGCAGATGAAGTGTCCGAGCCCAGCGTGCTGAGTCCCAGTGCAAAAACAAAGATCAGTTGGAGTGCGCGCTTCAATCGCCCACCTCAACGTGCGTAGGATGCCCTTCGCCCACTCCGTCCCCATTCTGCGCAACAGCGTGTCCTGCCGGAGCGGATTTGCGCGGCGCAGCGCGGTCGGCTGGAAGGTTCGGCACCAGTGCTACCAGCGTGCCGATCACCATGATGATCGCGCCCGTCCATATCCAACTCACCAGCGGATTCAAATGCGCTTTGATGATGGGATGATCGTTGTCCTGATTGCGCCCGGCGTAGACCAGATAAAGGTCTTCGGCAATAGTGCTGTGCAGTGCCACCATCGTTGCCGGTTGTTGGTTCGCCTTATAAAAACGCTGTTCGGGATACATCGTACCCATCTTCTTGCCATTCTTGTACACGTCAAGCACAGCCATCTCGCTGCCGTAATTCGGATTGTCATCTTGCGTGTAGTTCTGGCAGACCAGCGTGTACGGCCCAATATTCATCTTGTCTTTGAAGCCGAGTTCCTGCTCATTGGTCTGGTTGAAGGCAGCGCCCGCAAAACCGATGCAGACCACGATGAAGCCATAATGAACGATGTACCCGCCATACCGCCGCGTGTTGCGCCGCGTAAGCTGCGTAACCGACGCCGGCCAGCCCAGACCGGTGTGATTCCGGATGACGAGCGCGCCGCGATAAAACTCAGAGGTGATGCTGGCAAAGACCAGCACTGCCAGCGATACGGCCATCATGGAATAGAAATTCGCCCACTCCAGCCAAGGCTTCATTCCGGCCACGCTCAACACGATTGCCGTAAGCACCGCCAGCGCAGCGGGGATCGCGAAGTTTCGCTTCACGCTCTCAAACGAGGTGCTGCGCCATGCCAGCAGCGGGCCGATCGCCGTGAGAAAGAGCAGGAATAACCCTATGGGGAGCACAACATTATTGAAGAACGGCGGACCTACCGTGACCTGATGGCCTTGCACCGCCTCAGAAATCTTCGGAAAAAGCGTGCCCCAAAGTATGGCGAACGCCGCCGCCAACAACACCAGATTGTTGAACAAGAAACTCGATTCGCGCGATACCAGCGATTCGAGTTTGTTCTCGCTCTTCAAGTGGTCGCGGTTCTTAATGTAGAAGAACAAGCATGTGGCGAAGATTATTCCCAGGAACCACATGAACCACGGCCCGATAGTCGACTGCGCGAAAGCGTGCACCGAACTCACCAGACCGCTGCGGGTAAGGAATGTCCCGAAGATCGACAAGAGGAACGTAATAAAGATAAGCCACACGTTCCAAACCTTCATCATGCCGCGCTTTTCCTGCATCATCACGGAATGCAGGAACGCCGTGCCCGTCAGCCATGGCAAGAACGATGCGTTCTCTACCGGGTCCCATCCCCAGTAGCCGCCCCAGCCAAGCACGGAATATGCCCAGTGTCCGCCTAAGAAGATGCCGCAGGTGAGAAAGAGCCAAGCCACCATCGTCCACTTGCGCGTGATCGCGATCCACTTCTCACCGGGATACCGCATGATGAGCGCGCCCAGCGCGAACGCAAATGGCACCGCCATACCCACGTATCCCAGGTAAAGCATAGGCGGATGGATGACCATCTCTGGATATTGCAGCAACACGTTTAACCCGTTGCCATCTTGCGGCACCGGTCCGGACACAAGCGAGAACGGATGCGCGGCAAAATTGATCAGCAGCAAGAAAAAGAATTGCACCGCCGCCAGGATCACCGAAGCGTACGCGGTCAGCTTGACGTCCACACGATGCTTCACGCGGACAACCAGCGCATACGCAGAAAGCAACAGCGCCCAGAAGACCAGCGAGCCTTCTTGTCCTGACCAAAGCGCGGCAAACTTATATGGAGTCGGCAGCGCGATGTTGCTATGTTCGCGAATGTAGGCAAGTGAAAAGTCGTTGTTCAGAACAGAAACGACCAGAACTCCCGCCACCGCCGTAACCGCGATAAAAGTAGCTATGCCCGCTCGGCGCGAAGTTTCCGCCAGCCGGTCAGCACGCGGGCCCGCATACAACGCCATTGCTCCCGCGGCGAAGGCGTAGAAGCTCAACACCAGCGCTAAGATAAGCGCAAAACTGCCGAAATCTGCCATGAGGAGTGGGGCTAACGCATCATTGTTTCAAACTATGCGGTGGTACGCAATGGCGACCGTAGGCGTCCGATATGCCATAATCCCTCTTTGATGTCTCAACCGGCCACCCAACCCTCTATCAGCAGCGCCGCCAAGCTGGAAAGCGCGCTGCGCAGCATCATTCGCGGCAAGGACGACGTCGTCCGTTTGGCCGTAGTGGCCGTGCTCGCCCGCGGACATCTGCTGATCGAAGGCGTTCCCGGCGTGGGCAAAACCACGCTAGGACACACGCTTGCCCGCGCCATCAACTGCAATTTCAATCGCGTGCAGTTCACCAGCGACATGCTGCCCAGCGATGTACTCGGCATCAGCATCTATTCGTCGCTGGAGCAAAAGTTTGAGTTCCGCCCCGGCCCGGTCTTTACCAACGTTCTCCTCGCCGACGAGATCAACCGCACCACTCCAAAGACCCAATCGGCCTTGCTCGAATCCATGAGTGAGAACCAGGTCACCGTTGATGGACAAAGCCACCAGCTACCGCAGCCATTCATCGTGATCGCAACGCAGAATCCGGTGGAACATCACGGCACTTATCCGCTGCCTGAATCGCAGATGGACCGCTTCATCATGCGGGTGAAGATGGGATATCCCGAGTCAGCCAGCGAGCGTGAGATCCTGCGCGCAACCGCCGGCGCAGCGCGCCTGGAAGACCTGCAATCCGTCGTCACTGGTGAAGAAGTGCTGGCCATGCAGGCTTCCGTGGAGAAAGTCCGCGTGGACGATTCCCTGCTCGACTATGCCCTCGCCATCGTGAAGAAGACGCGCGAATCAGATTGTTTCTCGCTCGGCGTTTCCCCACGCGGCTCACTGATGCTCTACCGCGCCGCGCAAGCGCTGGCATTCCTAGAAGGGCGCGACTTCGCCACGCCGTCAGACTTCAAAACGCTTGCTCTTCCCGTCTTCGCGCACCGTGTCGTCGTAGACGCACGTTATTCGTCCACACTCAAGAAGACCGAACAGGCAGACAAGCTGCTGGCCGAGATTGTGGAAACGGTGAACGTGCCGGTGTAGCAGCACCGAGCAGCTAGCATCAAGTGGCGGCTTGTCATCCTGAGTCATCTTTTGGCGAAGGATCCCTACCACTCTGCAAAGAAGCTGTTATAACTTCTTACGCAAAACCGATCGGGCGGAAACTTGATGCTCGGTGATCGATGCTAGGTGCTAAATGAGAACACTCCTACTATTTGCAATTCTTGCCGCCGCCGCCTTCGCCCAACAACCCGTTCCCATCACTGACTTCATCCGCACAAAAGCCCCCGTCATCGCGCTCGAACACATCCGCGTGATCGATGGGACCGGTGCGGCTGCCAAAGCTGACCAGACCATCGTCATCTCCGGTGGCAAGATCGCAGCGATGGGCGCAAGTGGCTCAGTGCAGGTTCCTACGGACGCTGAGAAGATCGACCTCACCGGATACTCCGCCCTGCCCGGCCTCGTAGGCATGCATGACCATCTTTTTTATCCTGCGGGCGGCGGCTTATATCACGACATGCCGTACAGCTTTCCGCGACTTTATCTCGCGATGGGCGTGACTTCGCTCCGCACCACGGGCGCCGTGGAACCTTACTTTGATCTCGAACTGAAGAAAGGTATCGATTCCGGAAAACTCATCGGTCCGAAGATGAATGTGACTGGACCATACATTGAAGGTGAAGGCTCATTCACGCGGCAAATGCACGCACTCAAAGACGCGGAAGACGCGACTCGCACCGTGGCCTACTGGGCGTATGAGGGTGTTGGCTCATTCAAGGTATATAACGT
>JAICLA010000105.1 GCA_025927695.1 Terriglobales bacterium | reverse complement strand
GTGAGGTCTGATTCGGGGACGCCGCCGTCGTTCACGACTACTTGCAGCGGCAAAGCGGCGGTGTTTACGCGAGCGCTGGCTTTGCTGTTGCCCATTACTTCCAGGCGAATGAGAGAGTCGCCATCTTTGGTGGTCACGCGGACAGGGACTTCCGCTCCGGCGTCGCCTATGTTCTCGATCGTGACGGTGACGAGGTAGCCTTTCGAGCCGCCCTCGGTGATCGTCTCGCGCGGATAGACCTGTGCTACGCGGAAATCCGGCAGGCCGCGGTCGCGATAGACCCAGTCGGCGAAGAACCAATCGAGGTTGCGATGGGCTTGGGCTTCGATTAGGCGCTCCATGTAGAGCGGTTCTTTGTC
This sequence comes from Terriglobales bacterium, assembly GCA_025927695.1. Taxonomy (GTDB): domain Bacteria; phylum Acidobacteriota; class Terriglobia; order Terriglobales; family Acidobacteriaceae; genus JAICLA01. The sequence continues at coordinate 8,717 of JAICLA010000105.1, read as the reverse complement.
GTCGGCCTCGCGATAGTTGCGCAGGGCTTTGAGAATGGGGTCGTCGCCGAGCATGTCATGCAGCATCCACCAGACGTACATGGCTTTGGTGCGGTAGAGGACTTCGTCGCCGGTGTTGATGAGCGAACGCGCGGCGGAGTCTGGCGCGGACTTTGGGTGCTCGGGTTCGTCGAGTGTGAGGGCTTGTAAGCGGTCGAGCAGGAAGTTGATGGCGGCGGAGCGTCCGCTTTGGACTTCACGCTCGCGGAGTTGCGCGTAGTGCGCCAGGCCTTCGCTGATCCATGCGCGCGATGATGGCACGGCGGCGTGGGCTAGCGTGTGCGCTAGTTGGAGCTGGATGGCTTTGTCGTTGTCGAGAAATGGCGTGAGCAGCAGAGTGCCGCTTTCGAAGGGAGCGGCGTTGGGGTCGGGATGTTGAATCACCACAATGGAAGCTTGCGTCCTGCGAAGCCAGGATGTAACTTCCGGCTCGACCTTCTTGACGGCGTCAGCGTACTTAGCGGCGGCTACCATTTTGCCCACTTGATGCAAGATGACGGATCCGGCCGGCACTGGTAACTGCTCGAGCTTGCTCGACATGAAGAACGGCCCGTCCATTCCGATGGGCCTAAAGACCAGGTATTGCGATAGCTTATCGATTGGATGCCCCGCGCCATTATTGAGAATTGGCTGGTCAGAAATACCAGTGACCGTCAACTCCATAGAACTGTCCTGGTGGCGCGCTTTGAAGTCACCGAGTTCCACGAACAGCTTGTTGCCCTGCCCCAGCAGCGCCGGTTCAAGTTCGACCGGGTACCAAACCACATGGCCCACGCCGCGGAGCGCGGTGAATTGTGGCGTGATGCGGTCCCAATCGCTGGCGCGGGCTTGCGCTTCCGGCGCACCGATGCGGGTTAGGCGGGTGGCATCTTGCGTGATGTTGCCGGAGTATCCGACTTCGATGTCTATGGTAGCTTTGGGTGCTAAGGGTTGCGGCAGCGTGAATGTCGCTTCGATCACTGAGCCGGTGTGGTCTATGTCGCTGTCGAGTTTGGTTACGTCGAATGGGACGGGAGCGCCGGCGATCTTGATGCTGGCCCATTTGAGTTGAGATGAGATCTGCATGGCGGCGAGGGATTGCGGGTTGGGCGAGTCGTTGCGGAGCGTGACGGTGCCGCGGGCGGTTAGGAGTGATGATTCGGTCACATATGCGCCGTGATTATCAGTGAGAACGGCGGGGTCGCCTATGGAGATGGTGAGGCTGTATTTGGTGAAGGTGAAGGCGTTGCGGTCTGGGGAGGGTGCATGTTGCTGGGCTGTTGCCGCTAAAGTCAAAAACAAAATCAAAAGCAACAACAAATGCGAGGTCCTTCGACTGCGCGGCGCCTCAGCGCCGCTCCGCTCAGGATGACAGGGTTGGAAAGAATGCGCGGGAGAACCCAAGGCAAAGACTCGAAGGCGCAATGAGGTTGTTCTTAATCCTCGACCGGATTGAGACATCTTTTCCATTTACCTCAGCGGCTAAAGCCTATACTTTTGTGCTGCCGTGACACAGGCCTGTAAGGCCTGCTCCACCCGGACGTGGACTTCCGTCGGAGAGTCAAAAGCAAGAACAAAGGGGTTGTCCTTCGACTGCGCGGCGCCTCAGCGTCGCTCCGCTCAGGATGACAATGTTGGGAAGAGTGCGCGAGAAAAGCTAAATACATAGACCCTTCGACTGCGTGGCGCCTCAGCGCCGCTCGCTCAGGGTGACAATTCGGAGGGGGCGGCGACGCAATTCGATAACGCGACGCGGTCAGGCGCGAGTGAAGTGTCCTGCGGCGTGTCACTTCTTTCTACGCTGCCTCTGAACTTCGTACATCACGACCGCTCCGGCGACTGAGACATTGAGTGATGGCACGGCGCCTTGCATGGGGATCTTTACCAGGAAGTCGCATTTTTTGCGGACGAGGTCGTGCAGGCCGTGGCCTTCTGCGCCGAGGACTATGGCGCAATCCATCTTGTAGTCGATCTCGTCGTAGAACTTTTCGCCGCGTTCGTCGAGGCCCACCACCCAGATGTTCTTTTCTTTCAATTCTTCGATGGTGCGGGCGATGTTGGTGACTTTGGCTACGGGAACGTGTTCGGCTGCGCCCGCTGACGATTTCACTACTGTGGCGTTCACTCCTACTGCGCGGCGTTCGGGGATGACTACACCGTCGGCGCCAGCGGCGTCTGCGGTGCGGAGTAGCGCGCCGAGGTTGTGAGGGTCTTCTACGCCATCGAGCACGAGAACAAATGCATGCTGCGCGCGACGTTGCGACAGGACGTCATCCAGGTCTATGTATTTCTTCTGTGCGGCCACTGCGACCACTCCTTGATGAGTGGCGGTCTTGGCCATGCGGTTCAACTGTTCGCGGTTCTCAAAGCGCACGCTGATGCCGGCCTCCCGGCAGGCGTCAATGATCTTCTGCAGCTTGGCGTCTTTACGGTCGCGGGCGATGGCCACGTATTCGAAGGCGCGTCCGCGGGATTTGAGCGCTTCTTCAACGGCGTGAATGCCGTAGATGAGGTCCATGGGATGAGTGTAAATCAGCAGCTAGCACCTAGCATCGAGCATCTAGTGACTGGTGGTGGAGCTTCAGCAGGTTGACGTTATCGGTTTTCGGTTATCGGTTTTCGGTTGTCGGTTTTCTGTAAAGGGTGGCAATTGGAGTTGTTAAGTATTTGCAAGTGGCCACTTGATGCTTAATGCTCGGTGCTCGCTGCTGCTTTGTTATCCTTGAACGTTGGAGGTGAACCTATTTTGCAGGGTGTATTCATAGTCTCGGCGGTGCGGACGCCGATCGGGAAATTTGGCGGGGCGCTGGCTTCACTCACGGCGGCGGAGATGGGTGCTGTGGCTGCGAAGGCGGCGATGGAACGTGCGGGTGTGGCCCCGAACATGGTGGAAGAGACCATCTTCGGCAACGCGCGGCAGGCGGGTGGCGGACCGAATCCGGCGCGGCAGGTAAGCATCAACGCGGGTGTGCCGCAGGAAGTCCCCGCTTACACCATCAATATGGCATGCGCTAGCGGCATGAAGGCCATCGCGCTGGGTTATCAAGAGATTCTTAACGGGAACCTGGAATGCGTGCTGACCGGCGGGACGGAGTCGATGTCGCGCGTTCCCTACTTGCTTGACCAAGGGCGGTGGGGATACCGCATGGGCAATCAGGAAGTTGTGGATGGAATGTATCGCGATGGATTTTTCTGTCCACTGGCGAAGATGATCATGGGCGAGACGGCTGAGATACTTGCGGACCAATACAAGATAAGCCGCGAAGAGCAGGACGCGTTTGCCCTGCGGTCGCAGCAGCGTGCGGAGCGCGCGATTAATGCGGGACGTTTTAAAGATGAGATAGTTCCGGTGACCATTGAATCGAAAAAAGGGCCGATTGTGGTGGATCGTGACGAACATCCGTTTCTTGGCGCAACACCGGAGAAGTTGGGGAAGCTGAAGCCGGTGTTCTCAAAGACAGGCGGCATTACCGCAGGAAATTCTTCGGGCATTACTGACGGCGCGGCGGCGATGGTTCTCGCCAGCGAAAACTTCGTGAAGAAGAACAATCTCAAACCGCTGGCGCGAATCCTCGCTGTGACTTCGGCGGGCGTTGACCCCAAGGTCATGGGCATTGGTCCGGTGCCGGCGCTGCGCAAGATGCAAGAAAGACACCGGCTGAACGTTCATGATTTTTCACTGGTAGAACTGAATGAAGCTTTCGCTGCGCAGGTTATTGCGTGCGACCGCGAACTTGGCATTGACCCTGACAAATTAAACGTAAACGGTGGCAGTATCGCCTTAGGCCATCCGATCGGTTGTACAGGTACGCGTATAACCGTAACCCTTTTACATGAGTTGTTGAAAAGAAAGGGCAAGCGCGGGGTGGCTACGCTGTGCGTGAGCGGCGGTATGGGCATGGCTTTGGCCATTGAAAACGCGGAATAATCCAAGGTGACAAGTGAGGCCGGATTGAGTCAAACTAGTACGAATTGTTGTTGAAGTTGTACACAGGAAGTTTAATGTCAAAGCAAAGCCCGTCTCGCGTTTTCGCGCTTTTCCTCCTTTTTGTAGTCGCTTCTGGTTTCGCCGGCATCGTTTTCGCGCAACATTCATCCACTGACCGCGGATACGGCACAGAGATCCCTGACAATCTGAAGTCTTTCACACAGGTGTATAGCATTGTTGAGGACAACTATGCTGACCCGGTGTCGCCGGACAAGGCGATCTACAACGGCGCGATCCCGGGCATGTTGCATGTGCTTGACCCGCACTCGAACTTCCTGGATCCGAAGGCGTATGCCAGCTTGCGCGAAGAGCAGCGCGGCAAGTATTACGGCATAGGCATGCAGATCGGGCGTCGCGATAACAAAATCTTTATTGCATTCGCATTTGCCGGCAGTCCGGCGTTTCGTGCGGGACTGCGAGCGGGCGACATTATTGCCGCGGTGGATGGCAAGCCGACGGATGATATGTCGACCAGTGATGTGGTCGCGCTGGTCAAAGGTCCGCGCAATACGACGGTGCGCGTGAGCATTCTGCGGGGCAATTCGGTCGATCCGTTCACGGTGGATGTTGTGCGCGATGAGATCCCGCTGCATAGCGTGGATGTTCACTTCCTGATCAAGCCGGGTATCGGCTACATACGCATCACCAACTTTGGCGAAACGACTGACGAAGAAGTAGGACAGGCGCTGGATGAACTGGGCGATTTGAAGGGCCTGGTGCTCGACCTGCGACAGAATCCTGGCGGATTGCTGAGCGCGGCGGTCGGCGTGGCTGACAAGTTCTTGAAAGCGGGCTCGGTGATCGTTTCACAACGCGGACGCGCCTCCGCAGAGCAGGCGTATCGCGCGACTAAAGGCAACGGCGGGAAAGATTATCCGATCGTCGTTCTGATCAATCGCGGAACGGCTTCTGCCAGTGAGATCGTTGCGGGCGCGCTGCAAGACCATGACCGGGCGCTTATCGCAGGTGAGATCAGCTTCGGCAAAGGCTTGGTGCAATCCGTTTACAACCTGTCTGACAATACCGGCTTGCTGCTGACTACTGCGCACTATTACACGCCGAGCGGTCGGCTCATTCAACGCGATTACGAAGGCAAGTCGCTCTACGACTACTACACCGAACGCAAGTTCGATAACACGAACAAAGAAGTGAAAGTCACTGATAGCGGCCGTACAGTGTACGGCGGCGGCGGTATCACTCCTGACGAAAACCTGGCGACGCCGAAGTTCAATGCTTTTCAAACACGTTTGCTGCAGAAGGCGGCTTTCTTCAACTTTGGCGCGCAGTATCTCGACAAGAAAGATGTGAAGGTCTCGCCGGACTTCACTGTGGACGACAGCTTGGTGCAGGAATTCCGCAAATATCTTGAAGCGCAAAAGGTGGAATACACCGAATCTGAGCTTGATGCCAACATGGATTGGGTGAAGACGGAGATCAAGAGTTCGATCTTCACCGGACAGTTCGGCCAGGAAGAAGGGCAGAAGCAACAGACGGCGGCTGATCCTGAGATTGCGCAAGCGCTCGATCTGCTTCCCAAGGCGAAAGCACTCGCGGACGGATCGCGCAAGGTTGTTGCGGCGCGTGAAGCTGCGCGGAGTTCGATGCAGTAATTGGAGATTTTTTTATGAGCCGCAGCCTTCGGGCTGCGGTTTTATTTTGCGCGAATGTAGAATCTTCTGCATGACAACGGCGGATGTAGTCATCATCGGCGGCGGAATCGTGGGGTCTAGCGTCGCCTATCACCTTACGGCGGCGGGATGCCGCAATGTGATCGTGCTGGAACGCGAAACGCATACGGGCAAAGGATCGACAGGCAAAAGCATGGGCGGCGTGCGCGCGCAGTTCTCTACGCCGGTGAACATACAGATGTCTTTGTACTCGATTCCCTTCTATGCGGCGTTTGATGAGGTGATGGGGCATCCAGCGGGATATCGGCCGCAAGGTTATTTGTTCATGGCAACGACTCCTGCGCACATGGATTATCTGCGGACGAACCATGCCAAGCAGGTGTCGTTGGGATTGAAGACGGCGAAGCTGCTTACCGGCGATGAGATCCGCGATATGTATCCGCAACTGCGTGGTGACGACATCATTGGCGGAAGTTTTTGTTCGACCGACGGGTTTGTTGATCCGTACAGCGCGATGAATGGATTCATGGCGAAGGCCGCCGAGCAAGGTGCGAAGTTGTGGAAGGATTGCGAAGTCATGGCCATCGAGCGCGACGTTGCGGGCGCAGTGTGCGCGGTCAATTCGACGAAGGGCACGATCGAGACGCGGGTTGCAGTGAACGCGGCGGGCGCGTGGGCGGCGGGAGTGGCCGCGATGGTTGGGATTGATCTGCCGGTACAGCCGCTACGACGAATGTTGGTGCCGACGGAGCCGTTCGACGAATTTCCTCACACCGCGCCGATGATCATTGATATGTCCACGGGATTTCATTTTCGCCCGGAAGGGCGTGGATTTCTGCTGGCGTGGAATGATGCTGAGGAGACGCCGGGATACAAGCTGAACTTCGAGCCAAGCTTTATCGAAAAGATTTTGGTGCATGCGGCCGACCGCGTGCCGTGTTTCGAACATGTGCCGGTGAATCCGAAGCGCGCTTGGGCGGGGCTGTATGAGATGTCGCCAGACCATCATCCGATCATTGGTCCGGCGCCGGGAGTGAAGGGATTTTTCTTCGCCAACGGATTCAGCGGCCACGGCGTCATGCACGCGCCGGCTACAGGAAAACTTACTGCTGACCTGATCTTGCGCGGGACATCGGACATTATTTCTGATCCGAAAGCCTTCAACTTGGAACGGTTCGCTGAGGGCCGCGCAATTCATGAGACGGCGATCTTGTAGCCGTGATGGTTATCTGATCACTTGAAGATATTTTTCGGCATCATCACGTGCACGCCCTTGTTTCCGTCTACTAATTCGGTGTCGTCCACGTCTCCCACGACACTGACCAACATGTAAGCATCTTCGTGGCTGAGGTGTTTGGTCTCCATCAGGAATGAGATCATCTCGCGGATCGCGGTCTTGGTGGCAGTGTTGAGGTCCTCGTCGAATCCCATGCTGATGTAGTGCGTGGGCGTTTCTGCGCGTGGATATTTCTGTCCGGTGTTCTTGTGCACGATGAATTGCAGCGTGCCTATGAGTGAGGTTTCGAGGGCGGTGATGTCTACTTCGCCGTTGCCCTGGCCGGCGTGGCCGTCGCCTACGACGAAGAGCGCGCCATTGGTGAAGACAGGAAGATAGAGAGTCGTGCCGGCCATGAGTTCTTTGTTATCCATGTTGCCGGCGTGCTTGCCGGGAGGGGCGCTGTTGAGGCGGCCATCTGCCGGAAGGGGCGCGACTCCCATGCTGCCGAAGAACGGATGAAGCGGGATGACAATGTTCGGCGCGAATTGAGCGGTCATCTTTTTCTTATCGAGCGGGATTATCTTCATTTCGCCTTTGGGAAAATCTTCCGGTAAAAAGCCGCCACGGCCTGAGCCGAAGGCGTTGTAGGCGTATGGAATGGCGAGCTCGATCTTCTGGATACGGACTTCGAGCGTGTCGCCTGGTTCGGCGCCTTCAATGAAAACTGGACCGGTGAGGATGTGTCCGCCGGGACCTTTGTTGGTGACTTGGTCGTAGATGTCGCGCAGGCTTTGCTGCACGTCCTCCGGCTTTACTCCCGCGGCTTCGAGCCGCTTTGGAGAATTGGTGATGAGCGTGTCGAATTGCACCGTGTCGCCGGATTTGATGGTGAGAACCGGAGTCGCGGCAGCGTCGTAGTATCCCCACGCTACAGTCTTGGGAGTCGCGGGTAGCTTGTAGGTTTGCGGTTTCTGCGCGGCGCAAATCAGCGAAAGTATTCCGACGAAAGCGGTGATGAATAAAAGTCTCATTCTCATAACGCCAGTAAGAGTGCCAGAAGCGAAACATTTATGCCAGCGGCGGACTAGCACAAAAATGGGCGCAACGCAGCGCGCGGAGGAATAGAATCGGGAGTAGAGCAAATATGCCGGACGCAACATCAAGCCGGCCTTCGCTGCGTCCTGCATATTCAATCATGTTGGAGGTTGAATATGAAGCGAGTCTTTGTCATGCTCTATGGCGTTGTTTCCTACTTTCTTTTCCTAGCCAGTTTTGTCTACGCGATCTTGTTTGTTGAAAATATCTGGGTCAGTCCCTCGTTGGATGGTGCAACACACTTGCCGTGGTTGCAGGCGGGCCTGATCGATGCTGGCCTTTTGGCTCTCTTCGCTGTGCAGCACAGCGTGATGGCGAGGCATAGATTCAAGCGGGTGTGGACCAAAGTGATCTCGCCCGCCATTGAGCGCAGCACTTATGTTCTTTTTGCGAGCCTACTGCTTTTCGCCTTGTGCCACTGGTGGCAGCCATTACCTGCGCTGTATGCGACCAACAATGAGACGTTGAGCAAAATCTTGTTGGTCGTTTCTCTGTTGGGCTTCGGCATTGTTCTCATCTCGACTTTCCTCGTAAACCATTTTGAATTGTTCGGATTGAAGCAGGTTTTCGAGTATTGGCGCGGGATTCCACCGCAACCGCTCGCGTTCAAGACGCCCGCGTTTTACAGAGCGGTGCGCCATCCCATTTATCTGGGATTTGTGATCGCATTTTGGGCGGCGCCACGCATGACCACAGGACATCTTTTCTTTGCGGTCATGTGTACGGCTTACATTCTTGTTGCGGTGCAGTTTGAAGAGCGCGACTTGAT
>JAICLA010000249.1 GCA_025927695.1 Terriglobales bacterium | reverse complement strand
TGAGTGCGATTGGCGACGAATACAGCGCCCGCACCGTGCGCAATGAGATGGCGGGCGGCAAGTTCGCTCATCTTGCCAGCGCCGACCAGATAAACGTGCTTGCCTTGCAGCGAGCCGAAGATTTTTTTGGCCAGTTCGACAGCGACCGACGCAACTGAGACTGCAGAATTGCCCACGGCGGTTTCTGTGCGTACGCGCTTGGCCACGGCGAAGGCGCGGGTCAGCAGCGCATCAAGCTGCGAGTGGATGGCGCCCACGCTGCGAGCGGTGGCATAGGCCTCTTTTACTTGTCCGAGGATCTGAGGCTCGCCAACGATCATGGAATCGAGGCTTGAGGCGACGCGGAAGAGATGACGCACGGCGTCCTGATCCTGGCGCTGATAGAGGTGTGAATCGAGCGAGCGGCCATCCAGGTTGAAGTATTCCTGGAGAAAGGCCCGCAGATCAGGCTCGTGCGAAGTAGAACGGACCAGCAGCTCAACGCGGTTGCAGGTAGAGAAAATTACGGCTTCTGACACGCCGGGATGCGCGACCAAACGACGCATTGCTTCCGGCAGATGCGATTCGGGAATGGCGAGTCGCTCACGCACTTCGACCGGCGCGGTCTTATGGTTGATGCCAATGAGTGTGTACTTCATGGCCTCAGGTACCTATGCACGCTGCTGAAGTAGCTGGCAGACCAAGCGAGAGTGGCGGCGACGAAGGCGACAGTGGCGAGGACGGCAGCGCGGCGGCCGCGCCAGCCGGCGGACCAACGGGTGAACAGCAGCACCAGGTAGACCGCCCACATTAATAGGGTGAGCAGGATCTTGGGATCGAGAAAATAAGTCGGGCCGAAGCTCACTTGCGCGATCACGCAGCCGGCGATGAGGCCGAGGGTCATGAAGGGGAAGCCGAGTTGCAGGGCGCGCACGCCGAGATCGTCCATGACCTCAAGCGCCGGCAGGCGAGCAAGCAGGCCATCGAGGCGCTTCGATTTGATGCTGTGTTCCTGGATCAGATAAATGATGCTGGAGGCGAAGCTGAAAAACAGCGCCGCGTATCCGCCGAGGATGAGGACGATGTGAACAATGATCCAGCCGTTCTTCAGCAGGGGCGTGGTGAATTGCAGCGGCTGCTCGCCGAGCGTGGCAGAGAGGCCCAGCAGGAAGACCAGGGGAAAGACGAGAATGCCGGGCGAGGTGGTTTTGTATCGCCAATAGACACCGAAAAAACTCACCATCAAAATAAAGGCGAAGACGGATTCGAACTGATAGATGGTGACGGGCGCGGGGTCGCCTGTAGCGGCGAAAATCTCTGCCAGAGAGACGAAATGCAAGGTCGTTGCGAGGCCGAGGACTGGAAGGATGAGTCTGCCGAAGCGCTGCCGGCGTCCGGTGAGCGCGACTAGTGCATAGACCAGACCCAAGCTGTACAAAGCAACGGCGACTCGCAACCAGAGATGCGGCATAAGAGGGCGGAACTAGTGATTATACAAGGGGCATTATGCCTGTTTGGCATCCTGAATGCAGTACTATCTGGCGGAATAATGGAGAAAAGCATGAAGAGCTTGATAATCCTGTTCTTGATGTCCGCTGGTCTGGCCCAGGACCAAAAGCCCCTGACCCATCTTGATGCGAATACGCCGCGAGAGACGCAGATCGCATTAGCGGAGTCTGCCGCGCCCAAGTCGGTCTCAGGCAAAGCCACAATCTATGTTTTAACGAAGACCGGATATGAAAAAGCGCGAACAGGCAGCAATGGATTCACCTGCCTGGTGCAGCGCGATATCGCGGGAGGAGGAACGCTGGAACCGCAATGCTACGACGCAGTGGGAACCGCGACCACGTTGCAGGCTGCGCTGTTTCGCGAATCTGAGCGAGCTGCCGGAACACCTGAGCCTGAGATCAAGCGCAAGATCGAGGAAGGGTTCAAGAATGGAAAATTCAAAGTACCCTCAAAACCAGGGCTGATCTACATGCTCTCTGATGCAACATACATTGTGGATGACCAGACGGGAAAAGTTATCCACGTGCCTGGGCATTTGATGTTCCACGCGCCTTGGGTGACTTACAAAGACTTGGGATTGAGCGGCCCGGCGGATGGTCCACCGTTCCTAACGAATCCCGGAGCCGGGGACAATCTCATGGTGGTGATACCGCGAGAGAAGAAAAAAGAATCACACTAGGAATCTCGTCTATTTGAACGCGGAGGAACGCCAGAGTTCCACCTCACGCGACTCGTTTGCATCCTACTGAATACAACTACGACATCATAGGAGATGAACATGGATATGCGAGAGATGAAAGTGCGTCAGGGCGAATCGACAGAAGATGTAGTGACAGGCTCGATAGAGAAAGTAACCTCCAAGGCGCCATCCAGCGTGTTTTTGGGAATGGCGATCGGTTCGATGGCTGCCTCATTGACGCTGAAGATCATGGGCAAGGATGATTGGGCACTGTTTGTTGGGCAATGGGCGGCGCCGTTCCTTATCATGGGCAACTACAACAAGATGGTGAAGCAACACGGGTCTGATTCCTTAAGCCGCGCAGCTTGATACCGCAGCGTGAAGTTACAGCGCCACTTCCTTACGGGAGTGGCGTTTCGCTTTTGCACATTAGAAAGAAAGACGGCAATTGATATAATCCGCGGACGCCTTGCCTGCGACCTCCATGAGCGAGCCCTCCACGCCATTGATGCGGCAATATGCCGCCATCAAGAAACAACATCCGAATGCGCTGTTGTTCTTCCGATTAGGCGACTTCTACGAACTCTTCTTTGACGACGCAGTGACCGCCGCCCGCGAGCTGCAGATCACGCTGACTTCGCGTAATAAGGAAAAAGATATTGCGGTGCCCATGTGCGGCGTGCCTTACCACGCGGCGGAAAACTACTTGGCGAAGTTGCTGCGCAAGGGATTCAAGGTGGCAATCTGCGAGCAGATGGAAGATCCGAAGGCGACGAAGACCATCGTTCGCCGTGAAGTCACTCAAGTGCTCACGCCGGGGACGGCGCTCGATTCGCAGATCGGGTCAGAAGAAAACAATTTTTTGGCGGCACTGGCACGTGTGGAAGCTACGGTGGGGCTTGCGGTACTGGACCTGTCTACCGGCGAGTTTCGCGCTACGGAATTTCAAGGTGCTGATGCGGAACGACGCGTGATGGATGAGTTGCAGCAGCTGCGTCCGCGGGAGTTGTTGTTCCCTTCTACCCTGCCGCTGTTCGATAAGTCTGCTGCGAAGGCTGCAGAAGATACCGCGCCCGTCATCACGCCAACATTCACAGAGACGCCGCTGGAGGACTGGGCGTTTGCGCCGGATTATGCGATCCCGCTGGTGGAGAACCAGTTCGGGGTGCTGTCACTCGAGGGTTATGGGCTGGCCGGGCGGAATGCTGCAGCTGCTGCGGCCGGGGCGATATTGCATTACGTGTGCTCTACGCGTAAAGGGCAGCTCGAACACATCGACCGCATCGGGTTCTATGACCGGCAACAGTGTCTGGTACTGGACGCGGTGACGGTGCGCAATCTGGAATTGGTGGAACCGATATTTGCCGGGGCGGGCGCGGAGGCAACGTTGTTCCGCGCAATCGACGCGACACTTACGCCGATGGGCAAGCGTTTGCTGCGGTCCTGGATATTGCGGCCATCGAACGAGTTGGCGGTGATCAATGCGCGATTGGACGCGGTGGAAGCGGGCGTGAAAGATCTTATCGCGCGCGAAGAACTGCGGCGCACGCTGGATGGCGTTCTCGACCTGGAGCGATTGTTGAGCCGCGTGACACTGGAGTCAGCGAATGCGCGTGACCTGCTGGCGCTGGCGGAGTCGCTGCGGCGGTTGCCGTTAATAAAAGCCGCGTTGAATAAGCTGAAGGCTGCGCGACTTGAGGAGTTGGAGTCGCTGCTCGATGTGCTGGCTGATGTCCGCGACCGCATTGGGGCGACGATCATCG
>JAICLA010000299.1 GCA_025927695.1 Terriglobales bacterium | reverse complement strand
TCGAGAAGCGGAGTACGCAGGCCGACGGCCACATCATTGGTGAAGTGATCGCCGCCGATGGGAACAACGCCCGTATGAGCCACTGCGCCTTCGAAAAAGACAATGAGGTCGCTGGAACCCGCACCCATGTCCATGAGACAGACGCCAAGCTCGCGCTCGTCCGAGCGTAGCGTGCATTCCGCAGCAGCGAGAGCTTCGAAGATGGTGTCGTCCACTTCAACGCCGGCTCGGTTCGTGGCAGTCACAATGTTCTGTGTTGAAGCTTTGGCTGCGGTAACGATATGCACGCCGACTTCGAGCTTGGTCCCCACCATCCCGAGCGGATCGCGAATGCTGGATTGCTCGTCCACGATGTATTCCTGCGGCAAGATGTGCATCATCTCGCGGTCAGCCGGGAAGACCACCGAACGCGCACGATCACTTGCTTGGCGCACGTCGTCGCGCGTGATCTCGCGCGGACGATTACCGAGATTCACGCCACCACGACTGGTGAGCCCGCGCATGAGCGGACCACCCACCGTCACAGCAGCGTGGTCGATTGTCGCGCCCGCAACACGTTCAGCATCTTCCACCGCCTTGTGGATCGCGGCGGAAGCCTTCTCCAGATCAACGATCGCTCCCTTGCGCGTACCGCGCGATTCCACGGTACCGTGTCCGCGATACCGCAACGTGCCTTCCACGGACTCACCCACGAGGACGCAGGTCTTGGCGCTGCCCGAGTCAATAATCGTCAACAGATTTTGCGAACTGCTCATCTACTCCCCACTTCAATTCGTCTTCGCGACAGGCGCAACACCCGCTGCTGGGTTGGCGCGTCCGTCGGCATTCACGATCACCTGCCCGTTGAAGCGCAGGTCCACCGATTCAAGTTTGTTGAACTGTTGCCGCCACTCTGATATATGGCGAACATAGATCTTGTAGCGGTCGAGATAATTTCCTGAACCCAAATGAATGATCAGTGCCCCATTCGGATCTTCGACTGTGATCTTCGCGTCGTCAGGGTCACTGAGATCCACTTCGCTGATGTCCTTCGAGTACTGCGAGCCGCCGGAATCAAGGTCCTTCATCGCGGCAGAAAATATCTTCATCCGCGCGGCGAGCGTCGATTGCGGTTCATCACCCGATGTGGCCAGTACCGGAAACGAATACTTGGTCTGGCTGTGCTGTGGTAGTTCCATCACCACACCATTTGCGTCGATAAGCTCGACTTTCGAACGGATACGCACAAACGCGACCGGAACACGTTCCGTGATGTTGATGCGCAGCTTCGCCGGCAACAACCGCATAAGGGTTGCCGACTCAACCCAGGGAATCTCTTCGAGTTGCTTCTGCCGATCTTCTAGCGAGACACGAAAGATGTTGCGGCCGATATCGGCACCCAGTACATCCATGACCTGCGAGCGGGTCACGTTGTGAAGACCCGAGGTTTCAATATCGTCGCTGGATTGAATACGGAAACGCCAAGAAGTAGTTGCGTAGTGATAAAGACCAATGCCCGTGGCACAGCTGACTGAAACCAAAGCCGCAGCAATCACCATCACGCGAAGCCGGTTCGCGGTCTTCCGCGTGACGCTGGATTTGCGCACAGGAACGCGCTTAGTGCTACGCAGAAATTGTGGTTCAGATTCTGGTTCGGCGTTGGCGCCATGTGCCTCATCAGGGTGGAGTTCGAGGAGTTCGTCATCCATCCGCGAGTGCGGGGCTGAGAAGTCGTCGTCCTCGATGAGAGGTCGTGTGGTGCCGCGTCCAGATTCAGGCGTGTAAAAGTTGTCGCGCGCCATGAACTCCGTGTTAGAAAAATCGCCGCACTCACTATAACTGATTTCCGTCTAAAACTAACACTGTTTTCTTACGGATATCTCCGGGTTTTGTCGGTTCATTCTGGGCGCACGTCCGCGCCCAAATGGTTGGCTTTGGCCTTTGGTGGTATAGCGGCTGGTTTGGGGGCTACTTCAGCCGCTTCAAGTCCTTCTTGGCGTCGTCCAGGTCAGGCTTCATAGTGACAGCCGTGTGCAGTTCCTGAATCGCCTCAGGCTTGCGTCCTTCTTTTTCGTAAACCAATCCCAATCGCCAGTGAGCATGCGCCAGAGCAGGCGCTCCGATTTCGGGATCTTGTGACAGGTACTTCTTGAAATATCTTTCGGCGCGCGGAAGATCTTTTCCTTCCGTGTAAAGGATGCGGCCCGCCTGGTAATAAGCGTCGAAGTCGTCGGGAACATTCTTGTCGGATTCGGCGAGCGTGGCATCCAGCTGTTGCCACTTCTCCTGTGCGACGCAGATCGCCACTAAGAATAAGTAGGCGGTGATTCGCCCGCGGTCAATACGCAACATGTCGCGTGCACCGGTTTCACCGGCCGCATAATTCTTGCGGACTATATAAAAATTTGCCAGCGCAGTCTGCGCCATGTAGCTGTTCGCGTCGGCGCGGACCGCATTCTGGTAGTAGTTCTCAGTCTTGTCGATCTGTTTGTCCTTGAGCGCGAGTTCTCCGCGGATGAGATTGGCACGGACGCCATCGAACTTAAACAGTTCGTCTAGCATGGCATAGGCTTTGTTCTTGTCGCCACCGGCTACGCCCGGCGCCTGCAAGTAGTATTGGATCAACAATTCGTAGGCATCAGAAGACTTGGGATCGAGTTGCAACGCTTTGTTGCCTTCATCGCGAATCTTGTGCGCGAATTTCATTGCGCTGAACATGGAAACGCTCTGAGCCTTCGTGCCGTACATCTCGCCGAGCTGGGAGTGATACGCCCCCTTGTTCGGCTCGATCGCGATCGCCTGCTCTACGGCAGTAATAGCGCCATCAATGTCCTTGGCTGCTTCGCGGATCACCCCCGCACCGTAGAGGGCTG
>JAICLA010000281.1 GCA_025927695.1 Terriglobales bacterium | reverse complement strand
TCGGTGGCACCGGCATTCTCATGCAGGGCGGCCTGCATCCTGACCTGAAGATCGATTGGTTCGAGCGGCTCTTCTCGCAAATCAAGCAGCGCTTCCCCATGGTGCACCTGCATTGCCTGTCGGCGTCAGAGATCCTTGCCATCGCGGAGTACAGCGAGCTTCCGCTGCGTGACACCATCATCCGCCTGCGGGACGCCGGCCTCGATTCCATCCCCGGCGGCGGCGCAGAGATCCTTGACGACGAAGTCCGCCACAAGGTCGCGCGCCTGAAGTGCCTGACCGAAGATTGGCTCGCCGTGCACCGCACCGCACATCAACTCGGAATGCGGACCACGGCCACCATGATGTTCGGCGTGGGTGAGACATTCGAACATCGCGCTAACCACTTCCAACACGTTTATGATCTGCAGGAAGAGACCGGCGGATTCACCGCATTCATCCCGTGGAGCTTCCAGCCAAAGAACACCGCGCTCGGCGGACGCAAGTGGGACGAAGCTACCTCCGTCGAATACTTGAAGACGCTAGCAGTCGCGCGCTTGTTCTTATCGAACATCAAAAACGTGCAAGCCAGCTGGGTCACGCAAGGACTGAAAGTGCTGCAACTCGGCCTGCGCTTCGGCGGGAACGACGTCGGTTCGGTCATGCTCGAAGAAAACGTAGTCCGCTCAGCAGGCGTGGCCAATCACACCACCGAAGAAGAGCTGCGCCACATCATCCGCGACGCCGGTTTCCGTCCCGCGCAGCGCGATACGTTGTACCGGCAATACTTCCTCAATTAAGCTCAAATTCCATTTGTCATTCCGAGCGCAGCGAGGAACCTGCTTTTTCGCACCGCCCCCACCAGTGTTTCTTCCCATACTTAAAAGGCTTTGGCGTACCTCCGCGCCTCAGCGTCTCCGCGGTTAGAACGCCCTTTCAGTTACAATCCTTAAGGCCGCTCTCTGCCCCCTGACGCATGCACCTCCTCTCCATCTCGGCGACGTACCTTTTCGCGATGAGCCAGCGCAGCCCGGTCACGCAGTTTATCCGGCGGCAATTCCTCGACACCACATTCAAAGGCCTCTACACCGCCAACGCTTTTGACATGATGCTGTTGATCCCATATTTCGTCGTCCTGATCTTCCTGGCGTCTTACGGCATTCACCGCTATGTACTGGTGTACATGTATTACAAGCACCGCAAGAACGCCGCATGGTCAGACCAACCGCCTGGCACATTTTCTGAGGCCGAACTTCCCACCGTCACGGTACAGTTGCCCATCTTCAACGAGCAGTTTGTGATCGACCGGCTCGTGGATGCGGTCAGCAAAATGCGGTACCCGCGGGAGAAACTGCACATCCAGGTCCTCGACGACTCCACGGACGAGACCGTGAAGGTCGCCAGCGCAGTCGTCGATCGCTATGCCGCCCTCGGACACAACATCGTCTATCTCCATCGCGACAACCGCCAGGGCTTCAAGGCCGGAGCGCTCAAAGAAGGCATGGCCAAAGACTCGAGCGAGCTACTCGCTATCTTCGACGCCGACTTTGTCCCGCCCGAAGACTGGCTCATGAAAGTGGTCCACCACTTCACCGACCCCGGCGTCGGCATGGTGCAGACCCGCTGGACGCACATCAATCGCGACTACTCGTTCCTCACCAACGTCGAGGCCATACTGCTCGACGGACACTTCATTCTCGAACACGGCGGACGCTCGCGCGCCGGAGTCTTCTTCAATTTCAACGGCACTGCCGGCATGTGGCGACGTCAGGCCATCATCGACGCCGGCGGCTGGGAACCTGACACGCTCACCGAAGACACGGATCTGTCTTACCGCTCGCAGCTGGCCGGCTGGAAGTTCAAATACCTGCAAGATGTGGAATGCCCCGCCGAGCTTCCCATCGAGATGACAGCGTTCAAGACGCAACAGGCGCGCTGGGCCAAGGGCTTGATCCAAGTCTCTTTGAAATCGATGGGAAAGATCTTCCGCGCAGATGTTCCGCGCCGCATCAAGACAGAAGCCTGGTACCACCTCACTGCGAACCTCAGCTATCCGCTGATGATCGTGCTATCAGTCTTGCTTTTGCCCGCCATGGTCATCCGCTTTTATCAAGGCTGGTTTCAAATGCTGCTCATCGACCTGCCGCTCTTCATGGCCTCAACGTTTTCAGTCTCATCTTTTTATCTGGTCTCGCAAAAAGAGCTTTATCCGCGCTCGTGGTTGAAAACGTTTCTATACCTGCCGTTCTTAATGTCTCTGGGCATCGGCTTGACCGTCACCAACACCAAGGCTGTCGCAGAAGCCTTGCTCGGAATCAAGTCATCATTCAAGCGCACACCGAAATATCGCGTCGAAAAGAAGACAGACAAGTCCGTCGCCGCGCGCAAATACCGCAAACGCCTCGGCATCATCCCGTGGATCGAACTCGCTATCGGCACTTACTTCGCGTTCACCGTGGTTTACGCGGTCAACAACCAGAACTACATCACTGTGCCGTTCCTTCTGCTGTTCGTCCTCGGATACTGGTACACAGGACTGATGTCTCTGCTGCAAGGTCGCTTCGAGCGCTTATCTTTGCGCGGCAACGCACCAGCAGAAGAACACAAGCCATTTCCTGTTGGCGTGTAGTGCGCGTCTGTTATCCTTAACAGACAATTGTTGGGAAATTTGCGCCCCCCAGCCGCGGAACTGATTACATTGGCCTTGGTATGGGCTTAGCAAATGACCATTGTCGTCTTATACATTTTGCTGGTGCTGTCAGTGTTGGCAGTGCTCTGGGTCGCAGTCGCGGTTTACCGCCGCGTGCGCAAAGGCATGGCTGACCGGGACAAACCGACCGACACCGGCCTGTTTCCGCCGCGCGGGAATGATGACAACATAGATTAAGGGAGACCTCGAATGCGCACCGTCGAACAAGCCGAGCAGACACAGCGTTTAGAAGCCGCCGTCCGTTCCCAACAGCTAGGCATGGTGAAAGACGCCGGCCTGATCGTGGGCGCCAGCGTGTTGATGGCCATCTCCGCGCACGTCGCGTTTCCGCTGCCATTTGACCCCGTCCCCTTCACTTTGCAGCCGTTAGCAATGCTGATGATCGCATTTTTCTTGGGACCACGCCGCGCAGCCGCAGCTATGGTTCTCTATCTCTGTGAAGGCCTGACTGGTTTGCCTGTATTCAGTCCGGCTGGACCCGGCGGATTTGCGCAGCTCGCAGGTCCCACTGGCGGATTCCTTATGGCAACGCCATTCGCCGCATTCATCGCCGGCTACTTCTCGCAGAAGAAAAATGTGCTTATGCTGACTCTTGGCG
>JAICLA010000086.1 GCA_025927695.1 Terriglobales bacterium | reverse complement strand
TGGCACGCTGCACCTCTCGCATTTCACCGCGGTGATCGTCTTTGCGATCTTTGCGTCCGTCGTCTTCGGCATCACGCAGAAGAATGAGCAACGCGAGATGATCACTTACGGCTTGAAGTGCTTTGCCTATTTCGTGGTGGGAACGTTCGCTGCCGGATGGGTGATGGCGCTACTGAGGCACTGGGCCGGACACCAGTAAATCCAGTGGTCAGTGGCTAGCGTACGCTGGTTGTCGGTCTTCGGTTGTCAGTTTTCGGTTAAACCTTCCTTTCTTTTCCGCGTCTATATCCTGTCCCATGCCCTAAGTTCTAGAGGAGATCTCAATGAAAAAAATAACGATGGTGGTCGTACTGTTTCTGTTGTCTGTTCCCCTTTTTGCCCAAGATAAAAAGTCCACTGACCTGCGCAGCATATTGTTGGCAGAACTGCGCTCTACCCACAACAGCGAAGAGTGGTTTGTGCCCGCGAACGTCGCCGTAGCTGGACTCACCGCCGAACAAGCCAGTTGGACCGATGGCAAAGGCAATCATTCGGTCGGGCAGCTTGCTCATCACCTGGTTTTCTGGGACAAGCAAAGTCTCGCCAAGCTGAGGGGCGAAAAGCCAGACAAGTTCAGCGGAAACAACGACGAGACCTTTGACAAGTTTGACGCCAAGACTTGGGATGAAACCAAGAAACAGCTCGACCAGGTCCTGACCGACTTGGAAAAGTGGGTGGAGACTGCAGACGAAGCGAAGTTGAAAGCGTCAGCGCAGATGCTCACGCACATCAGCACTCACAACGCGTACCACATCGGCCAGATGCTCTACGTCCGTAAACAGGAAGGTGCCTGGAATCCGAAGAACGGCGTGAAGTGAGTCAGTGGCTAGTGGTCAGTGGCTAGTGGCTAGTCAGTTCTCGGCGGTTATTCGGGGGTAGCCAACGAATTGATTAGCCCGTTCAAAATTCGTGCGATCTCATGTGTGCTTTCGAGTAGCAGCTTGCTCTGAACTTGATTGAGATATCCCAGCTCTTTTGCGAGGTGTACTTGAGTCTGGAGTTCAAAAAGAGAACCCTTCGCGGTTCCCAGGAAATGTATGAATTCGTTCGTGCTGCCACGGCCTTGCCCTTCTGCAATGTTGCTGGGAATAGAAACCGCCGCTCGCCTCATTTGCGATGTAAGTCCATAGATTTCCTCTTTCGGAAATGTTCTGGTCGCGGCATAGATGCTGGTGACGAGCGCGATCGCTTTTTGCCATGCGATCAAATCTGTATATGACTTCACTTTCATCTTGGTGCTTTCAGCTTTGTTGTGAAACCGCGCTGGCACAAACTAGCCACTAACCACTAGCCACCAACCACTGCCTTATCAGCCTTCCCACACAAACGCATCAAAGATCCGCTTCGTCTCAAAACCCAAGCTTTCATAGAGTTCCACTGCGGGGCGATTCGCCTCAGTCACCGTCAGTGTTAGCTGGCTGAATCCGCGCTTGCGCAGTCCTCTGCAGCAATAGACCATCAACGCTTTGCCCAATCCGCGTCCCCGGAATTCGGGTGCGAGGCAGATCTGCGTGACATGGCCAACATCATCGCGCACGCGCGAAGCGAGCAGCATTCCCGCCATCTGGCCGGTCGCACGACTTACTGCCACCATCGATGCCTGCTGATCGAACACTCCGCATCCGGGAAAGCGGACGATATTGTTCAAGAATCTTGTTGAGCCGGCAACGGTGCGGTATTGGTCGTTGATATCGGAATCAATGTGCCCGAAGTACGCTGCGGTGATGCATTGCGCAGCCGGCTGGAAATCCGCCTCGGTCCAGTTGCGGACCTCGATGTCCGGCATCGCCGCGATACGAGCATCGATCGCCGCCTCGTTCAGCGGAAGTTGCATGAACAGCCGCGGATAGACTTTGAAATCCTCGCGCAAAAACGGTGCTGAGACTGACCCTGAACGATGCACCAGCAGCTGCGCTTCAATGCGACGCACGCCCGGCGTCTGCTGCAATGTCTCAATGGCATGGGTGAGCAGTCGCACGCGCACTTCGTCATCGCGCGAACTTTCAGAGCGGCTACTTCCATTCGCGGAAACGAACAGGTCGCCAATCACACCTTTCGCGCCTTCATACACAAAGAACGTGTAACCCACCACACGGCCGTTCTCTATGGCGGTGTATCCCGGCAGGATCTTGGAATCGATATAGCGAAGGATCATCTCCGCCGAACTGCGGTAATCCCATGCCATACCGCTGGCCCAGACCTCTGACTCGCGGTCTAGCAGCGGACGCAGGTCGGCAGACGTGTAGTGTCTGAGGTCAAGAATATCCACGGTCGCTGGGGAAACGCTCCACATATTAGTTAGCGGGCGAACAGGGCAGTTTCGGGGGCGGGCGAACGGGGAATCCGCGGGGCCTGCGAATCAGCTAGGTAGAGTCTAGTGCGAATCGCGCCCGCTTAGCAAAGCCCTTTCGCTCTGAAGGAACCAACAGCGGCATGAGAATCGCGCTGGTAACTCTTAAAGGATCATTTCTTTTTATCGGACTTCGGAGCCGGGGATGCCGCGGGAACTCCCTCATTCTTCATGGGTTTCTCCTCTGATGTTGCCGCGCCGAGTGGCGCCGTGATCCCCGGCAATTCTGACGCCGGCAGCGCCGACACCAGATAGTACTCAATGTGCTGCGGCGCGAATCCGCCGATATGCTCGACCTTGCGCCCGTCTAGCAGCTTTTCGAACTGCATCCGCGTTCCCTCTTTTGCTATAAGCAGATGCTCCGCAAACGGGATTTCATTCTCGTTGTAGCTGCTCACCGTCTGGTTGCGGTAGAACTCGAGACCATAACGGAGTTCGCGTTTGGCATCGAAGACGGCGACCTGTCGCCGATCGGCATCAATGGCCTGCAGGTTCTTCGCCACGGGCCGAGCCGAATAGAAGTTGTCCACCGCAGGACCATCGATGCGCAGCAGCACGCCCACGATAACAAGTATCGGGATCAGCGTCACGCCTTGCACAAAACGATAGCTCGTTCTCCGAAGCGTGAGATAGATGATGGAGAACGCGAGAAATGCGATGAACACCGCGAGGGATGCAGCCGGCACGGGTAATGGAAGCCGCTGCAACAAAAAGTACGGGAACACCATGAACAGCCCCAGCGCCAGCGCGCCCAACGCTGCATGCGCAGCAATCACTAATACGCTGATGGCTTGATCCTTGCGCCGCTGGATGAAGTCAGCGGTAAGAATGGTGCACGGTGCTATTGACGGCAGAATGTATCCCGGCAGTTTTGATTGCGACATCGAGAAGAACAAGATGGGGAATAATGACCAGATCACCAGGAACTCTGGATATGAATCGATCAGCTTGCGGTCGTTGGATTCGCGCGGCAGCCGCCAATCACGCACGCAGCAATTCACTGCGTCGATAAGCGCGGGAATCGCGAAGAATGTCCACGGCACCAGCGACAGCAGCAAGACGGGGATGTAGTACCAGAACGGCTGGCGATGCTGATAAAGATTCGTAGCAAAGCGCTCCAGATTATGCTCCAGGATGAAGACGCGAATGAACTGCGGATTCCGTATCTGCACCAGGATGAACCAAGGCAGCACGATGCCGAGATAGATAAAAATTCCCGGGATCCACAGCGTGCGAAACGCGCTCTTGATGTCGCGCCGCAGCAAGCAAAAGATCAACACGATGGCGCCCGCCAGGAACGGGGCTACCGGCCCTTTCGCCAGCGTGGCAATGCCGGTGAAGATGTAGAGGTCAAGCAGCCAGAACTTGCTACGCGTCTCATACCACGCATACCAGCCGAGCATGGCCACAGTGAATGGCGCGGCCAGTTGCATGTCAGTGGACGCACCTCTGGCAAAGCCGATCACCGCCGCGCACGAAGCCGTGATCAGAGCCGCATTCAACTGTGCACCCGGCCTGAACCGCCGCATGTGAAAGAAGATGACCGTGATCATCCCCAGCGCGAATGATGCCGAAGGCAATCGTGCGGCCCAATCGTGTATGCCGAACGTCTCGAACGCGAACATTGCGCGCCAGTAGTAGAGCGCCGGCTTTTCCAACCACGCCACACCGTTCAGAGTGGGTGTAACGAAATCGTTGCGCTGCAACATCTCGCGCGCCACTTGCGCGTAACGCGGTTCGTCTGCACCGACTAATCCAAATGCGCCGAGACCGTAGAAGAATAGAAACCCGCAGACGCAGACGGTGATGATCAACTCAACAGGAATGCTGAGCGAAGGTTTCGGGATCATCTGCGTAATGTTGCGTCTGTCAGACAAGGGCACGGCTTATGCCGCCGGCCTCCCTTGCGCATTGCGAAGACTGGAGATCGCGCGCCATAAGGCGAGCAAACTCACTAAGGTCCAAGTGCTTTCCATCACAGCGAACCCCACTTGCAGTGGACGCAGCGCAATATAAGCCAGGATGGCACCGCCAAGGGTGTTCAACACGTTATAAGGCACGCGCAGCGAATCCATCGGCTTCCACTTCACCTGATGTCCGATGTACGCGATAAGGATCAGCGCCGCGCCCAGCGACGAAAGAATTTGTGTGAACAATGATGGCTGGTTCATTTCATCTGTTCCCTGCGCGATGCCGCGCGATGCTGCCCGTGATCTTTCCTAACGCCGAATCAAGTGGCCCACCCAGAGAGCATCCGCCGGCGCATTGATGTCCACCGCCGCCGAACTGCGCGGCGATCAGCGCCACGTTCACTCCACCTTTGCTGCGCAAGCTCACCCGATATCTCCCGCCCGGCAGTTCGCGAAAAAATGCGGCCACTTCCACCCCCGCAATGCCCAGCCCATAATTCACCAGACCTTCGCAATCTTCTTCAATGGCGCCGCATTGCTGCATCTGCTCTTGCGTCACCACCATCCACACCGCGTCGCCTTCGCGCTGCAAGGAATTAAGCGCGACGCCCAACAGCCGCATCTTCGACTCCGGATTCGCGAAGTACACATGCTGTGCAATGTGCGATGGATTCGCACCGGCCTTTACCAACTCCTGCGCCAGTGCGAACGTGTTTGCATCTGTGCCTTGGAAACAGAATGAGCCCGTGTCAGTCAGGACGGCAGTATATAAGCAGGTGGCAACTTCCGGCGTGATATGAGCGCCCGCGGCGCGTCCCAATTCGAAGACCATTTGCGCGACGGCGCACGCCGAAGGGTCGATCCAATTCACATGCGCGAACGGCCGGGCTGTGCTGTGATGATCAATATTGATGAGCGTGCGACCGTTCGCTTCGAGACCGCTGATGCCGGTACGCTGCACGCTGTCACATTCCAGGATGATGGCGGCGTCGTACTTCCCGTTGACTTCGCTGGCGCGTCGGACGGAATCAGCGTGCGGCAGCCCCTGATAGATCACCGGGACACCATCGCTCATCACCGCATCCACTTCTTTGCCCAGTTCGCGAAGCATCAAGCTCGCACCCAGTACTGAGCCGATGGCGTCGCCGTCCGGGCGCGCGTGAGACGTAAGGATGAATCGCTGATGTTGCGAGATCGCGCTCAGGACTTCATTCACCATGACCGGATCGTTGTCCCTTATTCCGATTGAAGTTTGCGGGCGCGCTTGGCTACCCGCCCGAGCAAAGTGTCGATGCGGTTCTCAAACTGTTCTGATTTGTCGAGATGAAAACTCAGCTCCGGGATGTGCCGCTTGCCCAGCCGGTCGCGCACTTCATTGCGGATATACGCGCGCGCCGCCGCCAGACCTTGCATGGTCTGTTCCTGCTCCGTCTCGTCACCATCTACGGCAACATAGATGCGCGCAGACTTCCCGCCCGGGTTGAGCACGACTTCAGTCACATAGCACAGCCCAATGCGGCGGTCGCCCAACTCGCCCTCAAGGATGGAACCCACTTCGTCCTTGAGCGCTTCGGCTACACGATCACGATGATGGCTGGCTGCACGTCTCTCTGGCATGTTTTGGGCCTTGGTAAAACATTTCAGGATAGCAAAAAATCAGTAGCTAGTTCGCCGCGATCAAAGGAAATCCACGAACGAGTCCACCACTTCCCCACCAGCATTGTTCGCCGCGCGGAAGGCCTCGCGCTCCACATTCTGCATGAGTCCGGTCAAATAATCCTTCGACCCCGAGATGCTCACCACGCCGATAGTCGCGCGCTGCAGCGGATCGCCTTCTTCCAGCTCGGCCACGGACACATTGAACTTCGCGCGCAGTTTGTCTTTCACGCTGCGGATCACTTGCCGCTTGTCTTTAAGTGACTGCGCGTGCTCGATCCTGAGTTCGAGGGTGAGGTGCGCAATGGGCATGTAAAAGCGGTTTCTCGTTTCCCGTTTTTGGTTTCTCGGAAAGGCCAACCCCTCAACTTTGCCGAAAAACCGGAAACTTAGCGCCTATGCGAGAAACGAGAAACGAAAAACGAGAAACGGATCTTACGCCGTGGTCAGTACCGCCGCAGTCTTCTCGACGCGGAAGCACTCGATCACGTCGCCGACTTTGATGTCATTGAAGTTGGCGATGCCGATACCGCACTCCATGCCGCTGCGCACTTCGCTGGCGTCGTCCTTGAAGCGCTTGAGCGAACCGATCTTGCCGGTGAAGATGACAGCGCCGTCGCGCAGCAAGCGCACTTCCGTATCGCGCTTGATGAGCCCGTCTGCCACCTGGCATCCGGCGATGACGCCCGCCTTCGGCACTTTGAACACGTTCTTTACGTCTGCGCGGCCCAGGTAAACCTCTTTGAGGATGGGCTCGAGCAGTCCCGTCATCGCGTTACGGATCTCGTCCTGCAATTCGTAGATGATTGAGTGCAGGCGGATATCGACTTGTTCTTGGTCCGCCAGCTCTTGCGCCTTGCGCTCCGGTCGAACGTTAAATCCGATAACGATCGCGTTCGATGCGGCAGCAAGAAGGATGTCGGTCTCGGTGATCGCGCCCACGCCGGTGTGCAATACTTTGATGTTGACTTGGTCGTTTGAAAGTTTCGCCAGAGAATCCGCCAGCACTTCGACTGAACCGGCCACGTCACCTTTAAGGATGATGGGCAGCTCTTTCGTGCCAGACTTGATCTTTTCGGCCAAGCCCTCAAGCGACACGCGTGATGATTTCGCCAGCTGCACTTCGCGTGCTCGCATCTCGCGATACTGCGAGATGGTCTTGGCCTTATCGCGGTCTGCGACGACGATGAACTGGTCGCCTGCTGTTGGCATGCCTTCAAGACCAAGCACTTCCACCGGCGTTGACGGCGGCGCAACATCTACGGCGTTGCCTCGGTCGTCAAACATGGCACGCACCTTGCCGAACGAATTGCCTACGATGAACGTATCGCCAGTTCGCAAAGTCCCGTTCTGCACCAGTACTGTGGCCACCGCACCGCGTCCACGATCAAGTTTCGCTTCAACGACTGAGCCCGTGGCCGCGCGGTCCGCCGAGGCTTTAAGGCCTTGCACGTCCGCAACCAGGCAGATCATTTCAAGCAGCAGATCGAGGTTCGTTTTCTGCTTAGCAGAAACGTCAACGAATACAGTGGTGCCGCCCCAATCTTCCGGCAGCAATCCGCGATCAGCAAGTTGCTTCTTCACGCGGTCCGGCATCGCGTCCGGTTTATCGATCTTGTTAACCGCAACGATCAAGGGGACCTTCGCCGCTTTAGCATGGTCGATAGCCTCGAGCGTCTGCGGCATCACGCCGTCATCGGCTGCGACCACGAGGACAACAATGTCCGTGACCTTCGCGCCGCGCGAACGCATACGCGTAAAGGCTTCGTGGCCTGGTGTATCGAGGAAAGTGATCTCGCGGCCGAAAGCCGGCGAATCTTTCTTGCCGATGCGCACGCGATAGGCGCCGATATGCTGCGTGATCCCGCCCGCTTCTCCGCCGGCTACGTCCGTCTCGCGGATCGCGTCCAGCAATGAAGTCTTACCGTGATCAACGTGGCCCATGATGGTGACCACCGGCGGACGTTGCGCTCCGGTATCAGCAGAAGTGTCGATCACCTCCGGACCCATCGCCGCGTCAACGTCTTTCTGTACCTGCTCTTCGAAGCTGATCACGCTGGACTCAGCGCCAAAGAAGCGCGCCACATCTTTCGCCAGGTTCTCATCAAGCGTCTGGTTCACCGTGGCCATCACACCTTTAGTGAGAAGGAAAGCGATTAGGTCTTTCGCGCGCAGTTCAAGCTTCTCCGCCAGATCTTTCACGCTCACGCCTTCCGTGATGGTGATATTGCGCGTGATGGGCAGTGCTTCGCTGGGCAACTGTGTTCCGCGGCTCGGCGGAACAAAGCCCTTCATCGGTCCTTCTTTTATTCCGCGCGGAACGTAACGCTGTCCCGGCCTGCGTGGCGGTCCACCCGGACGCCCGGCAGGACGTCCCGCTGGCGGCGGCATGCCCGCTCCCGGCCCAACTCCCATGGGACGCGGTCCACCTGGACGCGGTCCACCCGGAGTGGTGCGCGTTGGATGCATCGGCCGGCGTTGTCCCGGAACGAATGGTGCGCGCGGCCCACCTGGACCTGCACCCTGTCCTGGTCCTTGCGGTCTCGGACGCTGGAATATCGGCTGTCCGCGAACCGGCAATCCGCCGCTCGGGCGCTGACCGGCGCCAGGACGCGGCCCGGCGCTCGCACTCGGCGGCGCTGCAGATGCTGGACGCTGCGGCGCACTATAAACAGGACGCGGTCCCGTCTGCGGAACGATCAAGCGACGCGCAGCCGGAACGATGGGCTTATTCGGCTCAAGAGCCGGAGGCGCAGGCGCAGCAGGCTTTTCTTCGACGACTGGCGCCGGAGCAGCTGGCTTCGCCGCAACCGGTTCAACCGGAGCACTCGGAGGCTCAGGAGTTTCAACTTTCGGGGCCGCAGGCGGCGCAGCCTTGCGAACTGCATCTGCGGGGATCGCGGCTGATGCCGGAGGCTTTGAAGCGATGGCCGGCGGCGCGACTGGCGCAGCTTTCGGTTTTTCCGCAGCGGGCGGCGCGGCAACCGGTGCTTTTGGCGCAATAGCGGCAGGCTTCGCAGGCGTTGCCGCAGCAGCCGGCGGAGCGGCCTTCGCGATCGCCGGAGCTTCCGGCTTCTTGATGGCTTTTAGGACGTCACCAGGTTTTGAGATCTTTGAGAAGTCGAACTTCGGCTTCGGCGCGTCAGACTTCGCGGCCGCGCGGCCCTCGCTCGAAGATGCGCTTCCGCCCTTCAAGAGCTTGCGGACACGGTCGGCTTCGTCCTCTTCCACCGAACTGGAATGGGTCTTCTTCTCGGTGACGCCCACTTTCGGCAGCGCATCGAGGATCTCTTTGCTTTTAACTTCCAGCTCTCTGGCCAGATCGTTGATTCGAACTTTTGACATCCGGGTTTGGTTTCTCGTTTCTCGTCTCTGGTTTTTCGTTTTGCTACTGATTACAGGTTTTCGTTTTTTGCTAACCACTGACAACTAGCCAATGGTTATTACTTCTCTTCCGGTGCCACCAGATCTTCGGGCGCAGCTTCCGGCTCTTCACCGTGGACATGCACTTCTGCCACATCCGCCGCGGGCGCATTCTCTACGCCGGCGATGGCTGCTGCTTCGAGTGACTGTCCGCTATCAACGTCTTCCTTGTATTCGTCGCTCTCGCCGCCGCCATTTACCGCAGCGATCTCCGCCGCTTCCGCGGAATCTGCAGCCGCTTGTTCGGCATTTTCTTCCGCTGCCTCAGCAACAGTGTCGGACGTCTCCGCCGAGGCATTTTCTGCCGCTTCCAAGTTGCTGAAGTATTCATTCACCGCGAGGCTGATCTTCTCGATGGTCTTCGGCCCGATACCGGGGATCTCTTCCAACTGTTCCGGCGTCATATCTGCGAGCGATTCGACCGTGGTCACGCCTGCCTCAGCCAGCTTCTCCACCAACCCTTCGCCAAGTCCCGTCACGTTCTCCAGCGGTGTGCTGGTATTGGTGACCAAAGCAGACATCGCCTGTTCCACTTCCTGGCGCTTCTCTTCTTCGCTCTTGATGTCGATCTTCCAGCCGAGCAACTTCGCCGCAAGACGAACGTTCTGCCCCTTCTTGCCAATGGCAAGCGATAGTTGCGTATCGTCAACAACTACTTCCAGGTGCTTGTCGCTCGCATCCACCACGCTTACACGGCTGACCTTCGCCGGCTGTAACGCTTTTTCAGCGAACGTGACCGCATCTTCGTGGAACTGGATGATATCGATCTTCTCTCCGCGTAGTTCGCGAATGATCGACTGCACACGCATGCCCTTCATACCTACGCATGCCCCCACACAGTCCACGTCTTTATCTTTTGAAAGCACAGCGATCTTCGTACGCTCGCCCGCTTCACGCGCAATGGCGCGGATCACTACCGTCCCGTCATAGATCTCCGGCACCTCTGACTGGAAGAGGTTTTGCACCAGCTCCGGCGCGGCGCGGGAGACAACGACCGCAGGCCCCTTAGAAGCCTTTTCCACGCGCACCAGCACCACACGAATGCGTTCGCCCACTGCAAACGATTCCAGGCGCGACTGTTCCTTGCGGGGCATCTTGGCTTCTGCCTTGCCAATGTCCACGATCACATCTGGGCCTTCGATCCGCTTCACCGTCGCGTTGATGATCTCGCCTACGCGTCCGCTGTATTCGTTGAACACAGTCTCGCGTTCAGCTTCACGCACC
>JAICLA010000120.1 GCA_025927695.1 Terriglobales bacterium | reverse complement strand
AGCATTGCCTTCGCGTTCACCGGCATGGAACTTATCTGCATGATGAGTGAAGAGGTGCGCGAGCCGCGCCGCACCTTCCCGCGCTCCATCTATATTTCCGGCACCATGATCGTCGCCATCTACATTCTGGGGACGATGG
Organism: Terriglobales bacterium; assembly: GCA_025927695.1. Lineage (GTDB taxonomy): Bacteria > Acidobacteriota > Terriglobia > Terriglobales > Acidobacteriaceae > JAICLA01. The sequence continues at coordinate 7,893 of JAICLA010000120.1, read as the reverse complement.
CCGTGCTCGCCATGGTCCCGGCGGACAAAGTGAATACGCAGAACGGAGTCTTCCAGGCTATCGGAGTCGGGTCAGAAGCCGTGCACATCGCTTGGTTCGGTGTGCTGGCAGCGCTGCTGGTCACTGCGGGAAACGCTGGCGGAGTAGGCAGCACAGTCGCGGGTGTAGCGCGCGTGCCATTCGTCGCTGGGATTGACCGCTATCTTCCGCCGGCCTTCGGCAAGCTGCATCCCAAGTGGCGCACGCCGTACGTTGCCATCATCGTGCAGGCGGTTTTGTCGGCGCTGATCCTCATTGTCTCTAACTTGCATGAGAAGATCGCCGGCGCTTATGAGATCTTGATCAACGCCACTCTCATCATTTATTTCGTTCCCTTCCTTTATATGTTCGCTGCGGTCATCCGGCTGGCTTACAAGGGCTCGCGTGAGAGCGAACAGAACACAGCGCTGATTCCCGGCGGCAAGTTCGGCGTGTGGGTCGCCGGATTGCTCGGCTTTGTGATCACGTTCGTGTCGATCGTGCTGGCATTCATTCCCAGCAAAGATGTGACCAACAAGATGGCGTATGAGGTGCAGATCATTCTTGGGACGATCGGCGCCATCGTGATCGGATTCTTGTTGTATTGGAGTGGTGCACGGAAGCGTACCGGCAAATGACAAATGTACGCCGAACTTTCGTCTGCTTGTTTATTTTGGTGTGGTCGGCGACGCCGCAATCGGTTACCGATGGGAATTTCAACTCTTTGGTTTCGCGACTCGAAAAAAGAGATAGCCGCGCGATTTGGGACGCAGCCAAGTCGGGCGATGCTCGCTTTATCCCCTACTTGAAACTTTTATTGAAAGATAAACAATTGCAGTTATCCGGCGATTCTATTGCAGTTCGCGTAGCCATGGCGCGGCTGGGAGACGAACAGACTTTGCGCGAATATGCCTGTGAGATGTCATTTGGACCAGACCTCGCGCAATATGACGCGATTTTGGAATCTCCGGGCGTGGGTGGCTGGGCTTCTATACGCGCGCTGACCGAGGTGCTCCGGAGAAGAAAAGCGCCTAAGGACCCATTTCACTACAGGAGATTCTACGATCTGGGTGATGAAGCGTTCGCCCCAGGTTACTACTATGCGCTTGAGACTCTTCCTGCCGTGGTCCCCAATCCTCCATATCCTGGACTCATTCAAGGAGTAAGCTTTGATAATTCTGAAGAGAGGACTGAAAGTTGGATTCATTGGATCGACGAACACAGTGCCGAACTTCGAAAACTAAAGCCGAACACCGAAGTGGATGTTTCGTCGGAATCTTGCAACAGCACCCTCAGGAATGATTTGTTCATGAGGCACAAAGCCAAATAGCCCCACCGTGTAATTCCTTCCCACCTTAGGCAACCAAAGTCTCTCAATTGCTATCTCAATGCCTGTCAGAGGTTCTAGGCCCTTATCCCAAGTCATTAAAAACACAGTTCTGCAACCTTGCAGTACCGGCTCCATCTGTTTAAATACAACGATTCAGCTACTTGGCCGCATCTGAGCAAAAAACGGCCCCAAAGGCAAATTGACTCAACCAAAGAAAACTCTGGTTCCCGGGCTCACTGAAGCTGAGGCCATTGAACGCGCCAAAGCGGGCGACGCGGCGTCATTTGAGGCGCTATATGCGCTGCATAAACGACGGGTTTATTCTCTCTGCCTTCGCATGGTCAGCAATACGGCTGAGGCAGAAGACCTTGCCCAGGAAGCGTTCTTGCAACTGTTCCGCAAGATCGGCACGTTCCGCGGCGAGTCGGCGTTCTCGACCTGGCTACATCGGTTGAGCGTGAACGTGGTGCTCATGCACCTGCGCAAGAAGGGATTATCCGAAGTCTCGTTGGACGAGATGATGGAGCCGCAGCAGGAAGATGGGCCGAAGAAAGATATTGGCGCGCGCGATAACGTGCTCGCCGGCTCGATCGATCGGGTGAACCTGGAGCGCTGTATCGAAAGCCTGCCGCCGGGATACAGGATCATATTCGTGCTGCATGACATTGAAGGATACGAACACAATGAGATCGCTGAGATGATGGGATGTTCCATCGGCAACAGCAAGTCGCAGTTGCACAAGGCGAGAATGAAGTTGCGAGACCTGTTGAAGTTGAGCAAAGCGGAGAAGGCAGCAAAGAGATAAGAGACAGCAGCAAGCGCCGATCTGGCCAGAGGGCGTGTGGGGAGAGGAAGGTCACTGAAGATGACCGGAGACAAAAAAAACATGAGCTGCGCCGAGTTCCAAAAAGAGCTGCCCTTTATGTTCGAATCGGGTGGCGACATCCAGCACGAGCACCTGAACGACTGCGAAGACTGCGGTAGCCTGGTCCGCGACCTGCGCTACATCGCCGACCAGGCAAAACTGCTGTTGCCCATGCATGACCCTAGTCCAAGGGTATGGAACAACATACAGTCGTCACTGAGTAAAGACGGCTTAATAGGAAACGAGCAAAACCCCCAGCGTGGCCACAATGTGGCCGCGCAAAAAAAAAATAACCTAAAGTTGGCTGTGGCCGCGGGATCCGCCGCGGTCATTCTGGTTATTTTGCTGTCTATGCAAAGGTCCGCTCCTGCACCCTCGACGGACCAAGTCGCTACCAACAGCGCCCAAGACGGATTTACCGATCAGGACGACGTACAGCTTCTGACCAGCGTCGCGGCACAAGCGCCAAACCTCAAGCCCGTCTATGCCGCCAGCCTGCGTGACGTAAACCAATACATCTCAGACGCGCGTGCCACGCTCGCCCAAGATCCGAGCAACGATGAAGCACGCGTTCACCTACGCCAGGCATATGCGCAGAAGGCCATGTTGTACCGCATGGGAACCACGCGATCTTTCAATGAGAGTTCCAGCGGGCAATGATCAGAAGAGCGTCCATGTTTCAACGCTTATCGCCCAGACGGTCCCAGCGCACTTCGCGCAGGCAAGCCATACGGCGCGCCAGGAATTGGGCCGTGTATTTAAGTGCGGCGATCTTATTGGCCACGGTTGTCTCCGCGGCTGAGACGCACAAAGACATTCACTACAACGTCGCGCCCGGCAGCGCGGTCTTCATCGTGAACCAGACGGGCAACATCACTGTGCATGCTGCTTCGGGACGGCAGCTGCAAGTCACTGCTTCGCAAAAGTCTGACAAAGTTGAGATCGATGCCAGCCAGACGGGCAATCGCGTGACCCTGCGCACGCACTTATTGCAAAAAGTCTCTGGTGAAGAGGCTCGCGTGGATTACGACGTTGCGTTGCCATCCGGAACGAACATCAATATTGATTCTGAGAATGGTCCCATCAAGATAGACAACGCGAACGGCAACGTGACCGTGGAATCTGATGCTGGGCAAGTCGATCTGAATAATATTTCCAATGGTTCGGTGCAGGTGCAGACACTGAACGCCGGAATCAGCCTCACGGGCGTTAAGAACGCGCGCGTGAACGTCGAGACGACCAGTGGGAATGTCACGCTCAACAATGTGACGGGTCCAAAGCTCTCCGTTGAGACCACCAACGGCAATATCAGCTACGTTGGAGACTTCGCCGGCGGTGGCGCCTACACGATTACGAATCACGCCGGAGACATTGATGTGAGGGTGCCAGCAAATGCATCACTCGATCTAACCGCGCGCTCGGTAAAAGGTACCGTTACAAATGACTTCCCTTTCCAGAAACCGCAGCACACGTCGTTCGCTGTGACCGAAGGCCGCTCCTTTGCCGGGACCTCGAACTCTGGCGCATCATCCGTGGAGTTACGGTCGTTCTCTGGTAAAATTCGCGTAAGCAAACAGTAGGTATAGGCCTTAGTTTGCGGTAAGACTTTCGCGCGCCGCGATTCGTCAATCTCGTCTAAACACGCGGTCTTCATGCTTGTATCTTTGGTAGGTTTCATGGGCGCCGGCAAGTCCGGGGTCGGCAAAGCGCTCGCCGAGCGTTTAGGTTGGCGATTCCTCGATCTTGACGATCTTGTTGAAAGCCGCGAAGCCCGCAGCGTTGCGGACATCTTCGCCGCGTCTGGCGAGACTGCTTTCCGTTACGCCGAAGCCCAAGCGCTCAAAGAACTACTTACCGCGAAGTCACTCTCTGAAACATCCATAGTGCTTGCCACCGGTGGCGGAACGTTTTGCCAGCCGGAGAACCAAGCCGTGCTTGACCGTCCCGATTCTGTCATCGTTTTTTTAAGTGCATCTGCACAAGAATTGTGGCAACGTTGTGTTACCAAGCAGACGCTGGGGAGAGATTCGCGGGTGCGTCCGCTGTTGAAGGACGAGGCTTCTTTCAAACAGTTGCACGCGGAGAGACTTCCGCATTACGAACGGGCGCAGATCAAAGTCTCCACCACGGGAAAAAGCGTGGAGCAGACCGCGGAAGAGATCTACCAGTTGCTGCACAGCGAGGATCGGCTGCCAAAAGCCGCCGGTACTCCTTAAAAGGAGCTGTAATGCGGCGAATGGTTTCTCAGTGGGTGCGCTCTTTCACGTGCGTAATGCTTGCGGTCTCAATCTGCGGCGCGGCAGATAAGAACTCTGACAAAAAAGTGGTTGCTCCTACCTCCGTCGATACGGGCACCTTTACCATAATCGTAAGCGGCCGCAAGGTCGCGTCTGAGACATTTCACGTGGACCAACATCCTGATGGCAGCACGATCAGTTCAGAACTGAAGACTGACGATCCTGGTTTGAACAAGGCGATTCAGGATTCTGAGATGTCCATGCAGCCCAACGGTCTGTTGAAGAAGTACACGTGGAAAGAGGTCACCCCCGGCAAATCGCAGATCGTGGTCGAGCCGCAGGACGAACAGTTCATGGTTTCACATGTGACGGAGACCCCGAGCACGCCGGCGAAAGACACAGTCCACGCGCTTGCCCCTGGCACCTCGATCATGGACGAAAATTTCTATTCGCACATGGAAGTGCTTACCTGGAAGTACATGGCGTTCGGTTGTAAGCTGAATGCGCAAGGCCAGACAGAATGCAAATGGCTTCCTTTGCGAATGCCGATCTTCGTGCCCCATCAGCAGCAATTCGCCATTGCTGAAATGACCTACAAGGGTATGACAAAGTTGAACTACAACGGAAAAGAAGCCGAGTTCAAGACTTTTAGTCTCGTGCTGGAAGACCCCAGTGATTTCAAAGCTGAAGGCGGCAATTGTCTTCTGTGGTTCAATGACCAAAACAAGCTGGTCAGGGTGCTGATCGCGTCAGACAATATGGAAGTACTGCGCGACTAAGCGCCTATGCCCCTAAGCCTGGCCACTGACAGACGAGTCAAGAACGTTCATAGCCTGCGTTCTGACATCATCTTTGCTTTTTGCTGCCTGGTGGCTTTTTACGTCTGCATCCAGGCTCTGGATGTTTTGCTGCTTATTTATGTAAGCGCATTGTTCGCCGTGGTTATATCGCCGGCGATCCGAGTGATCCGCAGAGTGAACATCGGCAAGTGGCGTCCGGGGCGCGGGCTCGCAATTGGTGTGTTGGTCGTGATCATGCTGGCGGCGGTCCTGCTCTTCGCACTTTTCGCGCTGCCGCCGATGATCGCCGACTCACATGAGCTTGCCGCAAATTGGCCCAAGCGTGTGGCTGATCTCACCGCGCGGTTCCAGGGAGTTCCGTTTGTGTCCGGCTTAGATCAGACTAAGCTTGAGACTTATGCCGCGGGCGTCATCGGTGGTGCATTCGGATTCTTCCGCACCTTTGCAGTGGGCATCTTTGGCGTGTTCAGTTGCCTGATCCTTACGGCTTATTTCATTCTCGACGGCGAACGCGCATTTCACTATGGCGTGCTGCTGTTCCCCGTGGAACATCAAGAACGCTTGGAGCGCACCATGATCCGCGCGGAAAACCGCATGCGGCATTGGCTGATCGGGCAGCTGATCTTGATGTCACTGATGGCGATCTTCAGCTGCATCACGTTCTACGTGATCGGGTTGAAATACTTTTATGTGCTGGCGGTATTTGCGGGCCTGGTGAACATCGTTCCGATTGTGGGACCGATCACCGCGGCCACCGTCTGCTGTCTGGTGGCCCTCTTCGGCGATTCGCCTGCAAGAGTCTTGTTCGTGCTGCTCTTTTTCCTGATCTATCCGCAGATCGAAACTGCGTTCTTCACGCCGCGCGTGATGAAGACCACCGTTGACCTGCCGCCACTCGCAGTGATTGTGTCATTGATCATTGGCGGAACACTCGCGGGGATCGTGGGCGCGCTTATCGCCGTTCCTACGGCAGCACTTTGTGCGGTGCTAATAGACGAATATCTAGTCAAGCGACCTGAGCGCGTGTCCGAAGCAAGTCTCGCGGCAAATCCCTCCTAAAAAAACTGTACTGCTCGTGTAAACTTTCTTAGCGCGCTCACGCCCCAAAAACATCATGAATAAGATCCCAGTCGGCATACTCGGCGCTACGGGCGCCGTTGGACAGCGTTTCATTCAGCTTCTCGAAAACCATCCCTGGTTCGAAGTGGCGTGGATCGCCGCGTCGCAGAAGTCTGCCAAACTTCCTTACGCGGAAGCCGCCAAATGGAAGATGAATACCGCTATTCCTGCGCGCGTCGCCAAGATGACGGTGAGCGCGGCCGACCCGCGCTCAGCGCCAAAACTCATCTTTGCGGCGCTTGATGCCGCCATCGCGCAAGAGCTCGAGCCGCGCTTCGCCGCCACCGGGCACGCCGTCATCACCAACTCCAGCGCCTTCCGCATGCAGGCAGAGGTGCCGCTTGTGATTCCGGAAGTGAACGGTGACCACATTGCTTTGCTCGAACAGCAAGAGTGGCGCAAAAAAAGGGGCGGATATATCGTCACCAATCCGAATTGCTCGGCGATAGGCCTGGTGATGGCACTCGCGCCGCTGGCAAGATTCAAGATCGAAAAAGTCATGGTCACAACCATGCAGGCCATTAGCGGCGCAGGATATCCCGGAGTGCCATCATGGGACATCCTCGGCAACGTGGTGCCGTACATCGCGAAAGAAGAAGAGAAGATGGAGGCCGAGGCTAAGAAACTTCTCGGCTCATTGAAGCGCAGCAAGATCGCGCCTGCTGATTTTGCCATTAGCGCGCAATGCAACCGCGTACCCGTGGAAGATGGACATACTGAATCAGTCTCAGTGAAATTCGGCAAGAAGGCGACTGCCGATCAACTCATTCGCGCCTTCGCGGATTTTCCGAATAAAATCGCCGGGCTCAATCTGCCCACCGCGCCGAGGCAGCCCGTGTTTTATGACACCGCAGCTGACCGTCCGCAACCGCGACTCGACATCAATCGCGGCGGCGGAATGACGGCATCCGTCGGACGCATGCGCCCCTGCAACGTGCTGGACTGGAAGTTCACTGTGCTCTCGCACAACACCATTCGCGGCGCAGCAGGCGCGGCCATCCTTAACGCCGAACTGCTCAAGGTCAAGGGATACCTGGACTGATGTCGCGTGCGCTGTTCAGTTTCGTGATGCGGGTGCCGCGATGATCGTCATGAAATTCGGCGGTACTTCCGTCGAAGATTCAAAAGCCATTGATCGCGTGGTGAAGATCGTGCGCGAGCGGCTCGACCAATCGCCGGTGGTCGTCGTCAGCGCCATGGCCAAGGTCACGGACCAACTTCTCGCCACCGGCCGCGCCGCCGGCGATGGCGAGCGCGAGAAGGCTCTCGAGCTCTCCCGCGCACTACGCGAACGCCATTACGCCGCTGCCAGTGAACTGCTCAGCACCGGCGTCTTCACTGAATTCCATTCTGAGCTGGAGACCGACTTCGATTCGCTCGACGAACTTCTTCGCGGTATCGCCGCCGTGGGCGAGCTCACGCCACGCACCATGGACAACGTCGTCTCCTTCGGAGAGCGCGTCTCTAGCAAGATGGTCGCGGCGGCATTCTCCGCGCGCGGACTCGATGCCTCGCACGTTGATT
>JAICLA010000316.1 GCA_025927695.1 Terriglobales bacterium | reverse complement strand
TATCGAGAGAACCGAGCGTCTTTTCCACGCTCATGAGCGAGATCATGTCTTCGTTGCGCACCTGCGCGAAGTCGCGCACGGCACGAATCAAGCGATTCCCGATGCGCGGTGTGGCACGGCTGGCCGATGCGATGCGGTGGCTTGCAAGCGGTTCCAGCGTGATGCCCAGGATGCCGGCGGACCGCTCGACGATCTGTTGCATCTCGGATTGGTCGTAGAACGCGAGTTTGAACTGCTGCATGAAACGATCCCGGAGCGGAGCGCTCACGGCGCCCGCTTTCGTGGTGGCGCCCACCAGCGTGAACGGCTTGAGATTGAGGCGCACGGATCTGGCCGTCGGCCCCTTGCCGATCATGATGTCGAGGATGTAATCCTCCATCGCGCCATACAGCACCTCTTCGATCGCCGGCCGCAAACGATGGATTTCATCGATGAAGAGCACGTCGCCTTCCGCGAGATTGGTGAGAAGCGACGCCAGGTCGCCGGGTTTTTCGATGGCCGGGCCGCTCGTAATCTTCAGCTGAGAGGACATTTCCTGCGCGATGATATGCGCCAGCGTCGTCTTGCCGAGCCCCGGCGGACCATGGAGCAGGGTGTGTCCGAGGGGTTCATTTCTTTTACGGGCTGCTTCGATATGAACAAGGAGATGCTCTTTGATTTTGGTCTGGCCGATGTACTCGGAGAGCATCTTAGGACGCAGCGATGACTCCATTGCTTCACTCTCGGCGGCGGGAGCCGCAGCCGGTTGAAGAATGGGAGATTGCCGCGGATTCGCGCGTTTTAAGGCCACGGATGTGAGTGTAGCAGATGGATCAGGGGGTCAAAACTAGATATTGACTTATTTATACATATATTATTTAATACACATCCTACGTCGACTGTTCCCTCATCGGGTCCGGCCACGTATGATTCCCTCCACCTCTATGTCTCCCCGCATCAAACTCATCGTGACTGCAGTACTGCTCGTCTTCCTGGGCGGCTTGGGCGTCGCCGATTACTACCTGTCGGGCAGCCAGACCGTGGCCGACGTCAGCTCAAATACAGCCTCTTCGTCCACTTCTTCCATTGCAACGATGGCGGCGACGGGTTCCGGAACGCAGCAGGCGGGCGGCGTGAGCGTGAATAACGGTCCTGCCATCGAGGGCACTATCCAATCCCTGGGATTCACGACGGAACAAAGCACCGAACTGAGCTTCTTGGCGCAGGTCGCGGGCAGCGGCGCGCAGATTCACTCTCTCGCCATTCTTCAGAATAACGACCGGGTCGGATCGGTGACATGGATCGAATCGGCTTCCGTGAAAACGGACTTCATCGCCCTCAAAGAAGCGCTTCTCACGGCATTCACTCCGAAGGTGCAGGGTCTGCAGGATCAGACGATTGAATCGCCGAATCAGCCGGTGCGCAATGTCTTGTCCTTCTTCGATCCCGGCCTGAGCGCCGAAAAACTGACATTTGTCCGCGTGCGCGAGCGGCTCTATGAATTCCACATCGCAAACGGCAAAGACGATGTCATGCAGCAATTGATCGACGGGCTGACGACAAAATGAGCGAATGGGTATAGGTAGCGCGTAGTTTTTAGCAACAATGCGGCGCCCACTTTCTACAAACTACAAACTCATCCGGTCAATATTCGCTTTACACAAGTTCCACTTCTCTTTAGACTCCGCCGCACTTATGGCAAAACAGGTCAAGAAAGTCATCAAAGTGCAGGCCAGAGGCGGGCAGGCGAACCCCGCTCCTCCGCTGGGACCCGCGCTCGGTCAGGCAGGAGTCGATATCCAGGGTTTTTGCACGCAATTCAATGCGGCGACCAAGGATCGCATGGG
>JAICLA010000196.1 GCA_025927695.1 Terriglobales bacterium | reverse complement strand
CCGGAATCTCTTTACATTCTGCTTACTGCCGAAAAGAGCCGCGCCATCCTGCACGATGTGGAAACGGTGATCGTGGACGAGATCCACGCTGTTGCGGACGATAAGCGCGGCTCACACCTCGCGCTTTCGCTCGAGCGATTGGAATTGCTTTGCAAGAAACGGCCCGTGCGTATCGGACTGTCCGCGACACAGAAACCGATTGAGCTGGTGGCAAAATTCTTGACGGGCATTGATGAACGCCGTGCGGCTCCCGTGATAGTGAACGTGGGCCACAAACGGCAGGTTGATCTGGCAGTGGAAGTTCCAAAGGATGAATTGGGTGCTGTCACTTCCAACTTGATGTGGGACGACATCTTTGACCGGCTTGAAGAGTTAGTCAATCAGCATCGATCCACGCTCATCTTTGTGAATACGCGTGCGCAGACCGAGCGAATCGCGGCGGAATTGGCTGACCGCCTGGGCGAAGAGGCAGTGGGGGCTCACCATGGTTCACTTTCACGCAAGTTGCGTCTGGCCGCTGAGCAGAAACTGAAAGATGGCGAGATAAAAGTCCTCGTCGCCACAGCTTCCTTGGAGCTTGGCATCGACGTTGGGTTTATCGATCTCGTCTGTCACATCGGTTCGCCGCGCTCTATCGCGGTTGCTCTGCAGCGGATCGGACGTGCGGGCCACTGGCGCGGAGCAATCCCCAAAGGACGCATCTTTGCCAGCACGCGTGACGAGTTGCTCGAATGTGCGGCCCTGGTGCGCAGCATACATCGCGGCGAGCTGGACCGCCTGTGGGTACCCGAGTGCCCGCTGGACATTCTTGCGCAACAAATCGTGGCGATGTGCGCGGCGCAAAAGTCTGCGAATGCGACTGACGTCGAAACCGATACCTGGGATGAAAATGACTTGCTGCGCGTGATCCGCCGCGCGTATCCGTATCGCAATCTGACGGACAAAGATTATCAAGAAGTGCTGGAGATGCTTTCCGAGGGGATCGCCTCGAAGCGTGGGCGCTATGGTGCGTACATTCATCGTGACCGCGTGAACAAAAGACTGCGGGCTCGACGCGGGGCACGCATGGTCGCCATTACGAATGGCGGAGCGATCCCTGACACGGCGTTGTACACAGTCATCGCCGAACCCGAAGGCCACGTTGTCGGAACTGTGCATGAAGACTTCGCGGTAGAGATCTCGCGCGGCGAGATCATGCAACTTGGCAATACAAGCTGGCGTATTCGCCGAGTGGAATCCAGCGGACGCATGTTCGTGGAAGATGCCCACGGCGCCGCGCCTACGATTCCCTTCTGGCTGGGTGAAGCGCCATCGCGCACGATGGAACTTTCCGCAGAGATCGCCGATATTCGCCAGACCATCAGTGACATGACCGCGAACACCGCGCCGGGATTCGTGCTGGGTTCGAAAGATCCTGAAGTGTTGGCCGCAAAGAAATGGCTGGCGGAAGAATGCGGATTGGATGAATCGGCTGCGGAACAAGCTATCGAGTATGTTGTCGCCGGTCGTGCCGTCTTGCGCGCCGTGCCGACGCAGAAGACCATAATTGCAGAGCGTTTCTTTGATGAAGGTGGCGGGATGCAGCTAGTGCTCCATGCGCCGTTCGGTGGGCGCATCAATAAAGCCTGGGGACTTTCGCTGCGCAAACGATTCTGCGCTTCCTTCAATTTTGAGCTGCAGGCTGCGGCGACGGAGAACGGTCTCAACATCTCTCTTGCGGAGCAACACAGCTTTCCGCTACAGGACGTCTTTCAATTCCTAAGTTCAGAAACTGTCGAGAGTGTGCTGAAACAGGCATGCATCGATTCGCCTATCTTCGCCAACCGCTGGAAGTGGGACGCCGGCCGTTCGCTTGCGTTGCTTCGCTTTCGCAACGGACGAAAGGTTCCGCCGCAGATCCTGCGTATGCGTTCGGATGATCTGCTCGCCTCGGTGATCCCCGACGTCGCTGCATGCCAAGAAAATGTTCATGGCCCTATCGACTTCCCCGACCATCCGCTGGTGAACGAGGTCATGAAAGATGTGCTTACCGAGGCGATGGACATCGAGGGATTGAAGCAGATCATCCGCGACATCAATGCCGGCAACATCAAGATCCTCGCAGTGGATACGCCTGTTCCATCGGTCTTCTCACATGAGATATTGAACGCGAATCCTTATGCGTATCTGGACGATGCGCCGCTGGAAGAGCGTCGCGCCCGGGCCGTGCAGATGCGTCAAACGTTGCCAGAGGCGGTGCTCAATGAGATCGGCAGATTGGATCCGGCTGCCATCGCTGAAGTGCGCGAAGAGGCTTGGCCGGATGTACGAGATGCCGACGAACTGCACGACGTGCTGCACACGCTGATTGCTTTGCCTACAAAACTATCTGCGCTGGGCCATGTCGATCCGGAAAGCGCATGGGGATTTCACTTCTCAAAGCTCGTATTGCATTCTCGTGCGACTCGGGCGCGAGTTGGGGACGCCGAGTTCTGGGTTGCTACAGAACGTGCACTCACATTCAAAGCCCTATATCCGAATGCGGTTCTTGAACCAGCCGTTAATCCGATAGAAACGTCCACGCCCTCATCTGATGATGCGCTCTATCAAATGATGACGGGATGGATGTCTCACTCCGGGCCCACAACTGCGCAAAAGCTCAGTGACGCATTGCATATTCCCGCCGACGCCATCAATCAAGCGCTTTTGCGGCTTGAGGTCACAGGAACGATCCTGCGCGGAACGTTTGAAGGCCATGACGCCAGCACTCCAGAGGAGCACACTGTGGACGCTCGCGGCCGCGCCATCTCACAGCTTCGCGACGCAAAAGTGGAGGAGTGGTGTGACCGCCGACTTCTCTCCCGCATCCATCGCCTCACATTAGGTAAGCTGCGGAAGCAAGTGGAGCCTGTCACTGCCGCCATGTTTATGCACTGGCTCACGCGTTGGCAGCATATCGCTCCGGGCACGCAGATGATGGGCGAACGTGGGCTGCTTCACGTGTTAAAGCAAATGCAGGGATTTGAAGTTCCCGCGAATGCTTGGGAGAAACAAATCCTCGCCCGCCGTATCCAGAATTATGATCGCGAAGCTCTCGATGATCTCTGCCTTACGGGAGCCGTCGGTTGGGGAAGACTCTCGCCGCATCCGGCAACGCTTGAGGCTTCTGCGACTGGAGCACGTCGGATCGTTCCCACCAGTGTTGCTCCCATCACGTTCTTTGTTCGCGATGAAGCTGAGTGGATGACTTCGAAGCGCGGTGAACCATCCGAAGATGGCGCATCTACCAACGGTCTAGGGAACGGCGCCAAGACCGTTCTTACGTTTCTGCGATCGCGCGGCGCATCGTTCTTCGCGGATATCGTTCGCAGCGGCGAGATGTTGAAGAGTGAAGTGGAGACGGCGCTCTGGGAATTGGTGGCTGCCGGGTTAGTCACTGCAGACGGATTCGACAATCTGCGCGCGCTCATTGATCCCAAACGCCGCACAGGACAAGGCCGGGGTAAGACGTCACGTCCGCGACACAGCGCTGGGCGTTGGTCGCTGCTGCATCCCCACACCCAGGTGGACCAGGTGAAGATGCTGGAAGCGACTTGCCGCATGCTCCTGGACCGTTATGGCGTCGTGTTCCGCGAATTGCTGGCGCGCGAATCTATCTTGCCCAAGTGGCGCGAGCTGCTTATTACCTTTCGCCGATTAGAGGATCGCGGCGAGGTGCGGGGCGGGCGTTTCATCAATGGCTTCCACGGAGAGCAGTTCGCATTGCCGGAAGCTGTTGATTCATTGCGCGCGCTGCGCAATGTGGGAATCACCACCGAATCTGCAGACATCACAATCTCGGCCGCCGACCCGCTGAACCTGGTGGGCATTATCATTCCCGGCGAACGTGTGCCTGCCATCTCGGGTAAGTTCGTGACATTGCGCAATGGTGTCGCAGTCACAGGTGAGGATGCAGTCAAGATGATGGACGCGATCGGATAGGCTCGCAGTGCCTGAAGAAAAACTCATCGAAGGCAAAGATTTCTACTGGGACGGCCCCTACATGGTCTTCACTGCCGAGTATCTTCTCAATCGCGGATACTGCTGCCAAAGCGGTTGCCGACATTGTCCTTACGGCTTCGTAAAGACTGACACTCCCGCGAGATAAAAAAGCCGGCGCGATCTTCCGCGCAGGCTTTCTCAGGAGAAGAACTTCTGCTTAGGCTTCGCCGCGGCACAATCCGCTTATGATGGTTTGCTCCATCACGTCCTCAAATGTTTCTCCAGTGGAGTGCTGTAGCACCAGATCGTCACAGAACTTCAGCGTCTCCCATCGTGCTTCGCATTTGCGGTAGACCACACAGACAGAGAACGGACTTGGCGCGGCGGGATAGTAAGCCATCTGCGCTGACTCGAGATCTTCAGTGAAAGTCGCCAAGTCGGGCCAATACTGCTGGGCCGTGGCACCTTCATTGAAACAAATATTGCGGGGGAATACAGACAGCCGGCGTCCGAACTGGTGGTGCCAGTCGGTGTCGAACGGTATAGGCAATTGCGGTGAGTAGCTTTTCATCGATGCATGCTCCGTGATTTGGCATGCACCAGGAGATTGTCCGCTAAAAACAAATGCCACCATGAAAAGCATTCAGGGTGGCGATACCTTTATCGGGAGACTTTTCGTTCGGAGCCTTGGCTCCGCACATCGAACGCTTTCGCGTTCTAAGCACCGAGGCGTCTCTACCCCGGTTGCCGGACCCGTTTCCGGGTCACTCCTGATGCTGGAAAGAATATACATGCCGGAAACTGACTGCGCAAGATGTGTTGAAATAGCAGGCGGGAGTTTTCGCAATGGACATAAAACGCGCAGGTACACAACCTGCAGGCAAAGGACCAGCAGACTGGTTCACGGGGTCGGTCCGTATTGACTCACTGTTTCAAGCGCCGGAGCCGGCCCTCGTGCAAGGAGCAAGCGTCACATTCGAACCCGGTGCGCGAACCGCGTGGCATACACATCCGCTCGGCCAGACATTGATCATCACAGCCGGTTGCGGATGGGCGCAACGCGATGGTGGACCGGTGGAAGAGATTCGTCCGGGAGACGTCGTGTGGTTTGCCCCCGGAGAAAAGCACTGGCACGGCGCAACGCCGACCACAGTCATGGCGCATATTGCCATTCAAGAAAGAAAAGACGGCAGGGTGGTTGATTGGATGGAGCATGTGACGGACAAGCAGTATAGCAAGTAGCGCGGGTGTAAGATGTCCCACGCATGACACCGCTCTCAGCGTGGCAAAATTTT
>JAICLA010000151.1 GCA_025927695.1 Terriglobales bacterium | reverse complement strand
GCGGATATTCCCTCGGACGAGCGCATCTACCACTTTTCATTCAAGGTGAAGAATGTGTCGGTCGATGACCGCATGATGCTGGAAGTGCTGGACGAGCAGGGGAATCGGGTGAGCAAGTTCCACCTGCAGATACTCTAGTTCTGCGCAGCGGGAATCTGTTCTTCGGTGAGTTCCGTTAAATCAGCATTCTCTTCCGACATGAATCCGAGGACTTCCTGCGATTGCTCGGCCATCCAGACCGGCGCGAAGGTTCGGCGGTGCAATGGCGTCGGGCCGTGTTCTTTGAGCGCAGCCAGATGTTTGGGTGCGCTGTAGCCTTTGTTCGACGCCAAATCGTACTGTGGATATTGGTCTGAGATCTCGCGCATCATGCGGTCACGCTCGACCTTGGCGATGATGGATGCTGCAGCGATAGAGACGCTCAATGCATCGCCGTGGATGATCTTGGTCTGCGCCACGCGCGCGTCGGCAGATGGATAATCTACAACCATCGCATCGACGAGAAGATGATCTGGTGCGGTTGTGAGCTGCGCTACGGCTTGCAGCATGGCTAAGCGCGATGCGTGGTAGATGTTGATAGCGTCGATGGTCTCGACGTCGACTGACGCGATGGCTATTGCTACTGAGTGCTCGCGGATGCGGATGGCCAACTCTTCGCGGAGTTCGGCGGGAATCAGTTTGGAGTCGCGCAGCTTGCGGATGCGATAACTTGGGTCGAGTATGACTGCGGCGGCGACGACTGGACCGAAGAGGCATCCGCGACCGACTTCATCTACGCCTGCGACCAGCTTCGCTCCAGCAGCCCAAGCGCGCTTCTCAAACTTCTGCGTGCATTTCAGGCGCTTGAGCAAGCGCATCTTCGCAGCTGCGGCGGAGAGCTTTTTCTGGACGATCTTCTCAACGCCGTCAAGCGGTGGAGCGACGTCAGCGGATTTTGCGGGTGATGCTTTTGCCGGCACGAAAGAGCGCGGAAAATCTTTGCGCTTGTTGCCAGATTAAATGAAAACGGCCACGACGCAATAAGAGATTGCATCGGGGCCGGTGGAAAAAGCGTTAATTCAAGGGCTCGGTCGCAAGCGACTGCGCCCTCGCTCTCCGTTCGCGCTGTGTCGGCGCTCACTTCGAGCTCACCTTGCGCCGATTCTAGGCCTGGACTTGTTCGACTTCTTTCAGGCGGGCCTGCTTGCCCTTCAGTCCGCGGAGGTAGAAGAGCTTGGCGCGACGTACTTCGTTCGAGCGCAGCACTTCGACGCGGTCGATCACTTTGGAGTGAAGCGGGAAGATACGCTCGACGCCCTGGCCGAAGCTGATCTTGCGGATGGTGACCGAGGCTTGCGCGCCGTTCTTCTGCTTGATCACCGTGCCTTCGAAGGCCTGGACGCGCTCTTTGTCGCCTTCTTTGATCTTTACGTGGACGCGCACGGTGTCGCCCGGCTTCATGGTGGGCAGATCGGTGCGTTGCAGTTTATTGGCGAGCTTCGCCATGATGGGATGAATCGACATAACTTTCTCCTCTGCTTCCTATAACTTTTTGTCACTCGCATCCTTGCGGATGTCTGCGATCAATCTCTGGTCTTCCGCGCCTAGTTCCGTCCCTTCTAAAAGGTCAGGACGGTTGCGCAACGTTTTTTCCAGCGCCTTTCTCCGGCGCCATTTGCGGATCTGGTCATGGTTGCCGGAACTTAGAACCTCCGGCACCGCCATTCCGCGAAACTCTACTGGCCGCGTGTAATGCGGGTAGTCCAATAATCCGTTCGACGAACAGGTCGAAGTCACATTCCCATTCGGCGCTGCGGCCGTGTTGCTAAAACTCTCCTGCTTGTTGGAGGCTTCGTTACCGAGCGCTCCCGGCAACAATCGTGTGACTGCGTCCACGATCAGTGCTGCGCCTAACTCGCCACCGCTTAATACAAAGTTGCCGACCGAGATCTCCCGGTCTGCCAACTGCTCTGCCACGCGCTCATCTACGCCTTCATAACGGCCGCAGATGAGAACAATCTTTTCGAGCCCTGCTAGCTCTGCTGCTACGCCCTGATCAAACATCTTGCCTTGCGCCGAGAGCAGTACCACCGTTTCTTTCGCCGAGCGTTGCTGTTTCGGCGTTACACCTAAACTTTCGGCACATTCGAAGATGGGCTCGACCTTGAGCACCATGCCTTCACCACCACCGAAGGGCCTGTCATCCACCGTCTTGTGCCGGTCGTGCGTGAACTCTCGCAGGTCCTGCACGTTGACTTCGATCAATCCTGTTTCGCGCGCCCGACGGACGATGCCGTAATCGAGCGGCCCGCGAAAGAAGTCCGGGAAGATGGTGATGATCTCGAACTTCATGTCATCCCCCAAAAGGGGTATCCCGCTAAAATCCTTGTTTTCAATCAACTGCGAGAAAACCAACTACAAAATCTAGAAAACAATGGTCTTACGCTTAAAGTCCTCAGCCGGTTGTACTTATCTCTGGTGTTGCTGTTTCTTTTCGGCTGCCGTTAGAGGCGCGTCTAATTCCAGCAGCCCTTGCGGCAGTTGCATCTCAATCTTCTTCGCGGCTACGTCCAGCTTGCGGATAAAACTTTCCGCGAAGGGGACCATGTGCTCGCGCTTGCCATCTACCACCAGCAGGATGGGCGCTGAGCCCGAGGTGAAATCAACATCTTTCACCGTGCCTACCTGCTTGCTGCCGTCAAATACCGTGCAGCCGACCAAATCACTTACATAAGCCGCGCCGGCTTCGAGCTCGGCGCGTTCTGCTGCGGGTATTTGTAATTCGTACCCGATCAAACTTTCGGCGGCGTCCATATCATCTACGCCGGCGAACTTGAAGACCATCCATCCTTTGTGGGGCCAATGGTCTTCTACTTCAAAATCCCTGCGGCTTCCGTCCTTTGCCAGGCCGCTTAACTTCTTGCGCTCGGCAAACTTCTCTGGGAAGTCGGTATATAAGTCGGCTGCTACTTCACCGTGGCGGCCTTGCGTCTTTGCTACCCGCGCAACGGTGATGAAAGCGTTGTTCGAGTCCGGCATTACTGCTGCCTAGCGATTGCCGAAATTCTCGTCGCGATCGTTGCTGCCGTTGCCGCCTTGATCATCGCCGTCGTCTTCGTAATCATCGTCATCTTCAATGATCTCAAGCATGACGCGCTTGCCTAGCTTGCTACCGGCGGCATCGACGAGATTGCGTAAGGAACGAACGGTGCGGCCTTGCTTGCCAATGACCTTGCCGACATCCTTCTGCGCGACGGAGAGCTCGAGCACGATCTGGCGGCCTTCGGGAAATTCTTCCACGCGGACTTCGTCTGGTGAATCGACCAGGAACTTCACCACGTCCGTGACGAGAGCGACAAGGTTCACGTTTGGCTGCGATGCTTCCGCAGCGCGCGACTCGGTCGCAGCAGCGGCGCCGCCGTTCTGGTCGCTGGCGTTGTTCTGGTCTGGATTCTCGGCGTGGTCAGTCATGACGTGATCCGGTTAAGGTTTAGGCAGCTGGCGTTGCGCTGGCAGCGGGGGTCTTCTTCAACAGAATGCCGACACGGTCAGACAACTGCGCGCCCTTTGAGACCCAGTGGTCGATGCGGTCACGCTTCAGATCAACGCTGGCCGGATTGGTGCGCGGGTTATAGGTGCCCACGACTTCCACGGCGCGTCCGTTGCGGGCGCGTTCTTTGTCGATGACGACGACACGGTAGTACGGTTGCTTACGCGCACCAACGCGCGCTAAACGAATCATTAACACGTTAAGTACTTTCCTTTTCAGTAAGTTCCGATTGGTTCGGAAGCGAGATCCAGCGTTAATCAGGACCGCGCTATAAGACACCCATACACTTGAGGACAAGCAGAGAGGTGCAAACCAATATTATGACGGAAGTTAGGGGAAAGGGCAAGGCGGGGCTATACTCGCGATCAGGCTCATGAAATACAAATTTCCCCTCATTGTTCTCTCGGCTGTCTGTATATCAGCGTCTTGTCAGCAGTTTCCGAATAGCCAAATCCAACCTCAACGCTCGTCGATTCCTGACGAGGAAGTGCATTTCACGCCCCAGCAACTTAAAGAGTATTACCTCGTCTATTCGAATGCGGATGTGAAGTATCTGCGGACGGTCATGGATGCATATCTGAAAGGTGCAAAGGGAAGAGAAGCCGAGTTTGAGCAACTGAAGAAGTTCGACAAAGAGTATTACAAGAGTAAGTTCATCGTCGCATCGCGAGATGGAAATCCGTTTGGCGGAACAATGATCACGATCATGTTTGAGGACAAGCCTGACAAGGTTTTCGTCGCTTGGGTATATAAAGCTGGAGCAAAGGGAACCCTTACGCTTAAGGGCTTTGATATTCGTGAGTACAGCCCTGAAGAGATTGCGGCGTTGAACAAGCGCTATGCGGAGATTCTCAGAGACAAAGTCCACGCTATGTAGTCGAAGTGAAAGGCTGCCGTCCCTACGGGACTCGGATGTTGTAGTTAGCTTACCCAGGACTTCACTTCGTTGCGTCCTGGGCTAAGCGCGCTGCTTCGCAGCGCGTTCCGTCCCACGGACTGGTTGCGTGGTGGAACGATTGGTATCGAGTCGCCGGAATCCTCGGAGTGGCGCAGAGGGTAGGGATCGAAGCGCAATGTGTAACGCGCCTCCGGCGCTGAAATCTCAATCGCCATCTTCCCACGGCTTTCGCCGTGGGCTAATCTCTGCGCGCCGCTAAACGCGGCTCACGCGATGGCATCAATTCACGGAACGCCGATATTCGTTGCCCACCCCCAGTCGCTAGAGCGGAGGCGATTGGATGGACAACCGCGAGCTAGTCATTCGACCAGATAGTCAATGTGGACGCCATTGACGCTCGTTTCCTGCCTGAAAATACGAGTCGCCTTAGAAAGATGGATGAGCAGGTGATCGTTTGACGTCCACTCGGCTCGAGCGACAAAAGAGGCTTTTCCGTGGTCGTCATCAGCCACAAAGGCATTCCCACCGCCCGAAGGTGTGCTGGCATCGCTATCTAGTACGCTGATTTGAAAATTGGGGGCAGTCGTGGCGCCACATTCTCTGCTAAAAGTCACAAATTTGTGGTGGCCATCAGGTGATAGATGCTCGGCGACTTGTTCGTTGCTGCAGTCACAGCCGCTCAGCGAAATACACAAAATGAGCACGGAAGCTAAGGCGATCGATGCTTGCTTCATCGGAGCGGCCCTTCGATCACGTCGAAAGCGGGCCGTTGTGTGTAATCCGCGAACGCTTGAGCGAAAAGAATGGTGCCATCCTGATTGATCACGTACGTCGCAGGCAATGGCAGCTCCCAGCTTTCGTCGCCGTTAGTGAGTGGCAGGTTGATGAAGACGCTACGGAAGAGTTGTTCCTGATACGCAGGCAGGTGGTAGACGAGGCCAAACTGGCGCGCGACTTTGTTGCCGGCATCACTCAGGACGGGGAAGCGGAGTTTGTGCTGGTCGGCGGTGAAGGCGGAGTGTTTGACCGTCTGCGGAGAGATGGCGATGAGCGAGTAGCCCGAGGCTTTGATTTCTTCGTGCATGTCGCGGTAGGTCTCGAGCTCGGTGACGCAGAAGGGGCACCAGCGTCCACGGTAGAAGTCTATGATGAGTTTTCCGTGGGAGAGCAACTCAGCCGATGCGAGCATCTTGCCGGTTTGGTCGGGCAGGGTGAAGTCTGGCGCTTTTGCGCCGACGGGCAGGATGCGATCGGCGATGCCACTTGCTTCGAGTTCTGCGACAGCGCGTTCGTTGATAGCTTGATTCTCTGGGCGAACGTACTGGGCGATGCCGGCGCGGATCTCCATCAGGCGTTGCGCGAGCGATACGCCCGGACGGACGTTGTCTTTTTCGGTGGATAGGCCGCGCCATTTCATGGAAAACCGGTTTCTAGTTTCTCGTTTCTAGTTTCTCGAAACGTCAAAAGCAAAGTCAAAAGCTAAGTCAAAAGCTTTCACACGAAGGGCACGAAGGTTTCACCATGGTTCACGAAGGAAAAAAGTTCGAGGGGAAGTCTCACATGCCCGGCAGCTTCATGCCCATCAATTTCTTGGTCATGAAATTTGATTTGCCCATTTGCTTGAACATTTTGCGCATTTGCGCGTACTGGCGCAGGAGGTTGTTGACGTCTTGTACGCTGGTGCCGGAGCCGCGGGCTATACGTTTGCGGCGGCTGCCGTTGATGGATTCGTGGTGGTCGCGCTCGTAGGGCGTCATGGAATTGATGATGGCTTCTACGCGATTGATCTCGCCTTCATCGATGTTGTCCGCCGCCTTTTGCATGCCGGCGAAGGGACCGACCTTGGGGAACATGCCCATGATGCTTTGCAGGGAACCGAGTTTTTTTACCTGGCGGAGTTGATCGCGGAAGTCGCCTAGCGAGAAGCCGTCACCGGCTAGGGCTTTTTTGGCGAATTCTTCTGACTGCTTCTTGTCGAGGGTCTCTTCGGCTTTTTCAATGAGAGAGAGCATGTCACCCATGCCCATGATGCGCGAGACGATGCGGTCAGGGTGGAAGGGCTCGAGCGCGTCATACTTTTCGCCGACGCCCATGAATTTGATGGGCTGTCCGGTGACGTTGCGGATGGAGAGCGCCGCGCCGCCGCGGGCGTCGCCATCCATCTT
>JAICLA010000197.1 GCA_025927695.1 Terriglobales bacterium | reverse complement strand
TGTATTCGTGACTGCGTTCCATGACCGCGACTTCGCGTCCGCGTCCGACGGTGGCCAGGCGTTGCGAGTGTGAATCGGGAGAGACGTAGAGTTGCGCTTCGCGCACCATGATGCCCCGCCCGGGTGTTTGGGCGAAGGCGACAGTAGAACAGAGTAAAAAAGCGACGAGCATCGTTCCCACCCTATCGCGCAAGAACAGAACCCGCGCGATAAGGGTGGGGCACGAATCTGAACTGAATACCCTCATCCCAAGATCTCCCGCAGCATCTCCGGCGAGATGTTTCCGCCGCTGATCACAGCGACTGTCTTCTTCGCTTTGGGAAGTTTGTCGCGATGGAAGAAGAATGCGGCCGCAGTTGTTGCGCCGCTGGGTTCGGCAATGATGCGGCACTCCAGCGCTAACTTCTTTACTGCTGCACGGATCTCGTCTTCCGTTACGGTGATGATGTCATCCACGTACTTGGTGATGTATTGAAAGGGAATGTCGCCCACGGGCGTAGTGCGCATGCCGTCAGCAATGGTCTTGGTCACCGCTTCCGGGTCCCATTTGACTAGTTTTTTCTGGTGCAGACTGTCGCGCGCGTCGGCGGCAATCTCCGGTTCCACGCCGTAGACCTTCACTTTTTTCTTTTTCGCTTTGATAGCCGTAGCGACGCCGCTGATCAATCCGCCGCCGCTTACTTGGACGAGAACAAGATCAACGTCTTTGAGGTCTTCGAGGATCTCCAGCCCGATGGTTCCTTGTCCCGCAATGATGCGTTCGTCGTTATAAGGAGGCACTGGCGTGTAGCCGTGTTCGGCGGCGAGTTTTTCCGCCATCTCCACGCGTTCATAGCTCTTCGGACCGACGATGACGATCTGTGCGCCTAGCGCTTTCGTCGCGTCCACTTTGATCTTTGGCGCGGAATCCGGCAGCACGATCGTGGCAGCGCAACCGACAGCGCGTGCGGCATAGGCCGCGCCTTGTGCGTGGTTGCCGCTGGAATGAGCAATGATGCCGCGCTTGCGTTCCTTCTTCGACAACTGCGACACCATGTTGTACGCTCCACGCAACTTGAAGCTGCCGATGGGCTGCATGCTCTCAAGCTTGAGATAGAGTTTGTCTTTTTCCGCAGTGCCGGGGACGGCGATCAGGGGCGTGCGCGCAGCCACGCCTTTAATGCGTTTTTGAGCGGCGACGAAGTCTTTGAGTTTCAACATTTCAGTAGGGAATTGTAATGTTCCCCGCTTGCCTTGTCATTCTTGCGACTTTGCAGGTTCGGGCAATCGCATAACGCTGCTAACAGCGCGGCTCTTCGAGGAGATTGTGTCTTGCGTCTGCCGAAAAAGTGGAGTAGCCTCCGCCAATGCGTTTTAGATTCGTTGTCCTTCTACTCTCTTTTCTTTTTGTCCTGACTGCGTTCGCCTCTGATAAGCCGACGCAGGAAGAGATCATCGCCAAATCTCTGCAGGCCTTCGGCCCTGCGGAACTTCGTGCTCCTGCAGCAGGGCGCGAACTGGATTGTCGCGCGGCTTGGCGCGTGATCGTGGGCGGCACGGGTGCTTTGCAGGGGACTTGCTTCCTGCAGACGCGAGCCGACAAGATCCACTTCAATATGGACCTGAAGAATACTTCCTATCCGGGAGAGGACATTGTTTACACGGGCGAAGGGAAGCCCGTCATTCGCCATGTCACACCTAGCGTGCGGTCACCACTCGGCACCTTCCTCGATGCCAACCCGGCCGTGGTGAAATCGGGACTGTTCGGCGGGGTCCTCACCGGCGCGTGGCCACTCTTCAATTTTGAAAAGAGCGGGGCCAAGCTCAACTCCCACGGCTTAAAGAAGATTGATGGCCAAAAGCTTTACGAATTCCAATATGAGGGCCCCAAACAAGGCGATACGAAGATCTTTCTCTACTTCGATCCAGACACCGGCCGGCATGTCATGACGGAGTATCGCGCGCTCGCGCCGGGCGCCAGTTCCAATGGCATCGGCCAGCCCGGCGGCAAGGACACGGTCACGACCGTGCAAGAAAGATTCACGGAATTCCGCGAGGTCGGCGGCATGACCTTACCGCTGGTATGGACGATACGATATGCCGAGGAGCAAGGCCACATACAGGAGTGGCAAATGACGTTTATTAAGTCCAAACCCTTGCCGGATGACGCATTTACACCCCTTCCTTGAGGTCTTATAGACCAAGAGAAAAGCAAAGAACACTTGGGTCGATTATGAGGCTCGGATGGTGGGGTTCGAGACTGATCCCAAGAGGCGTGAGGAATGTGCGGCGGCTTTGACGAAGTATCGCTGGAACGCGGGTCACTGCTTCAACGTAGGGGTCTTGTCGTCTATCGGAATATCGACGGTACCGATCTTGCCGGACTGGTTGTCATGCACTAGCAGGCGGAGCCGATAGTTCTTTCCCTTCGGCACCGACACTGATGTGTTGAACACCATACCGCCGTCCTTTCTCATGCGGTCGACCGTTGCGGGCGTGGGATCGCCCTCGAGTGTTTGAATCGTCTGTCTTACGACCTTGTCCCCGCCGAATGCGGCGATGGCAAAGTCGAGGCTCAAGTGTTGCTCATTCCCACGTTTCAACAACGTGACTTCAGACGTGTCCACCACGAAACGGACGCCTATCTCCTGGCGCTCTGCCAATCGAGGGTGCGCCTTCTTGTCGCCGGAAGATTGCAGAACAATGGTTGTGGCTGGAGTGGTTGTCAGGTTCCGCACCTTCGCACCTGAGGGCAGTTTATAAGCCTGCCCGAAGATGGTGATCATGGTGGAGGGAAGCGGATCACCAAGCGCTGTTGCGATCTCTTTGATCGTCGCTTCCCGAGACCGGTGGGCGAGCGCCATCGGGTCAGTGGCTACGTAACCGTGGCGATAGTGAGTCGAGGTTCCCGCGCGGTCAACTTTGACATCCACTTTGCGAAATTTTCCGTCCCAGTCTTTATTGCTGGGGTAGTACGCGACGGTGTAATACGTGGAACCGTCAGCGATGCTGAGGGCAATAGCCTGATCAAGGTCGTTGCGGTTGTAATAAGCTTTGCCGCCGGTGCTGGAAGCGATCTGGTTCATGGCTTCGAATGAACCGCTAAGCGCGAAAGAGAAATTCGTGAGGTCACGGCTAAACTGCGCGCCTGTCTTCAACCTGCCATTCGAGGCTTTGCCGGTGGATTGCGCATCCATCATTGCGGGTGCCAATCCGCGGGCGTCAACTGGATAGACCGAAATTTGCGAATCAGTCAGTAGAGTGGCGGTGCGCTGGAATTCCTGAGTCACCCAGGTTTGATCAAAGAATGAGGGCAGATCACCGGTGAAAACGTTTACAACCGGAAATGACGCCGAGACCCAAATCAGATTCTTCCGTCCAGGATATGCGGAAAGCGATCTCGCGATCGCGTTCATGGCATCCAGAGTGATGTGCGCCCTCAAGCCGTCCCTTGGCGCCAGCCCTTCCCTCTCGAATTTATCGAGACTGGCAACGAGTTCATCAGGGCCCAGGATATCGCCGTTCTGCGTTTGCTCGTTCAGCACCTGGGATTGTTGAGGGAGCTTCTTTTCCAAGGAATTGCGAAGCAGTTCCGGGTCACTGGTGAAGCTTTGGAGTAGAAGCAAGCGACTCGTAAGGGCGTAAATGGCCGTGCTTTCTCCGCCTTGATGCGTCTGCAGATATCTCAGGACCTGATTGCGCGCGTAAATCTCGTCTGTGACTGGCGTGTTCAGAGCATCGAGCAATATCACTGTCATCGCGCTCCGTGAGGGGACGGCAGTGATGCGATTGCTGTAAACGCCGCGAGGCAATGGAGGAGGTTGGGAAGGAGGCGTCCCCGCATCCACTGGCTTTGGCTGTTGGAAGCTGAAGCTGGCTATCTGCTGCGGCTGCCCATCCTCAAGGATGGTGAAATCTTCCTTTTTCAGATCCGTGACTGAATTGCCCCTATGGTCGGTGACTACTACGTCGAGCTGAACTAGCCGGGTGTTCGCCGTCAGGGTGGTGTCGGGGACACTCTGCGAAATTGCGCAGGAGTGATCATCCGGCGCGTTCGGCTGTAACGTTGCGAAGCGCGGACCATTGTCTGCGTGGTGGGAGATGTGGACTGCTGGGACCATGCGTTTACGAGCGAGCCGAGCATGACGATGGCGAAGCCAAGCAGCTTGCTCTTTGAGCGAACAGCTTCCATCGGCCCTCCTCGTAAGGCAGCTCTGGTTGCGAGCCAACGATATAACAGCCGAACGCGCTGAATCAATCGCCATGTGCACTAAGGGCGAGCTAGCGTGTCATATCCCATCAATCTGTATTTCACTGAGCGAGTTGCTTGACCCTGTTTTGGAGGTTACTGATGAACTCTCGTACAGATTTACGCCTACCCGCCGAGCAATATTTTGTAGAGAAGCCGAAGAAAGACTTGATCGTGCTGCACCATACTGTCGGCGGCTCGGCGAGATCGACGTTTGATTACTGGCGGACAGACGCCGAACACGTTGGCACGGCGTACATCGTCGAGCGCGATGGAACGGTATATGAAGTGTTCCCGCCTGAGTGTTGGGCTTATCACCTTGGGTTGAAGGTCGGGCCGATCGGCGTGGTGGACAAGCGCTCGATTGGTATCGAGATCGCGTCCGAAGGGCCGTTACTGGAGCGCGACGGGAAGCTCTATGCGTTTGGTCGAGTAGCGGAGCAGACTTTGTACAGCGGAGATGTGTTTGATGCGGGCGCGGCGGGATTTCGCGGGAGTCGGTATTTTGCTGCGTACACTCCGCAGGCCATGGCTGCGGTTTGTGAGTTGGTGGATTCGCTCATCACACGTTTCAAGATTTCGAGGCAGACGCCCGCCGAGCATTCGACATTCGATCTCAATGGGCTGCGGAACTATTCCGGCGTGGTCACGCATTGTCAATTGCGTGCGGACAAGAGTGATTGTCATCCGGGGATGGCTTGGGAAAAGTTAGTTGCGGAGTGCGACTTGAGGACCACGACGCACTTGGACATTAAAGCGAGTGCGTTTCACACCATGGACACGAAGGCCGCACGAAGGCGCACGTGCGAACTGATTGCAGAATGATACGGGCCCTTCGCGCAAAGAACGCATTCAGGATGACTAGCATCAAGTTTGTAGCAGTGAAAATATTTGCGCCATGAAGTGGACTAAACGCAGTTTGTCGCCGAGCGACGGCTTGCCGCCGACTTCCACGTGTGTGATGGCGGGGCTGATGAGGAGCGCGCGCAAGTGTTGCGGCGGAATCTCTGTTGCCAGCCATAGCGA
>JAICLA010000102.1 GCA_025927695.1 Terriglobales bacterium | reverse complement strand
TGCGCCTGCATGTCGGTCGGGAAACCAGGGTGCTCTTCCGTGTTCACGTCGGCAGCTTTCAGTTGAGCGTCCCCCATCACGCGGACGCCATCCGCATTCGCCCGCACTTTCACGCCGCACTCTTCAAGCTTTTGCAGCAGAGCGGAAATGTGTTTGGGATCGCACCCCGCCACCATCAGATCTCCACCTGTCATCGCACCCGCAATAATGAATGTACCCGCTTCGATACGGTCAGGAATAATGCGGTGTTTCGCGCCACGCAACTTTGAAACGCCTTTGATCTTGATGGTCGAAGTCCCGTGCCCTTCGATCTTCGCGCCCATCTTGTTCAGCAAGTCGGCAAGGTCAACGACCTCCGGCTCACGCGCACAATTCTCCATAACCGTTTCGCCATCGGCGAGCGTAGCAGCCATCATTAAATCTTCCGTGCCAGTCACGGTTATCTTGTCAAAATTGATGTGCGCGCCTTTGAGCCGATCTGTCGACGCCTCGATGTAGCCATGCTCCTGGGTGATCTTTGCGCCCATTTTTTCCAGGCCTTTGATGTGCAGATCGATAGGACGTGCGCCAATAGCGCATCCTCCGGGCAAAGACACACGTGCAGTGCCCATGCGCGCCACAAGCGGGCCCAGCACAAGGGTCGAAGCACGCATAGTCTTCACCACTTCATAAGCGGCTTCAGGATTCGTGCTGAGATTTTTACAGTTAATGCTGGTGCGATGGCTCGCGCGTCCGTAGCCCAGTTCGACATCGGCGCCCAGCGACACGAGCAACTTGCGTTCGGTTTGAATATCACGCACGTCGGGAATATTTTCCAGGATCACCGGCTCATCGGTAAGAATGGCTGCGGCCATAGCCGGCAGTGCCGCATTTTTTGCGCCGCTCACGCGCACCGTCCCAAGCAAAGGATTGCCACCGCGAATTACGAATTTATCCATGGAAGAGGCCCTTTGAGTCCAAACCTGATTGTATCGTTTTAGCCGTGAAGGTTCAGCCCGACTACGGAAGAGATAATCACGATCGCCAATACCCCCGTCGCGACGATCGCCATCTTCTTGTCGCGTGCCGAAACGTACATGAATATGGCCGTGATGATGCGGAGCGTGGGCGTGGCCATCAAAATCAAAACGCCGACGCGAGAAGTCACTTCGGCGAGGTGTGTCTGGCCCGAAACTGCGAGCAGCATTGCGATGATAAGGATCGCGAATGAGCCGTACGCGCCGGCCCGCAGTGTAAGAGCGATCCACCGTTCGGAGGGATGAGGTTTCATCTGTTCCGTCGTCACATCGCCCCCGTTGAAAGTTTGAAGATCATTTGTCCCGCCAGCCAGACGGTAACTCCAATAAAAAGTGTAAGCACATAAATGCTACGAATCTTCGGCGCCACTCGCGCACCCAGCAGCGAACCGGTAAACACTCCCGTAACCAACGGCGCCGCAACGGCAAGGTGAACATCACCGCGCCCGTAATAAATGTAAGCACTAGCAGCGGCGGTCACTCCGATCATGAAGTTGCTGGTTGCAGTCGCCACGCGCAACGGCACTCCCATGAACATGTACATGGCCGGCACTTTGATCACGCCCCCACCCACGCCGAGCAGTCCTGACATGGCCCCGGCAAACAATGCGACCGTCAGACCGGCAGGGTAATTGTGCGGCTCGTACGGTGGAATCTCCGTCACCAGCTTCTCTTTGCGCGAGTTCCACGCACGCTTCACGATGCTGGACGCGCTATAGAGGAGAAAAACGACGAACAGGATCGCAATAGCCTTCTTATTCACATAGGCAGCGATTACCGCGGCGATCGCTGCTCCGATGGTTGTTGACAGCTCCAGGATCATACCCAGCCGCACGTCTGTCACATGTCGCTCCACGTGTACGGATGAAGTCGCGGTCGAGGTAGCTATGACCGCTACAAGGCTCACCCCAATCGCTTGATGGATGGGCAGATGAAAATAAAGTGCGAGCACCGGCGTGATAATGACCCCGCCCCCAACGCCTGCGAGTGCGCCGAATGCGCCCGCAGCGCAGCCGAGAACAATCAACAGTAGCGAGGATTCGATCGTCATTCCGCATCGCCTTCCGTCGCTGGTCTTGATAGCTTCAGCTGCATGCTCTCGTCACTCTGCGCTTTGAGTGTGAAACCGACTGATCCTAAAACTATCAGCGCGGATAGCAACATCAGCGGATTTACGATCTCGTGCGCGAAAAATCCACCCTCGATAATGGCAATGATGGGAACTACGAGATTGATGGTGATTGCTTTGTAAGCGTCCATATGACGCAGCAGCCAATAGTAAAGCACGAATGCAATAGCCGAACCGAAGATCGCCAAAAATAGCAATGCCGTCGTTGAGACCGCTGTCCAACTCGCCGGTTGCCCTCGCTCGAGACTAAAACTGAGAACCGCTAGGACGATTCCTCCGACGAATAGTTGCAATGCGGTGGAAACCACCGGATTCACTTCCCTTGTCTCTTTCTTCGCGTAGATGGTTGACCAGGAACTTGAGAGCACGCCGATCAGCACACCGATACCTCCAAGTAAGCTTCCCATGCTCGATCGCAGATCTACTTGGAACAGTATCGCGATTCCGCCAACGCCTACTAAAAGGCTGTATATCGCACTACGCGGCACTGCTTTGCCAGTCATGGCAGGAGTCATCAAAGCGACCGCCAACGGTGATGCCGAATACAACACTGCGGTCACCGACGAAGCCACGCTCTGCTCGGCCCAAAAGATGAGGCCATAGGGCAGAGCCATCATGGTGATGCTCAGTACGAGCACTGCGCGCCATTCACGCGGGGTTCGCGGCAAGTGGGCTCGCTGCGCCACGGCCAGGAATGCCAAAAATACTGCAGCGATCAAAAAACGCGCTGATGCCGCAAAGAACGGAGGGATCTCTCGTACGACTAAGCGGATCGCCAGCCAAGTGGTTCCCCAGATAGCGCAGAGAGAGAGGAAGGCAAGTTGCTGACGCAGCGTCACCTGCTTAGGTGGGAGATTCATCCTTGGCTTTCACCATCCTAATGGTATTTTATTGCCGCGTCATTTCATGACCTCAGGTGGTGGGATGGAAAAGAAGTGGATCACGGTGATGGGAAGTTTCGTCGCAGACCTCGCCTTCCGCGCAAAGAAGTTGCCAGGATGGGGGGAGACATTGCTCGGCTCTGATTTCAAACTCGGTCCCGGAGGTAAAGGATCAAACCAGGCCGTGGCTGCGGCGCGCCTCGGCGCGCGTGTGAGTTTCATGAGCCAGCTTGGCAATGATGCGTTCGGCGAGCTGGCCCGCAGTACCTATCGGGAAGAAGGCATCGACACGCAATTTCTTTTCACTACCGGGGAATATCCGACCGGCGCGGCATCGATCATCGTCGATGAGGTTCGCGGCGAGAATTCTATCGTGGTCGTCCCCGGGGCATGTTTCCACCTGTCGGCTGCGAACATTGATAAAGCCCGTGGACTCATCGCAGACTCTTCGGTGTTTATGACGCAGCTCGAACTGAATATTGAAAGTGTCGGGCACGGTCTAAAGCTGGCAAAGAGCGTTGGCGTTCCCACCATTCTGAACCCTGCACCGGCGCTGCCAATGCCGCCCGCTGTCTTCCCCCTTTGTGACTATCTCACGCCGAACGAGAGCGAAGCCGCGGGATTGACCGGCATTCAAGTGGCTTCAATCGCGGATGCCGAGCGCGCAGCGGACAAGCTTCTCTCTTTCGGATCAAAAAATATTATTGTCACTCTCGGCGCACAAGGTGCATTCATCAGGAATGCACAGATGAAAAAGCATGTGCCTGCCTTCAATGCCGGACCAGTGGTCGAAACGACCGGAGCGGGCGACGCTTTCAACGGCGGGTTCGCCGTGGGCCTCTCCGAAGGCATGGATCTGGTGAGCGCTGTGCGCTTCGGATGCGCCGTGGCAGGCATTTCGGTCACGCGTCCGGGAACCGCGCCCGCAATGCCAAATCGACGCGAAGTGGATGAGTTGTTGAAGAAAAATCCTGCATGAGGTGCAGAAGAAATGTTTGTACCCTCAACTTTTGTTGCCGCATTGGTCATGACCATTCTCAGCACTATCTGCTGGGGTTCATTCGCCAACACGTTCAAACTCACGAAGGATTATCGATTCGAGCTCTACTACTGGGATTATGCGGCGGGCATCTTTCTCATCTCCGTAGTCCTCGCCTTCACTATGGGCTCATACGGGGGCGGAGACTCGGCATTTCTCGCCAACCTGCGTTCTGCCGCGCCAATGAACCTGCTCTACGCAGCCATTGGTGGATTCATCTTCAACATCGCGAATGTGCTTTTGATCGCGGGGATTGAGATTGCAGGATTAGCTGTAGCGTTTCCTATCGCCATCGGGATCGCACTCGTTGAGGGTGTTGTTCTCAGTTACGTCTTGCAGCCGAAAGGTAGCGCCGGATTACTCGGCGCAGGCGTGGCCATGGCTGTGCTCGCGGTCATCCTCATAGGTAAAGCTTATGGAGCAATGCGGACCGGCGCCGGTTCGGTTTCGCGAAAGGGTGTCACCGTTTGCGTCGTTTCCGGCGTATTGATGGGTACCTTCGCTCCATTCGTTACGCGCGCCATGACGGCTGCAAACCCGCTGACTCCCTACACCGTCGCCGTTCTGTTCACTTTCGGCGCGGTGATCTGTTGTTTCTTTTTCAATATCTATTTGATGAAACATCCCATTGTGGGCGAGCCAGTGACCTTCGCAGGATATCGAAGCGCGAAAGCTTCTTATCACTTGCTAGGGTTGATCGGCGGAGCGATCTGGGGCGTGGGTACTGTTTTCAATTTTGTTGCCGCTAGTCTGGTAGGAGTAGCCATCTCTTACGCCATCGGGCAAGCTTCGCCGATGGTCGCCGCCCTCTGGGGCGTATTCGCATGGCATGAATTCCGCGGCGCGCCGAAAGCCGCTAAGCTGTATCTCGTCGGCATGTTCCTGGCTTACGTATTGTCGCTAGTACTCATTGCGCGGGCATATCAAGCGGGATAAGCTGCTCCCCGGCGACATGCACGCGCATGTTAAACTTTCGCCGACTTCGCATCTTTGACTTCAACCCAGTTTCATTCCTACTCACCCAAGAGGATCAAGCTTTGAGAAAAACAAATCTGCGCTTCCCCTTCATCCTGACTTTGCTACTCGCCTTCTCCGCGATCGCGTTCGCGCAGACTGCGCCTGTGCGCTACACAGTCGATTTCGACTCGCAGCCTGCTACGCACATGTTGCACATGACACTCGAAGTGAGCGGTGTGAAGGCGCCTACGGTGGACGTTGCGTTCCCTGCGTGGTCCCCCGGTGCTTACCGCATCACTGACGGCTGGCGTCAAGTGCAAGAATTCTCTGCCACTGATGGCAGCGGCGCAGCCCTGAGATTTGAGAAGACTGACAAACAGACCTGGCGCATCACGCGCGGTAAAGATGACAAGGTGACCGTGAGGTACAACCTGTATTCGCCAGACTTTGATGAAGAGGGTGCTTACATGCGCGGGCCATCCACGTTCATGTATGTCGTCGGCAAAGCGCCATATCCGTTAGCCGGTCCTGTCACGCTCAAGCTCAATCCGCCGGCGGGTTGGAAGACGCAGACAGGGATGGAATCTGGTTCTGAGGCGAACACGTATCAAGCACCCGACTACGACACCTTCATCGACGCCTCCATCGTGACTGGAACCAATTGGGAACAGACACAGTTCGACTACAAGGGCATTCCGCACTATGTGGTCTTCATCGGCAAGGGCAACTTCAAGAAAGACCAGATCACGACTGACGTCCAAAAGATCGTTGCCGAACTTACAACGATGATGGGTGTGATCCCGTATAAGAAGTATGTTTTCTTTCTACGGGCGCGCGCCGGTAACGGCTCCGGCGGCCTGGAACACCTGAACTCGACCGACATCACCTTTTCCGCAAATGGCACTCACACCAACCGTGCGAACTATCGCCGTTTCTTGTTCGTCGTAGCTCACGAGTATTTTCATCTTTGGAATGTAAAGCGTATCCGGCCTTCAATCCTCGGACCATTTGATTACTCGCACGAGCAGAACACGCGAAACCTGTATGTCTCAGAAGGTATGACCAGCTACTGGGCTGCCGTCGGATTACGGCGGAGCGGCCTGTGGTCTCAAGAAGAGTATTACGATGAACTCGCGACACAGATCGGCACGTTACAAAATGACGCAGGACGCAAGATGATGAGCGTCGAACTTTCCAGCTGGGACACCTGGGGCTCCGGTGGCAATGCCCTGAACAATCGCATCGACTACTACAACAAAGGTGAACTCCTCGGAAATCTTTTCGATCTTGAGATCCGCCATCGCACGCAGAACAAGCGCAACCTGCTCGATGTCTTCCACTATCTCTACCAGAACAATGCGCTGCCTAAACCCGGCTTTGATGAGAAGCGCGGTTTCCGCAACGCAGTAGAGATCATCACCCGCGAAGCCGCTCCCAACGACGCGGACTTCGGCGACTTCTTTGCCAAATACGTGAGCGGCACGGAAGAGATCCCGTGGAACGATTACCTCAAATATGCAGGGTTGATGCTCGAACAGAAACCGGCAAAGACTGATCCCTGGATCGGCATCAACACCGGACGCAACATTCCATCGAACTTCCCCGGCGCACCGCCGACTGTTTTGCCCGAAGGACAGATCGCCGTCACCGCGATTCATTTTGGATCGCCCGCAGAGAAAGCTGGGCTTGAAGTCGCCGACACTCTCGTGGCGCTGAACGGCCAGCAGGTGAACGCAACCAACTATGCCGACCTGCTGAAAGCACAAACTGCAGGCAGCGAGATCCCTATAACCGTTTTTCGTCGCGGAGAACTCAAGACGATCACAGTAAAAGTCGAAACCGATCCAAGAGTCGCGTTCACGGTGAAGGAGATCTCGAATCCTGACGCGATGCAGAAGGAGATCTTAAGCACTTGGCTGGGTGAAGACGCGAAGAAGTGAACAGGTCTAGGCGATCTGTTCCTTGGCTACCGCTCCCTGTACAAGGTGAGGCTGGCTTTGTTCCGCGGGAAGGAAGACAGAAAAAACGGTACCGGGGTTTTGTGGATTCGTGCAGCTTCTCACCTGCACGGACCCGCTATGCTTCTCCACGATGGATGCGCTGACCCAGAGTCCCAGTCCGGTGCCGGTATTTCCCTTAGTGCTGAAGAAGGGTTCAAAGATGCGCTTCTTGTGCTGAGGTGCGATGCCACTGCCGGAATCGGCTACTAAGACGCGCACTCCGGCTTCACGCGGGTTTGCGCCGGTTCTGGCTGAAACGCCCTTCACTCTGATCTTTAGAACTCCACCCATGCGCATTGCGTCAGCGGCATTGCCAATAAGATTGGCGAAGAGTTGGCGCAACTCTCCTGACATTCCCAACACTCGCGGCGCCCGGTCATATTCCCGCTCCACCGAGATGCCGGCGGATTTCAGCCGTTGGCGGTATAACGTGAGCACCGAGTCGATCACATCTGGTATGTCCACCATGACGGGGTTGATAGGTTGGCGATGGAAGTTCAACGTATGGGCGGTGATCTCCGCTACTCGCTTCAGCTCGTCTGAAGCCAGCCTCGCATATTCCTTCACGGAATTCAGGTCTTGGCTGGTCTCGATCAAATAAAGCAGGTTCGTGACCGCTTCCAACGGATTGTTGATCTCGTGAGTTATGCTGGCGGCGAGACGTCCTGCGACCGCCAATTTTTCTGACTGGCGCAAGGCTTGCTCGGCTTGTTGCTGTTGGAGCATCTGGTCCCGCAGTTGATATTGGCGCTGGCGGGCGCGCAGCGCATTCTGCAAAGTGCTGACCAGTGTCTCAGGCCGGATAGGCCGCTCCAGTAAAAGCACATTTCCCAAAGGGCGTCGCAGCAGGCTGCGTTGCACGCTGGAAGCGCTCACGACTCCGGGAATGGTGAGTAAGATCAACGGGAAGTCAGACCACGACGGCTGATGATCGATGATCTCAGCCAACCTCACCACGCGTTCCGGGCTAAGCGCTTCTTCCGCGACGATCACCGCTCCCGTAGGAGCAGACATCTGGGCGCACGCCGACTCGACTGACGTGCAGGCGGCACAATGCAGATTCACGTCTTCCAGCAATCGGCAGATAAGGTCGGCATCGCGACCGGAGGGAGCTACTACAAGTATCCGGTACTCTGGATTGGAAATGAAATGCTCGGTCCCGCCCTGCACGATACTATCTCCCTGCGTCCTTAGCGGCAGCCAGTTGAGGCACCCCGGTCATGATGCCATGGAACTGCTTGAGCGGTGCGCCAACGGAGATGGTACCGTTCTGGAACTTAAGTTCACGGATGGCTCTTTCATGAGCTCCACTACGTTTCTTAAGCACGGATACGGCTTGCTTGATCTCGCCCTGGGCCTCGAAATATCGGAATAGGATGACCGAGTCGGCCAAATAACTGAGGTCGACCACCGATCCCATGCTGGTCCCCATCATGCCGTGCTGCGCAAGGGTAACGATGGTGGCTACCCCCTGCTGGTTCAAGTACGAGAGCAGTTCATGCATCTGCATCGTGAGAATGCTCTCACCCGGCATCGCATGAAGGAATCCATTCAAACTGTCAATGACGATCACTTTTGCATCACGCTGATGCACTTGGTGGAAGACGCGATATACGAATTCGCCCGGGGCCAACTCCGCGGGATCCACCTGCTCCACTTGTATCCTTCCTGACTTGATATGCTTTGCCAGATCAAGCCCCAGACCCTTTGCGCGGTGCAACATGATGGCGCTGGTCTCATCGAAGGTGTAAATGACCGCGTTCTCACCCCGATCGGCGGCAGACAACGCATAGCGAATGGCTATGGTCGACTTCCCACATCCTGCCGGGCCCATCAATAAGGTGCTCGTTCCGGCATCGATACCGCCGCCCAGCAATTCGTCCAGTTCCTTGATACCGCTTGAGATCGGCGTCGGACGCGTCTCATTCTGCGGATGTTCCGAAGCCACCAATCGCGGATAGACATCTAATCCGCCGGTCTCAATAATGTAATCGTGATAACCCTCACGGTACTGTGTGCCGCGCAGTTTCTTGATTTCTAGACGCCTTCTTCGTACACCAAAATCGCGCGGCAGACCCTCCATCGTGATAACGCCATGCGCGATACTTTGTATCTGCAGGTCCACCTTTGCCGTGGTTCGGTCGTCAAGCAGCAGGACTGTGCACTGCAGCCCAGAGAAGAACTTCTTCAAT
>JAICLA010000115.1 GCA_025927695.1 Terriglobales bacterium | reverse complement strand
GACATCGGCGGATGGGACCACCACGTCAACGAAGGCAACACCCAAGGCCAGATCGCGAACATCACTCGCGAATTCTCGCAAGCCATCGCCGCCTTCTGGACAGACATCGGCGACCTCGGCAATGACACCGTGCTGGTAACCATGTCGGAGTTCGGACGTACCGCCAAAGAGAACGGTACACGCGGCACTGACCACGGACACGCCAACGTCATGTTCGTCCTCGGTGGCCCCGTCAAAGGCGGCAAAGTCTACGGACGCTGGCCGGGCCTCGATCAACGCCACCTCTATGAAGGCCGCGATCTAGAAGTCACCACGGACTTCCGCACCGTGCTCAGCGAGGGCCTCTACAACCACATGGGCAACCACGAGTTGGCGAAAATCTTCCCCGGCTTCGACGCCGACCCGCGCAAGAAGTTCTTGAATTTCGTTAGAACATAAGTACCGCCGGCGTCTCGCCGGCAGTCGCGGCGGCATCTTGCCGCCGCTTTTTTGTTTCGCATCCAATCCTGGCAATCACAAATCTTGGCAATCACAAACCTCTCTGTTACCTTCGCCAAGCATGCCGCGCCCGCCCATCCCTGCCCATCCTTACGACGTCATCGTCATCGGCGGCGGGATCAACGGTGCAGCCATCGCACGCGAGTGCGCATGCGGGGGCAAGCGCGTCCTGCTTCTCGAACAACACGACTTCGGGAGCGGAACATCCAGCCGAGCCACCCGCATCATCCACGGCGGACTGCGCTATCTCGAACACGGAGAACTCGCGTTAGTGCGCGAATCCTTGCGCGAGCGCGAGCTACTGCTGCGCACGAAGCCGAGCCTCGTCCAGCCCCTACGCTTCACACTCGCCATCCCGCGACACAACAATCCTTTTAGTCTGCGAAGCCCGCTTGCACTCCGCACAGGTTTAGCTATCTATCGCGCGATATCCGGTCGCCGTCCCGACCCCGCAGCCGCAAGAGAAGACATAGCCAGTCTCGAACGCTCTCTTGATTCCGGCCAGCGCTGGATGCTTCTCGACTACGAAGACGCTCAATGCGAATTCCCTGAACGACTCATTGCCGACTGGATCATAGAAGCCGCCGCAGCCGGTGCCATCGTGCGCAATCACATCGAAGTGTTGAGCGTAGAAGTCTCTAACGCACGCGCCACCGGTGTCCGCACACGCGATCTTCTCACTGGCAAAGAATCGCGCTTCTCCGCCACGTGGATCATCAACGCCACCGGCCCGTGGGCGGACCGCGTCACCGCCGCCTCGAACATCGCTACGCAGCGCATGATCGGCGGCGTGCGCGGTTCACACATCATCCTCCCGCGATTTTCAGGCGCGCCCGGATCCGCTGTCTACACCGAAGCCATTGATGGCCGTCCCTTCTTCGTCATTCCCTGGAACGGCCAGACGCTAGTCGGCACGACTGAAGTCGCCGATAACGCCGACCCAGCTCGAACCGCGCCAAGCTCACAAGAAATCGACTACTTGATGCGGTCATTTCTTCGCATCTTTCCGAACTCAGGCCTCAGCGCCGATGACATCATCGCCACCTACGCCGGCATTCGCCCGCTTCCTTACGTTGGCGATTCCAACGCCAATGCCACCACACGCAAACACTTTCTGCATGACCATTCCGACGAAGGCGCCCGCGGGCTCATTTCCATCATCGGCGGCAAGCTTACGACAGCCACCAGTTTGGCCGGCGAATGCGCCAAAAAGATTGGCCTCTCCTCAAGCGGCGAGCCGCCCGCGGCACTGGTGCCACAACAGCCATTCTCGTCCGCCGGCGCCCCTCTACGATTCGAACTCACCCGCGCAGTCCATGCCGTCCGGCATGAATTCGCCGTCACACTCGGGGATGTCCTATTGCGGCGCTTACCAGTCGCATTATCGGAAACATGGAGTGAAAGCAATATGCGCGACGCGGCTCAACAGATGGGTCGCACATTAAGCTGGTCAGATCTCGAGATCGAGAAAAGGATAGAAGATTTCGTTGCGGAGAAAGATGCTTTCCTGATCAAGCCGAGCGGCATTACGTTGTCTTGACCAGCACGCTCAACTTGCTGTCGTCTGAAACCAGACCATCCACGCCCAGCTCAACAAAACGGCGGATCTCCGCGGGGTCATTCACGGTCCACACAAAAAGTTTGACTCCGGCTTGTTTCAGCTCGCCTTGCAACTGCTTAGAGTAGATAGCGTGATTGACGATGGCATGGGAGATCGGCAACTCTTTCCATGTATTCAGCAGCTTCAGGTTTCGGCAGATGTACCCCAGCGGAACATCTGTCTCACCCCGTAGTTTGGCCAACTCCTCGATGACTTCCGGCAAGAATGACGACACCATCACGCCATGTTGCGGCGGCGCAGCCCTCACCACCCGCAAGGTCTCCTGTTCCAGTCCGGTTTCTTTCAACTCGATATTGATGTAGCACCGCGCGCCATACTCCCGCACCGTTTCTTCCAAAGTCGGAATCTCATGTGCCACTTTCAACTGCGCGAAAGTACATTCATCCACTTTGAGCTTGTAGAAATGCGCGTCGTGATTGACCACTGCCACGCCATCTTTCGTGCGTCGCACATCGAACTCAAATCCGTCGCACCCATGCTCCAGGCACAGGTTGAAGGCGTCAAAAGTATTTTCTGGGGCGTAAATGCGCGTGCCGCGATGTCCGAGGAATAACGGTCGCGTCATTTGCTAGTCGAGGTCGAAATCTCGGATGGGCTTGCCTGTGTCCGGCGTCTCTTTGGCCTTCTTCACCGCTTCCTGGAATTTCTTTTCCAGCAGCGCCGCCTTGTTCTTCTCATTCGCCACTGACTGCGCGAAGAGCGATTCGCGGCGGCTGTCCTGGTCTTTCATCGCCCGTGCCGCCTCTTCAAAATCGTTGAACGTCTTAGGACGCGCCGGCGGAGTATGAGCGATGACCGCCTTCGCTTCGGGGTCCACCTTGATCAACGCCCCGCAGCACGGACATCCCACCTCGAACGGTTGTGCGCCCTTCGCCATGCCCACATCATACTCCAGCCACTAACTGTACAAAACCTGGTGCCCGGCACAGCTCAGGTCGATCGCGTCATAAAGTTCACGTAACCAGCCGATTCCCTGACGACCAACGAACGACACTCCTGCCACATGCCGCTCCTGCAGATCACTGTGCGGATACAGAGCATCAGACAGAAATTCCGCATGCTGCGCTACTTCACCATTCTTTCGCGTCTCGGCATTTCCCGCTCGAGTCTTGAGTCGCGATATTTGGTACATCATCTTTGAAGCTGCGCGTTTCGCTGCATCTTCCAGCGTAGGGTCCAATCTTCTCAGCTCTGCTGCCAACGCTTCCAGCCGCTTCTGCGTTTCCCCTTGCGTTTTGGCAAACTCTGCGCTCACGCCTGCTGGCAGGCTTACCGCGGCAATCCGCCTCTGCAGCTCATCCGCCGCAATAAACGCATCCTGCACGCCCGATCCATACTTCTTCAACAGTCGCTCCGCTTTGGCGTCAACGATGGTAGCCGAAGCGCGCGGCAAGATCGCCGTCGCTCTCCCCAACAGCCTTTTATAAAGAACCTCTGACTGCGCAAAGTACGCGATCTCCGCCGGACCGCCCACATAAGCCAGTGTGGGCAGCAGATAATCCTGGATCACTGGACGAAACAATGCGTTCCCACTAAAATCCTGCGGGCGCGAATCAATCCGTCCCGCCAACTCTTTCGGACTCAACTTCTCTTTGCCAATGGAAAAATTCCCGTTCGCCCGATGCACCGGCGTCCGCACTCCGTCCTGCAAGGCGAACAACGGAGTCGAAGTCGCAGTCACTTTGACTTGAGCGTGATATCCAGCGCTCTCCAACTCTTTACACCGAGCCAAAAGCGCGGCATTCGATTCCGCCGCGCGCTCCACCACCGACTTCAATAGCGGCTTTGCGATCTCGTGAAACGTAACATCGGCGGGATCCAGCAATATCAATCCAAAATCTGCAAACAACTTCGTGAACAATCGCGCGAACGCATTGGCAAACGTCTCTTTCGCCGCGTAAGATTCGCGCAACATGGCAGCCACGTCTGCATCGGAAAATGTTTCCGCTGCCTGCTTCGTTAACCCACTGATTTCGGCATCAAGTTCCACATCTCCCACAGGCCCGCCGTTGCCCTTTGGTGCGATAGAAAAATCCCGCAGCTTTCCGGCCTGATCGCGAAGAGTGACTGCGCTTACTTCCGCCAGGTCATGGTCTTCGCTCGCCAGCCAAAAGACCGGCACACACTCCACACCTACCTTTGCGGCTGCCTCGACGTGTTTAATGGCCGTCAAAGCCTTCAAAATCGCGAACATAGGACCACCGAACAGCACAACCTGCTGCCCGGTAACAATCGCCGATGCACCATTCTTTAGGCGTTCAATATTGTCTAAGGTTTTCTTTCCCGCTCCCCAAGCGCGGTTCTGCCTGTCTAAGACACTGGCCACCTTGATTCGCCTCTCCTCGGGATATTCAAGTCCGGAAGCCGCTATCGCGTAGTTGGGAGTAGCTGGTGAGGCGGGGTAAAATGATTGGACTTTAGGGAAGTTCGAGACAAAATCCCGGAACAACTGGGTCGTATGTGGCACGGCAGAGATGGGCAGGCACTCCGCGCGCATCACCGTTCGCACTCCATACACTTGTCATCGTCGCACATGGGGAGTTTGGATGTATGAAGCATAAATCGGTCGCACTAAAAAGCCTAATTTTACTTGCCTTTGTTTCAGTCGCATTCGCCCAAGATCAGCGTGGTGTCAGCAGCGGTATGGGTATCCCCATGGAGGTGCCATCGCGGCAGCAGATCCCCATCGACCGCAAGCCTCTCACTTTCTCCACCAAGGCGCAGTACGTTCTGGTTCCTGTCATCGTGCGCGACAAGAGTCAGGCGCCGGTCAAGGGCTTGAAGAAAGAAGACTTCACCATTCTGGAGAACGGTAAGTCTCAGCCCATCAGCAGCGTGGAAGAGATCAACACTACTAACGCGCAGATCAAACAAGACAGCAATTTGAAAGAGTTTTCCAACTCGCTCGATTCCGGCGGGCAAGCGCACAAGATCACCGTCATCGTCCTGGACATGATCAATACGCCCCTGCTCGATCAGACTTACGCCCGCCGTTCCATCATCAAAATGCTCGCGGACGCGCCAGATGACGGCTCTTTGATCGAACTGCTTGCCATCCATTCCAAAGGCATCACGGTCATCCACTCTTTCACTGAGAGCCCCAAATCTTTGATCGCGGCGATGAAGGTCTTGGATTCAAGAGTTACCGGCAGTGAGAGCTTCAAAGATCCGAATCTCGCGAATGACATTCGCGCGGCCATCAACTCGACCGGCCAGCTCAGTTCGGCCTCCACCGGAACGGCAAGCGCAGTCTCGATCGCCAATGCTACGACGCTGGTGAATTTCGCCAGCGGAGCTGACGCCTCATATGCCACAGCTCAGCGTCAGGAAGCCATTGGCGAAACGCTGCAGGCGTTTCAGCGTATTGCCGCGAGCGTAGAAAGCGTCCCCGGACGAAAATCGCTGATTTGGGTCAGCGACGGGTTTCCCTTCTACATCGACGGTGATTCCTCAGAATTGGTAGGCAGCTCTGCCTATAGCAATTACGAGCGCACAATGCAGTTGCTCGACAATGCGAATGTCGCCGTATATCCCGTAGACGCGCGTGGTCTGGTCGGCCTTCAGGCCAATGACAGTAATCGCTACGCCGTCGGCGACGTCAGTGGCACAGAGAGTGCCTTGGCCCAACTTTCTCGAGACCACAACGCCACCCTCAGCACCTTACGTGACGTTGCCGATATGACCGGCGGCAAAGCTTTCTATAACCGTAATGATATCGGCAACCTGGTCAAACAGGCGATGGATGACTCCACTGATTACTACATGCTCAGCTTCCCTCTTAACAAGAACAACAAGCAAGCGGGATGGCGGAAGCTTGAAGTGAAAGTGAAAGGATACAAGCCCCGTGCACGCGAGGGATACTTCGTCACTCGCGCCACACTGGAACAGTTGGACGCGCGTCAACCTGACCTGGACAGCGCTCTCGCGTCGCCGCTCGAGTTCACTTCACTTCCTATCAAAGCAAAGTGGCTGGGTGATCCGCTCCCCGGACAAAAAGGAAAGGTCGTGCAGTTCGAACTAGACCTGCCCGGCTCGGCGATCTCTCCTGAGGACAGTGAAAACAAAGTCAGTCTCGACTTCCGGGTCGCGGCCATCGATCCTCAAGGCCAGCAAAAAGGCGACGTGAAACAAACCTTTGAAGGGACGCTGCCACCGGCCGGAGCTGAACAACTGAAAAAAGACGGTGTGCAGTATAAGAACAGTTTTGAACTCGCACCGGGCGATTACACCGTTCACTTCGTTGTGCGTGACAACACGACCGGGAAAGTCGGCAGCGTGATCGCTCAACTGAAGGTGAGCTAGGACTCATATGCGAAACTTCGGCCCCAAATGTTTATTGCTTCTGCTCACGTTGTTTGCAGGTTCACAGGCCTACGCGCAGTGGGCTACATTCCCTGATCCCACTGCGCCGGCCCATGGTGACATTCCTGAGCACTCTCACTCAGAGCAAGCCAACGGCCGAAATATTACTTTTTCTTCCCACGCAGAGTACGTGCTAGTCCCTGTCATCGTGCAAGACAAGCAACAGCACCACGTTACGGGACTCACCAAAGACGATTTCACGCTTCTTGAGAACGGAAAGCGCCGCCCGATCGCATCGGTGGAAGAAGTCCAAGCTCCTTCCGTTTCTCCAGATACAACCGCGGACGCGCGCGCATTCTCCTCCGCGTCTAACGCGACTACCTCGAAAAAGAAACCGATTGCGGTCATCGCTCTTGACCTCATCAACACTCCGCAGAAGTACCAGGCGGTTGCGCGACGCGCCATCGTTGATCTGCTTTTGCAGACAGCCGAGCATGGCGCTCTGATCGAGCTCGTCACCATTCATGGCCAGCAGGTGACCGTCGTCCATGATTTTTCTGAAGATCAGCAAGAATTGATCGCCGCTCTTCGTGATCT
Source organism: Terriglobales bacterium (assembly GCA_025927695.1). GTDB lineage: Bacteria > Acidobacteriota > Terriglobia > Terriglobales > Acidobacteriaceae > JAICLA01. The sequence goes on along the minus strand of JAICLA010000115.1, from coordinate 1,319 downwards.
GCACACGGAATTGACCGGGACGCAAGCGGCAAAGGACTCCGCTTCAGCACCTACCATGCGTGCCGCATTGAATAAGACCCGCGTCAGCATCAAAGCGCAACTGCTCGCATTCGCTAACGAAGTTGACCGCGAAGATGAGGTCAAGGAAGAAGCCAGAGCCACAGGCCTCACACTCGTGGCTCTGCAACGCATCGCCGCCAGCGTCTCCAGCCTTCCAGGTCGTAAATCCCTCATTTGGCTGACAGCCGGTTTCCCTTTCCAGCTGGATTCTTCCAGCCATCTGAGTGATGGCGCGACCACCCTACCTCTTGAGCACACTATGCAGATGCTCAACCAGGCCAATGTGGCGGTATACCCCGTCGATGTTCGCGGCTTAGAGGTCCTTGGTCTTGATGGCAGCGAACACCTCCCCGTCGGCGCGGCGGGCGGCCCGGCTGTACAGCAGGCATTGTCAGCTATTTCTACTGAGCACAGTTACACCATCTCCAGCATGATCGGCATGGCCGAGATGACAGGCGGTAAAGCATTCTTCAATCGCAATGACATAAACACCGAGATCGGCGCGGCCATCGACGACGGCTCCGAATATTACCTGCTAAGTTATCCACTCAATAAAGAAGACCGCAGGGCTGGTTGGCGCACGCTCAGCGTTCGCACCAAGGGGGGCTACACAGTTTCAGCGCGCAAAGGCTTTTACGTCACCGCGAATACTGAGAATCCCGAACTCACCCGCGGATATGACATTGATAACGCATTGGCCTCTCCCCTGCCTTTTACTTCGCTTCCATTGAGAGCAGGGTTCGTCGGCAACCAGATTGACGGCAGCAAAGGAAAGATCGTTACCTTCCAGATGGCTGTACCTCCGGGCGAAATAATTGCTGAAGGAGCCAAGACCATGCTGGACCTCGACCTACGCGTCGTCGCGACCGATATCCACGGAAAACCCATAGGTAATATCGCCCAATCCATTCACTCTGAGCTCGCGCCCGGCAGCCTCGAAAAACTGGAAAAAGAAGGTATCCAGTACAAGAGCAGCTTCGACCTTCCCGCTGGCGAATACACTGTCCACTTCGTTGTCCGTGACAACGCCACTGGACGCACTGGCAGCGTCATCAGCCACCTTAAAGTCGGTTAGGACTGATTCATCAGCCTGAATCGCCCAAACTGGAGAGATCATCTAATACTAGATTTGACTCCTTAAGGCAAACCAGCCACACTGAGTCATCTCCCCGGCGTCAAATGGACGTTGGGGTCCGGATTCCGGATGCTCGGGATTACGGATTTGTTCTTTGACAATCGACCTGCCACAAGGTCGATTC
>JAICLA010000248.1 GCA_025927695.1 Terriglobales bacterium | reverse complement strand
GCGGCAGCGGACAAATATCTGAATGACGTGCTCGATCTGTTCAAGTCACGCCGTTGCACGTTTGAATTGCAGCCCGACCCTGCGTTTCCCGGCTGTATCTACTCCGAGATGAAGATGTGCCTGGCACCGTGCTTCAAAGGCTGCACAGACGAAGCCTACTTTGCGGAAACTCAACGCGTGGAGGCATTCATCGGCAGCCGCGGCGAATCACTGATTCGCGAGATCGCGGCGGAGCGTGAAGCAGCGTCCGCGGATTTGGAATTTGAAAAGGCCGCGGCGTTGCATTCGAAAGTCGAAAAGATAAAAGATGTCGCGCATGAGGCGGATGAGATCGTGCGTCGCGTCGACCAGTTGGACGCGGTTATCGTTCAGCCGGCGCTTGAAGAAGAGCGCGTCGCATTGTTCGGTTATCACCGCGGCATGATCACGGGGCCGGCGGAATTTTCTGTCCTAGGTATGGCGCCGGCTAATCCTGGTTCGGGGCAATCGTCGTTGCATACTCAGCCCATGATGTTTGAGCCAGTGCCGCTCGAAACATTGACATCTGCCGAGCCGCCGGCCCCAACCAGTAAGCCCGAGACGAGATTGCGCGAAGCAGTAGAAAGATTGAAGGCAGACGCAAAACACAGCGTCACCGAACAGATGGAGAATCTCGCGCTATTGAAACGCTGGTACTACCGCGGCTCGCGCGTGGGCGAGATATTCTTCTGCGAAAAAGGCGAGTGGCCTTGGCGCAGGATGTTGAATGGAGTGTCGCGTGTGTATGTGGGGGCGCACAATAATACGAATACGGAAGCGAAGCCGTAGCTACTTTGGCGACTTCCTGAAGATCACTCTCACCCCATTTCGCCAATCCTCATTCACACCCAGAACCTGCCACTCGATCTTTTCGGGAAGATACTTGAGCTGCGCATCGGTCGCCGGATGCAACTGCAATGCCGGAGCCACGAGATAGAGCAATGGCGGGTCCGCCGATAACTCGCGTCCCGCAAAGTATCCAAACTTCTGGAACTCGCCGCGCTGATGATGCCAATTCACGCGCGCCCAGTAATCCAGTCCTTGCAGCGGCAGATGGAGGTCTTCGCTGGCTTTTACCTCAATGACTGCCAGCCGCCCGTCGTGCGTGCATGTCAGCAGGTCGATCATGGCGCGGTCAGAAGCGGCAAACGCCGGTACCTGCCGATAAACAAATTCCGGATCAAGCCGTGCATCGATGGCCTGAATATCGCGCAGCAGCAGCGACTCCAGCCAGCGTTCCGGCTGCATATGCCAGAGCAGATCAGTGCGGTCGCCGCCGGGGCGCCGTCCTAGCATCATGCGGGATACAAGGTCGCGCAGGAAAGGCTCGGTCGCTTCCGTCAGCGGAGTCTCATATGCACCCGCGCCGAACGTGATCTGCTGTTGCTGCGAGAAGCTTCCCGGCACAAGCGCATTGCGCACTCGGGCGAATTCCAGGCCGCGCCAGCGGAATGCCATCTCTCCCGGCGAGAGCGCCGCGATCTCAACTTCATCCGCCGAACCAGCTAGCCGCAGCACGCGCGCAATGGCACCTTCGAATCGCGCTCGCGTCGCCGCTTGATCGTGGTTACGAACAAGTCGCGTGGCAATGTTTCCACCGTCGTTGATATCGGCTTCACGCAGGCTGCTGTCGTTCCCAATCACTTCATATAGGTGAAATCTCGACGCGCGATGATTGAGGTTCGCCATGCGGACGCGTACCGTCTCCGCTTGCCCGACAGGAAGAAAAAGCCGCAGCCCTTCCACTAGTGCCCGGTTCGTATATTGACGGCAGTGTTCCAACCACAATAGGCCGGCAGACAGCGCGCCATCGATGGTCGCCTGCGTCTCTTGCTCATTCACGCCAATGACGGCGAAGGCCGAGCGTCCCTTGCGCAAAACGCAGCGCGCATACGCTGGACCAAAGCTATGCGCCAGATCCGCCGCGGAAGTGAGCTTCTCTATCTTGTATCCGGGGGACTCGCGTTGCAGCACCGCCGACAAGAATCTTTGGTAAGCAGCCCGCGCCGCCTTTTTCGCTGATGGCGTTCGGCGGTCGCGTTCGCGGCAGATCTCTATCGTTGTTGGCTTGCCTTGGCCGAACTTCCGCACTTCGAGCTGCAGGCAGTCTTTTTTTTGCTTCGCATCCTCCACCCGCCGCACGATGTTGCGCTCATCTGACCAGAGGTGCAGCAGGCACTTATCATTTTCGGTCGAGATGGAGAACTTTGCATTCGCGAGATCGAAGGTCACCAATCCATCTTCGATCACTACAGCATCGTGTGACTCGCCGAGGAACTCTTCAAGAGTGCGGGCGAGAGTCTGCGCAATGGAGTGAGTGGCAGCGGGGGGCATAATCTGCGGGCGCAGTATACGTCACCCGCAGAGAAGTGCAAACGTTTCTACTTCGTTCCTGGCATGTGTGTCGTTGACGGCGCGGAAACCGGGTTCGCAGGCGCCGCTGAAATGGGTTGTTGCAAAGCTGCAGTCACGCTTGCAGGAAGCTTGTCCGCATTCGCCAGCAGCAGGCTCACCTGCCAGACAGCTTCATCAGAGGTGTTAGCTTTGAATGCCGGCATCCCCGTCATGCGAATACCATTCGCCACTTTCCAATAAGTCTCGCCCACTGGATCATCCGTTACGCCGTGTTTCCAAAGCTGCGGCGGCTTGGGATACATGCCCGCAGCAATGTTGCTGGGCTTGGCTTCGCCCGGAAGTCCATGGCAAACGGCGCAATCGCGTTTGTACATTTCCGCGCCGGCGAGCAGGTTGGTTTCGCTCGCGGCCATCGAAGTCCCATTCGGCATCTCTTTCTTGATGCGTGCGCTCAAAGCCCACTTTGCTGCGCGCTTTTCAAGCGGCATAGGTGGGGCGGCCGTCGCGGCCGGCGCGTAACCGAAGTAAAAGTAGCCCAATCCCACACAAGCAACGATCACAAACCCAATGAGGACTCCAAGGATGAACTTACCCATTTTGACTGCCTCCTTATGAGTGACTATGGTTACTCCAACACCAACAGCGCCGGCGGCAAGGTTTCTGCGATAATCGATACTTAGATGCTGCGTCTTAATCGGCGCAGGAACAATCTAACCTTTATATGTCTCATTCCGCGAACCCGGCTGATAAGCAGTTTTTCTTTGAGCGCTTTGCGCTGACCCAGCAAGACCTGGAAAAGTATCTCTCAGCGGCGCTCTCCGCCGGAGGCGACTACGCCGATCTCTATTTCGAATATCTCACTTCAACCTCGATCACGGTCGACGAATCGCTGGTGAAGTCTGCCACGCAAGGCGTTACTGCTGGTTGTGGGATTCGCGTGATATCCGGCGAACGCACCGGATACGCCCATACTGACAACCTCGCGCCCGACCGCATCATGCACGCAGCCAAGACCGCTGCGTTGATCGCCAGCGCCCCGGCCAAACAAGATGTCGCCGGATTCAAAGAAACCGGAGCGCGCAATCTTTATCCTGTTGCGTCGAACGGCGTTGATACTGAGCTTTCAGCGAAGCTCGAGCTTGTGATGCGCGCTGACCGCGCCGCCCGCGCCTACGATTCGCGCATTATTCAAGTGCGCGGCGCGTACGTTGACGAAGTGCGCCGGATACTCGTCGTCGGGTCTGACGGCACGCTAGCCACGGATACGCAGCCTATGTCGCGCATGAGCGTGTTCGTCATCGCCAAAGCTTCTGAATCGAATTCCGCGCGCGGTGCGCACGGCGGCGGCGGACGCGTCGGCATCGAGTTTTACCAGACAGAAAAGACTCCAGAACATTTCGCTCGTGAAGCGGCGCGGCAGGCCATCTTGCAACTCGACGCGGTGGAAGCGCCCGCAGGCGAGATGGAAGTCGTGCTTGGTCCCGGCTGGCCTGGGATCCTGCTGCACGAGGCCATCGGCCACGGACTCGAGGCGGATTTCAATCGCAAGAAGACTTCCGCATTCGC
>JAICLA010000084.1 GCA_025927695.1 Terriglobales bacterium | reverse complement strand
TTGATTACTTCCCAACCAACCAGCAACTGAACCGCGAATTCAACAACGCGATGACCGCGATCACGTCGATGGTCGTGCCCGCCGTACTTGAGACCTATGACTTCAGCGGAATGGGAACGCTGTGCGACGTTGCCGGCGGACACGGATTTCTCCTGACCAGCATCCTAGCCAAGCATTCTGACTTGCACGGCATCCTCTTCGATCTGGAACACGTGGTAGACGGCGCGAAAGAACGCATCAGTTCGATGGGCCTTGCGGGGCGATGCAAGACTGCGAGTGGTGATTTCTTTGAGTCTGTTCCCGCAGCGGATTCCTACATCATGAAGCACATCATCCATGACTGGGAGGAATCGAAAGCAGTGGCCATCCTGCGCAACTGCGCCAAGGCCATGAGAGGCAATGGCAAGATCTTGCTCGTCGAAGCGGTGTTGCCGGGGCCGAACGTGCCTCACTCGGGCAAGTATCTTGATCTGCACATGCTGGTGATGCCCGGCGGAAAAGAGCGCTCGGAAAATGAATATCGAGAACTCTTCGCAAAGGCTGGTCTCAAGCTAGTCCGCATAGTCCCGAACAATTCGCCGCTATGGGTGCTGGAGGCGGTGAAAGCGTAACCGTTGCTACATCTGAAACGGGGCCGCCGGCTCTGCTGGTTTTGCCGGCTTCGCAGGCTTTACCGGTTTGGCAGGCTTTGCCGGTTTGGCAAAAGATGACGGCTTTGCGGGTTTGGCCGGTTTAACCGGCTTGGCGACAAAGTCGCAATCGTCATCATCGTCACACTGGTCACGATCGTCCATTTTGTCTTCTGCTGCTTCCCGTTCCGCTTCGGCTGCATCGCGTTTGGCTTCGGCCGCATCGCGTTTGGCTTCTTCAGCATCACGCTGTGCATCTATGCGGTCCTGCTCGGCTTCTCTCTTCGCCTCTTCCTTATCTATTCTGGCGTCCTCTTCAGCTTCTCGTTTATCTTGCTCAGCTTCTCTTTTGGCTTCTTCGCGATCTCGCTCGGCTTCGGCCTTTGCCTCTTCGCGGTCGCGGTCCGCGTCACGCGCATCGCTGACTCGTTCCTCTGCCTGCTCACGAGTTTCAGTCTTTTCGCGGTCGGCCTCGGCTTTGGCCTCTTTCTTGAATCTGACACGCTCCTCCGCGGTGCAAGGGCGCGGTGTTGGAGCGACGACGGTACAGTCGTCATGCAGAGCTTGAGCGCCCGAGCTCTGGGCGAATGCCGCAGCAGTTGAAAGCGCGAAAACAGTGAGAAGACTTCGGAACGTCATGACGCAAATCTCCTTGTGGATGTTAGACAGGACCGGAAGCCTTCTGGTTAGGCTCATTTTTTTGCGCTGAACAGCAAACTGGCGCATTCGCGCATGATGAGCTAATAGAACAAGTACTTCCGCCACTTGGTGTCTGACCGGCCGATCATCCTCATGATGTGTCGGCTGGTGTGCAGATTGAAGGCGCGCGGCTCGCGCATCAGCTTCATAGTGGTCTCGCCTAGAAGCTGGTTGCCCTTGCGGTGATTGCAAGGATGGCAGCACGCCACCAGATTCTCCCAAGTCGAGAGTCCGCCGCGCGAACGCGGGATCACGTGGTCCAGCGTAAGTTCGCCACTGGCCATTACCGCGCCGCAGTACTGGCAGGTGTTGCGGTCACGCAGCAGGATGTTCTTGCGAGACAGCGCGCGCGTCTGGTGCGGGATGCGGCGGTACTCCAGCAACCTGATCACCGAGGGCAGACGCATGGCTACTCGCTGGGCGTGCAGGTAGTGTCCGTTCTCTTCTTCTGTCATGGCCACGCCCTTGAGCACCAGGACGACCGCGCGGCGGGCGGCGCAGATGTTGATGGGCTCATACGACGCGTTGAGTACAAGCACCGGCGCATACAGCGGCTTGCCGGGTGTCTCTGCTTCAGTGGACTGACCCACTGGCTGAAGAGACGCCTCGACAACCTTCATCCGTGCGCCGGATGTGGCCTTGGTGCGGTGATGGACCGGTTTTCTGCTGTGCCCAGACATAAGGTTTATGCGCGCGCCGCTCTGCTTGCAGCGACCGCAATGCTCTCCTCGTCATTGATTGGATGCTGCAGCATCGATAACGCTTCCAGCTTGGAAACCCGCGCGATGGTGGCAACCCACACCTTGCCCGCGCCTGCGCGCAACAATACGCGCGAACACTCTTCCGCTGTCGTGCCGGTGGTGAACACGTCGTCCACCAGGATGAGGTTGCGTCCGGCGATGAAACGCCGCAGCGCAGGATTAACCGCGAACGCGCCGCGAACGTTTTCGCGACGTTGGTGCCGCGTGAGTCCGGTCTGCGAGACCGTAGCGCGCTTGCGCCGCAGAATGTCCGGTTCAAACAAGATGTCAAAGTGTTGCTTCAGCGCGCGGAAGGCATAGCCGGTCACAGCAGTCGCCTGGTTAAATCCGCGATCGTTCTGTTTAGCTTTGAACAGCGGAACTGGAACGACGATGGGCAGCTTATCTTGATCGATCATCGTGCCCGCGGGAGTTGCGCCGGCTTCGGGCGCGATCCCGCGCAGAACTTCCGTCAGCATCACGCCTAGGGCTTTCGCCGCGGAACGCACACGCTGATACTTCAGAATATGGATCAGGTCGCGTAGTGTGCCTTCGTATGGCCCGAACGCCGCAGCGCGCACATAGCTCGGACGGAATCGCTGGCAAAGACCGCAAAGCGATTCCCCCTGTAGCTCGCCGGCGAAGTTCGCCGCCACCAGCAGTTCACCGCAGATCGTACATTGCGCGCCAGGAAATACGGGCATGTCCTGCAAACACGCAAGGCACACCGGCAGGCGCGAGATGTTTAAAAGTGGTTCAGAGCAGATGCGGCATTCGCCGGGGAAAAGAGTGGCAAAGAGGCTCTCGACGGGCGTCTTAAGGAGCGTAATCGCCCTTTGCTTGCCGGCTGCAAGCTTGGTTTGGCTGGTCCGAGTTAGGTGCCCGTTGGTACTGCTGAAGACGCCCTTCCCTCAGGCCCGGCGCCATGCGGGTGCCAACCGCGATTTGCAGGCCTGATAGGGGCGAGTATAGCCCCAGCCGGGAGGCAAATCAACGGCCAAAGGGTGATAGGGTTATGCAACTTCCGTGCGCCAATCTAGGGTTTTTACCGATGGTCTTGCCCACAACTGATTGCTAACCTTCCACTTCCCCGGAAAGTTGGCTTTAGTTTGAAGAAGATTTCAGCTCGTTACCTGTTCGGATCAGTCGCCGCTGCATTGCTCATTTCCTCTGCCGCGTACGCGCAGGAACTGCCTGCTGCTCCGCAACCACAATATGTGTCGAGTGTCGTCTCCAACGAGGCATCGCGCGGTGGATCGGCTGCGCCCGAAGGAATCGTTAGCGTCTCCACACTGAAGGCCGAAGCTGGCCTTCCCACAGGCACCGTCAGCATTAACGCGTTGATGGCCGCTGCTGAACGCGCGCCGCAGAAGCCGAAACACAATTTCTTTGATCGCACTAGCTGGCTGCTTACCGGCATGGAAACATCAGCCATGTTGGCTGACGGTATCACCACACAAAACCGCTTGGGCCAATTGCAAACACGCTTTGTCACGGTAAACGGGGTGCAGACGCCAACCACAGTGCGCATTACGGAAGCTGATCCGATCGGCAAACTCTTCGTGAACCACGGCTGGGGAGGAATGGCCGCCGGTGGCGCGCTGAACCTTGGTGCGGACATGGGTATCCGCTACCTGCTGCACAAAACCGGGCACCACAGGCTCGAACGCATTGTGCCTTTGGCCTTCACGGCCTCAAGCACATTTGCCGCGATTCACAATACGAAGTACTAGGTGCGCCAAAAAATCAAAAGCAGCAACTGCGAACCTTCATCCGCTATCCGCGCTTGAAGGTTTTGCTTTTGGCCTTCCCGCCTAACACCGCCCGCAAGCGCCTTGTATTCCCGCCTCACACCGTGTTAACTTCGGCACCCGCACATTTGTGCGCAAGTAGCACCGTACAAGGGATTTACGGAGGCCGCGATTGGCTGAGATCAAAGAAATGCGTTCCCCAGAAAGCACCATTCAGCCGTACATTTCACCTTATGAGACGCGCGCTGAATTCACGCCGCGCGCCGTCTTGCTGGGCGGGTTCTTCGGCATTCTCTTCGGCGCAGTTACGGTTTACGTCGGCTTGCGCGCCGGGCTTACCGTTTCCGCGTCCATTCCTATCGCGGTGCTCTCCATCAGTATCCTGCGCGCCTTCGGCAAAGCGTCGATCCTTGAGAACAACATCGTTCAGACCACCGGTTCTGCGGGCGAATCCGTTGCCGGCGGCGTGATCTTCACCGTGCCCGCACTGATCTTCCTCGGTTTCCCCATGGAGGTCAGCCGCATATTCTTGCTGGCACTCGTCGGCGGATGGCTCGGCGTCTTTTTCATGATCCCGCTGCGGCGACAACTCATCGTGAAGGAGCACGAGAACCTGCTCTATCCCGAAGGCACCGCGTGCGCTGATGTTCTGATCGCCGGCGACAAAGGCGGTTCCTTCGCCAGCCGCGTTTTCATGGGACTCGGCATCGGCGGCGTTTATACCTTCTTCCAGAATGAAAACCTGTTCGCTTCGTGGTCGAGCACGCCAACCTATGACCCATCCTGGCTGCCGGGGAGCAGCATTCGCGGCAACACGACTTCTGAATATCTCGGCGTGGGCTACATCATTGGACCACGCATCGCCGGCGTGATCTTCGCCGGGGGCGTGATGGCATGGATGGTAGTGATGCCAACCATCAAATTCTTCGGCAGCAAACTGGCCGCACCTTTATATCCGGGCACGAAGCTCATCGCGGACATGAGTCCGAGCGAGTTGGCCAGCACCTACATCAGGCCGATCGGCGCTGGTGCTGTGGCGGCAGCGGGATTGATCACCCTGCTCAAGACCATGCCGACAATCATCGGCGCGCTGAAAGCCGGCATGAAGGATTTCTCGAAGAGCACCGCCGAAGCCGCTTCAGAAAAACGCACTGATAGCGATCTCAGTATGAAGATCGCGATGGGCGGCGTGGCATTGGTGCTGGTAATGATCGTGCTGATGCTCACATTCAAACCGGTGCCGGGTGCCTATACCGGCTTCCTCGCGAACATCTGCGCAGCAATATTCATCGTCATCTTCGGTTTCCTGTTCGTCACTGTCTCTTCGCGCATCACTGGATTGATCGGCACGTCGTCAAATCCCATCTCCGGCATGGCCATCGCCACCTTGATGGCGACCTGCGCGGTCTTCCTTCTCCTTGGCTGGACGGCAGCCGCTTACGGCGCGTTGGCCATCACCATCGGGGGCGTAGTTTGCATTGCGTCGGCAAATGCCGGCAACACTTCGCAAGACTTGAAGACCGGATTCCTTGTCGGCGCGACGCCACGTTATCAGCAGATGGGATTGATGATCGGCGTGTTCATCTCCGTCTTGGCCATTGGCTACACGCTGCGCTTCATGAATCAAGGTCTTGAGCAGATCAAGCCCTTCCCTGCGCGCACCATGGACGTAAGCCATCTGCCGACTGGCATAGAAGACAAAGGCGAATTTAAGCGCGACAAGTTTCGGGTCACTCTGGACTCGACCAAAAAGCCGCACGTGATGTCGCAGGACGAAAAGCCCGGCGCCGATTTCGAGGTCGTCCACTCACTGGGCGCGAATGAGTTGCCTGACGGCGACTATCTCTACAACACCCAGACTAAGCAAGTGGAATATCAGTGGGTGCAAGGCATTGGCAGTGAAGACGCTTCTGCGCCACAGGCCAAGCTGATGTCCACCATCATCAATGGCATCTTGAATCACCGGCTGCCCTGGGGCCTGGTACTGATCGGCGTCTTTCTCGTGATCGGTGTTGAATTACTCGGCGTGCGCTCGCTGTCATTCGCTGTAGGCTTCTACATTCCCATGGCGACGACGCTGATCATGTTCGTCGGCGGTATCGTGCGCTGGCTGGTGGAACGCCAGGCGACGAAACGCGGTGGCACGGCGGAAGAGAGTGACGTCAGCCCCGGCTCGCTGTTCGCCAGCGGATTGATCGCCGCCGGCGGCATCGTCGGGCTCACCGGCATCGGCATCAAACTCGCCGAGTCCTGGGACTGGATCACTCCCGGCAAACTGGTGATGCAGTTCAGTAAGAATGCCCGCACGTCTGACATCATCGGCGTGATCACGTTCGCCGCGCTGGCATTCGCGCTCTATCACTTCGCCAACAAACCGCTGGATGAATCAGCAGAAGTGAAGAAGTAACTCGCGCAACTCGACAGCCATGCAGATCTCTGAGCGCATCGCGCGCGTGCAACAGCGTATTGATGACGCGTGCAGGCGCGCGGGCCGCGAGACTTCTCAAGTGCGCCTGATGGGCGTGACCAAAACGCAGCCTTCGGAAGCCATTCGCGAAGCCTACCAGGCCGGGATGCGCCTCTACGGCGAGAACCGCGTGCAGGAATTCCAGGACAAATCAGAACTGCTCGGCGACCTGCGCGGTGCGGAGTGGCACCTTATCGGACATCTGCAATCGAACAAGGCCGCCAAGGCTGCGGGATTGTTCGCCGCCGTCGATTCCGTCGATTCCCTTCGTCTCGCCGAGAAACTCAACGAGGCCGCGCAGAAGGAATCCCGCAAGCTGCGCGTGCTGATCGAAGTGAATGTAGGCGGTGAAGCCGCAAAGAGCGGTGTCGCACCCGTCTCGCGTGAGTTTGAGGAGATACTGCGCGCCGCTCCCAAGCTCGAGTGGCTGGAGTTCCGCGGCCTGATGACCGTGCCGCCCTTCCTGCAAAATGCCGAAGACGTACGCCCGTTCTTCCGCACGCTGCGCGGTATTCGCGACGAGGTTGCCGAACGCAATCTGCCCAACATCTCCATGGACGAACTCTCCATGGGCATGTCTCATGATTTCGAGATCGCCATTGAAGAAGGTTCCACCTGCGTGCGCGTGGGCACCGCGATCTTCGGTGCGCGCGCCATGCCCGGCGAGACCGCTCACTAGTTCATGGCAGTCACCTTCGCCATTAAAGTTCATCCCCGAGCCAAGAAGAACGCGATCACCGGTCGGATCGGCGAGGCGTACAAGCTTTCGCTCACCGCTCCCGCTCTCGAGGGCCGTGCCAACCAAGCCTGCATAGAATTCTTTGCGGAATTGTTCAAAGTTCCGCGTTCTGGGGTTACCATTGCCAGCGGCGAACGTAGTCGTAACAAAGTCATCCGCGTGGACGGGGTGACCGAACAGCAGGCAAAGCAGTCTCTAGATAAAGGAGCAACCGCTTGAGCTTTTCGCAAAGATTAGAAGAGGTTCGCACTGGGTTTGAGCGCCCGTTCTGGGTAGCGAACATCAGTGAGATCTTTGAACGCCTCTCTTATTACGGCGCGTTCGCGTCAATGGCCGTGTACCTGCAGAACCGGCTGAACTTTTCCACGCAGCAGACGGGCACGCTCACCGGCATCTTCGGCGGGATGGTCTGGTTCATGGCCATATTCGGCGGCGCCGCTGCAGACCGCCTCGGATTCCGTCGCGCTCTCTCGCTGGCCTATCTGATCCTCGCCGTCGCCTATTTCCTCATCGGCTCCATCGCGGCGCCTTGGCTCGCGCCGGTTCGCAACGCGCTGCCTCTGACTGTCTTTGTGGCCTGCATCCTGATTCTGCCCGCGCTCGGCATTGCGCTTGTGAAGCCATGCGTCGTCGGCACCACCGCGCGTGCGTCGAAGCCGAATGTGCGAAGCATCGGCTACAGCATTTACTACACGATGGTGAACATCGGCGGCGCTGCCGGACCGTACCTCGCTGGCTGGGGGCATGAGCATCTCGGCGTGGAAAACGTCTATCGCGTGGCCGCGCTCAGCGTCTTTTGCATGTTCTTCTTTGTGCTCTTGTTCTTTCGCGAACCGCAACGCGCCGGAGCGGAGCCTGTTCCCTCTATCGGTCAAGTGGCAAAGAACTTCTGCATAGTCCTGGGTAATTACAAGCTGGTTCTTCCGGTCGTGCTTATCGCGGCCATCCTCGGACTGCTCAATGCTTTCTCTGTTCTTTCCGTTCCCTGGTGGGGATGGCTCATCCTGCTGGCTCTCGCACTCGTTGGCATGAGCCGTTTCATGTGGTTCTTGATCATCTTCACCGGGTACTGGATCGTATTCTGGCAGCAGTACATCAGCCTTCCCGGCTACCTACAGCATTATGTGAATGCGAATGCACCCGTCGAAAAGATCTTAGTCACCGATGGCGCGACCGTCATCGCGCTCACAATCGCCGTAAGCTTCCTCACGCGCAAGATTCCGCCGCTTGCCGCCGTCATCTTAGGCACAGTCATTACTTCGGTGGCATGGCTGATTCTGGCCTTCCATCCCAGCATCCTTGGCGCAGTGCTGTCCATCTTCGTCATGGCCCTTGGCGAGATCACCCAGCAGCCACCCTATTACGATTACATCTCCCGTCTCGCTCCCCCCGGTCAGCAAGGCACCTACATGGGCTTCGCGTTCCTGCCAATCGGCATCGGCTCGCTGATTGGCGGCCCGCTCGGCGGATGGATGCTCCACCATTTCGGCGAAGAACAGCATCAGCCGGCCAAACTCTGGTTCATGGTCACCGGAATAGGACTGGCGACCGCGCTGGCGCTGTGGATCTACGACCGCATGTTCATAGCGAAGGAAGCTACCCCGGCTCCATAGCTCCCGAGCCACCGGCTCGCTAGGCTTGTTACAATAAAACCTTCATGGATCTTTCCGCCATTCAATCAGCCTTGCAAGAGCGCAACATCGACGCATGGCTTTTCTACGACCATCATTATCGTGACCCCATCGGCTACCGCATCCTCGGATTGCCAGAGCACATGCACGTTACGCGTCGTTGGTATTACGTGGTTCCCGCCAAGGGCGAGCCGCGCAAACTGGTCCATCGCATTGAAGCTGGACACCTCGACCCGCTCCCCGGCGAAAAATTAATGTACTCCTCTTGGCAAGAGCAGCATGAAAATCTGAAGTCTCTGGTCGCACCGTACAAGACCATCGCCATGCAGTACTCGCCGAATAATTCCATCCCTTACATTGGGCTGGTGGACGCTGGCACGGTCGAGCTTTTGCGCAGCTTCGGGAAAGAGATCGTCAGTTCCGGCGACCTCGTCTCGCGCTTCGAAGCCACGCTTACCCCCGAGCAGATTGAGAGTCATCTCGCCGCCGGACGCGCCATCGATTCCATCACGGAATCGGCGTTCAAAGAGATCGGACGACGCGTAAACAACGGCGGCACCAATGAGTACGACATCCAGAAGTTCATCCTCGAAGCCTACAGCCGCGAGAACCTCATTACGGACAATCCGCCCATCGTCGGCGTAAACGCCAATAGCGGCAATCCGCACTACGGAACTTCGAAAGACGGCGCGTCGCCCATCAAGAAAGGCGACTTCGTGCTGCTCGACATTTGGGCCAAGCAGAACAAGCCGAACGCCGTTTTCTATGACATCACGTGGACCGGGGTTGTCGGCACCAAGCCTACCGGACGCCAACAGGAAATATTCAACATCGTGCGCACCGCTCGCGACGCCGGATTCGCCCGCGTGCAGACAGCTATGGATACCGGCACCAAGATCGCCGGATGGCAGGTGGACGAGGCCACGCGCGATTCCATCAAGCGAGCCGGATACGAAAAATATTTTGTGCACCGTACCGGCCACTCTATCGGCGTAGACATTCACGCCAATGGCGCCAACATGGACAACCTCGAAACGAAAGACGAGCGCGAGATCATTCCCAACACGCTCTTCTCCGTCGAGCCTGGCCTTTATTTTCCTGAGTTCGGCGTGCGGAGTGAGTTTGATGTGCTGGTGCGCAACGGCAAGGCTGAGGTCACCGGCCGTATCCAGAAAGAATTGGTGCTTATCTAGTGGCAGACAATATCCCCGCACAAGATCTGGTCAAGCCGCAAGAAGACGTGCTCTCGCCTATGGCTGTGGCGGCGCCGCTTGTCGGCTGGCTCATTCCCGGCGCAGGGCATTTCCTCTTGAAACGCTGGGGGCGCGGCACGCTGCTGCTCATCTCCGTCCTTGCCATGTTCTTCATCGGCCTGTGGATGGACGGTAAGATATATAACGCTAACACCGGCGACGTGCTCGACATGCTCGGCTTCGTCGGCGACATTGGCGGCGGCATTCTCTACATCGCCGGTCGAATGATGGATTGGGGACACGGCATGGTGAACATGGCCACCGCGGATTACGGCACAAAGTTCATCATCGTAGCCGGCCTACTCAATGTTATCGCCGCGGTTGACGCCCACCACATCGCCATAGGGAAAAAACAATGAGTGGCACGCTGCACCTCTCGCATTTCACCGCGGTGATCGTCTTTGCGATCTTTGCGTCCATCGTCTTCGGCATCACGCAGAAGAATGAGCAACGCGAGATGATCACTTACGGCTTGAAGTGCTTTGCCTATTTCGTGGTGGGAACGTTCGCTGCCGGATGGGTCATGGCCTTGCTCCGCCACTGGGCCGGCCACCAGTAAAGCCAGTGGTTAGTGGTGAGTGGCTAGCACTGGCTTTCGGTCTTCGGTTGTCAGTTTTCTGCTAAACCTTCCTTTCTTTTTCACGTCTATATCCTGTCCCAAGCCCTAACTTCTGGAGGAGATCTCAATGAAAAAAACGATGATGATGGCGGTATTGCTGCTGCTGGCTCTTCCCCTATTCGCCCAAGATAAAAAGTCCACTGACCTGCGCAGCATATTGTTGGCAGAACTGCGCTCTACCCACAACAGCGAAGAGTGGTTTGTGCCCGCGAACGTCGCCGTAGCTGGACTCACCGCCGAACAAGCCAGTTGGACCGATGG
>JAICLA010000012.1 GCA_025927695.1 Terriglobales bacterium | reverse complement strand
TCGCGCCGCCATCTTCACTGCGGTACACACCATCCAGCGCGCCCGCCACTAGAATGTCAGGATTCGAATGGGCCATGGCAAATCCGCGAACTGATTTGCCGTGCATCGGCTTCAGGGTTTTCCAGGTCTTGCCGCCATCGTTGCTGCGAAAAATGTCGCCGGTCGTATTCTCGACGCTCCATGCGGCGACGTACACCACGCCTTGCTTGGTGGGATCGAAGACTACGCGGTCTAAGACGTAATCATTTCCCTCGCCCAATTTAGCGAAGCGAGACCACGTGGTCCCATCATCGGTCGATTCGTAGAGTTGCCCGGCGCTGGTGCTTAGCAATATCCGGTGCTGCGTGAAGGGATCACGGGAGAGGCTACGAACATCGCCACCATCCGGACCGAGAGGTGTCCACTGCTGGCCCCAAGCCATGGCCGCAACAAAAAGCACGAGCAATACTGCGAATGATTTCCCAAGAATACGATTCATATTTGATTTGGACTGGTACAAGTAGCAGGAGAAGATGCTGACTTACAGCAGACTTTCTTGCCATCCCTTGAAACCCTTATTGGGAATCCAGACTACCTCATTCTAAGATGCGGCCAGACCTTCTGAGAGTGCACCACGTCGATTGGTCCAATCAAGTTACAAAAGGGCAAGTCGTAGTGACATTCAAGCTTCCTTAAAGAAAAAAGCCGGCTGGAAAGAAGCTTCCAACCGGCCGGGTTCTATCGTCACTTCTTATTTCTTTGTTGACGCCTTCTTAGCAGCCCGGTGAGTTCGTCCGGTGGCTTGCGGCTTCACTTTTGCACTGACGACTTCTGTTCCGTCGCCGCTGAAAGTTGCGCCTGCGGGAACCAACCAGATCTCAGCGGTCGTGCCTGCTGTGCTTCCGGTGCGGGCTTCGATGCGGCTGGCATCAATGCCTTTTTCCTTCACCAGGTACTCCTTTGCATTCACAGCGCGTTGAGCGGCCAGTTTCTTGCCACCCTTTTCCTTTGCGTCAGCCTGGCCAACAATCACGGCCTTGGAGTCAGCATCACGCTGCAAGCGGAGAGCAACTTCGTCGAGGATGGCCTTTGCGGCGTTGTCGACGCGCGGGCTGTTCTTCTTGAAGGTGATGTCATTCAGCTTGCTGGCTTCCGGAGCCGGCGGCGGTGCAGGAGCCGGCGGCGGTGCTTCCACGGTCACCATCGTGCTGCTTGAGGCAGACAAGTTGCGATCGTCTGTCACCGTGCAACCAACGTTGATCGGTCCGGGCTGCGCACCAGAGGTGTTGAGTGTGGCACTGCTGCCGCTGCCAGAGATATTGCCCGCGCTGGCAGTGTAGCTGTAGGTCAGATTGCGACCGTCAGGGCTGCTGCCGTTGCTGGTAATGGTTGCGGTTCCGTTCGGCTGAACGGTGCTCGGATTGGCCGAGCAGGAGATCTGCGGCGGACGCGGCTGCTTCACGGTGAAGCTGGCCGTGCAGCTTGCGGTACCTTTGTGACCGTCGCTGATGTCAGCCTTCACGGTGTAGGACCCGGGCTGCAAACCCTTCGTATCAACATTTCCTGTCGAGCCGGTTCCGCTGACCTTCGCGCCGTTTGCGGACCAGTTGTAAGTCAGCGTCCGCTTCGGATTAAAGTTTGTGGCGTTGGCGGTAGCAGTCACAGGCTCGCCTTCAAATACTTCTGTTGGCTGAGCGCTGCAAGTCGCTGCGGGGATGAGCACTGGGCCGATCGTGCCGAATTTAAATACCAGGCCGCCGCCGATGCGGCCGCCTAGAAATTCGGTCCTTGCTCCTTGCGCATGAAAGCGTCCCCATTGCATGTCAGCTTGGATCACTCTGAGGTCCACGCGCGGCAAAAGGTGAAGATCTAAGCCCCCGCCCGCGGTGATTCCCAAGTTGGGATTTGATCCGAGGGGGGTGCGTAGATCATAAAGCCCGAAGAGAGCCTGGCCGAAAACCGTCGCATGTTCACCGGGGAAACGAACAGCTGGACCGGCTTGAAGCGTGGCCAGCCGCATGCTGTTATCGCCAAATGAAAATTGCGAATCTGCCGTACCACCAAAATACCGATTAGCCCACCATGTACCTGCTGCATTGAAGCCACCCGGCATGTTCTTGAGTCCGCCCGCGGCTCCGTGACTACCGGTGTCAGCCCAAACATAGCCGCCGTACAAGTCCACTTTGGAAGGCTGTGTGTCCTGGGCTATAGCAGAGGTCGTAGCCAATATCAATGCAGCTACGATCACAGTGAACAATAGATGAAATTTGCGTTGTGACATTCGCATTCTCCTAGACGCTGAAAAGAAACTTAAAAGAAGGGCAAGCGCTGGAACGTAAAGAAACGCCGGCTAAGGCGCTCCCCTTAACCGGCAAAATTGTAGCAGAATAAGTCCTTTTTATTCAACGCATGATCACAGTGGAACGAGGTGCCCAACTAGATGCGCCTCATCCCACTGTGTAAGCCGTTATTGCGACGACCGTGCGGAGCCCATTACATCCAAAACCATTCTGCTGCCACTATCCAATTTCACGTTCTTTCCAGACGAGGTGATCACGGAACCGCTGGTAGCATTCGAAGCATCTGACGTCAGTTGCAAATTCTTTAATCCAATCACGCCCGTCGAATTGCCGCTGAGCGCGCCTGATGCCGCCGCTGTGCCGCCAGCAGTCCTGCCCAGTGTATTTTTGGTTGCGCCGCCCGTCGAATCGATAGCGGAGCCGGCCGAACCTGCGACGTTTCCCGCAGTACTACCCACTGAGCCGACGGCATTGCCCGCTGTATTCGTTACGCCGCCGACTGTACTACCCAATCCGCTAGAACGTCCAGAACCAGACATGGAACCGCTGGACGATCCCTCCATCATGGAGTCGTCTGACATTGAGCCGGCTGTTGAGATCACAGGAGCAGCAAGCGCCTGGATACGTGCTTGCATGGGGACCGTTGCTCCGTTACGAAGCATTGCCTTGTCGAAAACAATACCCAGCTTGGAATCTGATTGACCGTTTGCGGTGGCCGAAGCTTCCGTCACGTGACCGATCAACTTCGAATTCTTCGGGATGATGACCTTACCATTCGAGACGACATCGGAAGTGGTCTTCGCAACAACTTCATCTCCCTGCTTGCATTTGCGCGAATCAACGGATTTGTCGAGAACGGCGGGAACTTTCGTGCCGGATGGAATCACATTGCTCGTGTTTGCACTTGCGCTCTCAGAATCCGAGCCTGACGGGCTGGCATCTGTATTCTTGCCGTCCTTCACATTTTGATTAACGGAATTGTTTGTAGTCACCTCCGCACCTGACTTCGAAGCGCCGACCGAAGTCTGAGAGGATCCACTGGTGGATATTTGAGAATTGACTTGGCCGACTGCAGTTGCAAGCAATCCGATCGAGACCAAGCCGGTCATGAGCGATTTCATAACTTCCTCCTACAATTTTTAAGGGTTTTAAAGGGCCGAGAACTTTGGGAATCCGACAAAGTAGGATGCAAACCAGGGCTGCTGGATGTCCGGATGGCCAATAGAATTAGTAACTTGGGTAACCTTGTAAAATTTACTCTGCAAAAGTAGCCGAATGGCCTCTATCGAGCATCTGAAGCAAGTAGCTGTAATTTTCTTTCACGGGCCCAATCGTTTATCCCCTGGAGCAAATCCGAATGACGCCGGAAAAGGTCTTGATCGTTGAAGACGAGGAAAATGAACGCAGCGGCTTGGCCGAACTGGTGCAAGCCTGGGGTTATCGCACTGACACTGCTAAAGATGGTTTAGAGGCACTGGAAAAAGTCGCGACCTGGGCGCCCGGCATCATCGTCACCGATTACAAGATGCCGCGCATGAACGGTATGGAATTACTGGAGCGGTTGGCAGATATGACCGAGCCGGTCGCAGTGATCCTGCTAACAGCGCAAGGCAGCATTGACACTGCAGTCGACGCGATGAAGAGTGGCGCCTATGACTTCCTTACGAAACCTGTGGATCCAACGCGGCTGAAAAACATTCTCGCCAATGCGACTCGCCAACGCGGTACTGAACGCGAACTGGAAGTGACGCGGAAGCGTCTGCGTGATTCCGGCATGTTGGGAACGCTGGTCGGCACTTCGAAAAAGATACAAGAGATCTTTTCACTGATAGAGATGGTGGCACCCAGTTCAGCGTCAGTCTTGATCACTGGCGAAAGCGGCACGGGAAAAGAATTAGTGGCGCGAACGATTCACGAACTGAGTCCGCGTAAGAACAAGCCGTTCGTTGCTATCAACTGCTCGGCAATCCCGGAAACTTTGATCGAGAGCGAGATCTTCGGCCATGAGAAAGGCGCCTTTACCGGTGCTCTCGAGCGGCGTTCCGGTTGTTTTGAACTTGCTGAAGAAGGTACTCTCCTGCTGGACGAGATAGGCGAAATGCCGATCAACACTCAAGCCAAGCTGTTGCGTGTGCTGGAAGATCGTAAGCTACGCAGATTAGGAAGCAAAGTCGAAACTGAGATCGACGTCCGCGTCCTTGCTGCGACGAATAAGGTACCCGAACAAGCCGTTCAAGATGGTCTTCTGCGCAACGATCTCTATTACCGCCTGAACGTATTCAACATTCACATGCCGCCACTACGCGAGCACAAGGAAGATATTCCGCAGCTTGCGGATTCACTGCTTGCAGGGATGAACGCAAAGCATGGACGCAAGGTGTCGGGCCTTAGTGAAGTAGTGCTTGAGCAATTCAAAGAATATTCCTGGCCCGGCAACGTGCGTGAGATGCGCAACACCCTGGAGCGGGCGGTGATCGTGTGTCATGGAAACATGATTGAACCAAAACACCTGCCGCCGAACTTTGGTAGCGGCCAACTGCACTCGGAGACAGCCCACGACACCGGCAATTCTGTTCGGCTAGGGGTGGGTACTACTGTGGGCGAGGCGGAGCGGTTGCTGATCATGAAGACGCTCGAATCCACCAATAACAACAAGACCCGCGCCGCTGAGATTTTGGGTATCAGCCTTAAGACGCTACACAACAAATTGAAAGAGTATTCCAGTGGCGGCGTGGTTGAATCCGCAGTCACGCACTAAGTCCTTGTATCTCACGCACCGATGCCTAGACTGCGTCTCAAGACGAAGCTTGTGCTGGCCATTACCGCCATGGCTTCGCTTCTTGTGCTCACTACATCATCCGTATATATCTCGCAACTGGTGCGACAAAGGATTGACGAGACCTACCAGAATGGCCAGTTCGTTGCGTCTGAAGTGTTTCAGTCTGCGCGCGAGGCTTTGGAAACGGACCTCGCGAATGACAAACGCGACCTAAACGATCCTACGGTTTTTCAAGATGCTGTTCAGCGGAGTCTGCAAACCGATCCGGGCCTGACTTCCCTGCTTCAGTCAGTGGTGGGCTATTCGCCCACTGTTTATGACGTATCGATCGTTGACATGAACAATCGCGCGATCGTTCATAGCGATCCGCAGCTCGTCGGCAAACAGTTAGCGCAGCGACAGGACTTCTCCAATATCCGCAACGGCCGTTTTTTGAAACAGCTCCGAATGGTCTACGGTGCACCCACCGTGTACGAACTGCAACTACCTCTGTTACGCGACGGACATCCATTCGCTACCATACGTATCGGCGTTTCGAGCGTGTTTCTTAAAGGCGAGATCCAGCCGAAGCTTGACAGTTCTCTTCTGCTGGCTGCATTCGCCATCTTGTTTTCCGTGATCCTGTCAGCCGGAGTTTCGACCCTGGCCTTCCGCCCGCTAGAAAAGATCAGCCGCAAGCTGGATGAAATGAGCGCGGGCTCCGTAGTGCCAGCTCCGCCGCCTGCGGCGATCCACGGTGACGAATATGGCGTGGTCACCACAAAGATCGAACGACTCGGGCAACAGATGCGTGACGTGAATCAGGTCTTTTCGGCCTTGCAGGAAAACCTTGACCAGGTCATGACCAACCTGCAGGACGGCGTAATGCTGTTCACTCGCGACGAAAAAGCAGTGCTTGTCAGTTCGTCTATTGAGCGTTTTTTGCACCGTCAGCGGCTTGAATTGCTGGGAAAAACCCCGCAAGAGATCTTTGTCGGACACCCGCAACTTGAATCGTTGGTCGCGGATTCATTTGCGAATCACAAAACGCTGCAGCAGCTTGAAGTGACTTCCGGTACTGACGCGAACATACGCGTTCAACTCTCCGTCGATTTCATTGAAGAGAACGGGCAGCCAATTGGTGCCCTGGTAACATTGCGCGATGCGGAATCAGTCCATCGCATCGAGGACGAGCTCGAGATCTCGCGCCGCATGGCTGCTGTCGGGCGATTGACCTCGGGCGTCGCGCATGAAGTCAAAAATCCTATCAACGCCATCGTCGTTCACTTGGAAGTGTTACGGCAAAAGTTAAAAGAGCCGGATGCCGACACGAAACGCCACATTGACGTCATTGGCACGGAGATTCGCCGCCTGGATCGCGTGGTGCAGACTCTGGTGGACTTTACCCGCCCCATGGAGTTGCGGTTGGTCGAGATCGACGTGCGCAAACTGCTCGATGACATTATCGTGCTGGCCACTCCAGACGCTGAAAAACATGGCGTACATATCGTCGAGAATTTTGCGGCTGAATTACTGCCAGTAAAGATTGATGTCGATATGGTCAAGCAAGCGGTCCTGAACATCATGATCAACGGCATGCAGGCGATGGCAGAAAAGGGCGGCACGATGACGGTCACTGCCAAACGGAGCCATGACGATGCCAGCGTCGAGATCAGCGACGAAGGAAGCGGCATCCCTGACAGTATTCGCGAAAAGATCTTTAATCTCTATTTCACTACAAAAGCAGGCGGCAGCGGCATCGGCCTGCCTATGAGCTATCGCGTGATGCAGTTGCACAATGGTTCGATGGATTTTGAAAGCAAGCCTGGAGAAGGCACTACGTTCCGCCTTATGTTCCCTATCACGGAAGCACGCAGTGTCAGCGCGGCTGCGAGTGAGTCCGAACGGAATCACGTGAATTCCCTGGGAAGTTTATGATGAGAGAGGAAAGAAATAGGTAATGGTGCTGCGCTCGTTCAAGCACATTTCGCCGATGCTGCTGTTTGGGATCATGACTCTGGCCGGGTGTCACAAACAGCCGAGACCTATACCTCTGGTTCCTCCGCCGACTATCCCCGACAGTGCAATGATGCCGCTGCCTGATGTCTTGCCCCCGCCTGACGTGGAGGCTGAGCCCGTGCATCCCGCCGAGCCGGTGGCAAGCACGACCAAACCGAAACCGCGTCCGCGCAATGGCAGGAAGATCACCGACATGAAGCCGAGCCCGGTACAACCGCCGGTGACGACAACGCCGCCCGTGAACGCGGCGGAAACAACTGCTCCTCCGCCCAAGATCACAGCGTCGCCCCACGATGTGCCGACCACAGCCGCAATCTCTGAAGGACTGCCACATTCTGATGAAATGCACCGCTTGGAGACCGCCGCGCAGTTGAATCAGTCAACTGAAGACAACCTCCGTTCGCTCAATCGAGCGCTGACCACGAGCGAGAAAAGTATCGTTGAGCAGATCCGTAATTTCATGGCGCAGTCCCAGGAAGCCATCTCAGAAAATGACTTGGTACGCGCACACAACCTTGCCTTGAAAGCTCATCTGCTTTCAGACGAACTGGCACACC
The DNA here is from genome assembly GCA_025927695.1 of Terriglobales bacterium. Classification (GTDB taxonomy): domain Bacteria; phylum Acidobacteriota; class Terriglobia; order Terriglobales; family Acidobacteriaceae; genus JAICLA01. Next base: position 20,254 of record JAICLA010000012.1, on the reverse strand, counting down.
ATTAGGCCTCGTGGTTGGGCTTTTGCTTTTCCGGAAAAGCGAGCGAGGCGATCACTGACAACGCAAGAATCCCCCCTACTATCGTTAGCACGATAGGCGTAGGTATTTCGCCGTGCAGTGGCACGCCGAACAAAACCAGCCGATCGTTCGATAACAGCATCTTCACGCCTACAAAGACCAAGATGGCTGACAATCCATAGTGCAAGTAATGAAATAGCTTGAACATGCCGGAAAGCGCAAAGTACATGGCGCGCAAGCCCAAGATCGCGAAGACATTTGAAGTGAACACGATGAATGCGTCGCGTGTGATAGCTAGTACTGCGGGGATGGAATCGACGGCGAAGAGCAGGTCAGTGGTTTCTACAACGATGAGAACCGCAAGCAACGGCGTGGCCATAGTCTTGCCCGCTCGACGAATGAGAAATTTCTTGCCTTCGTATTGCTCGGTGCTGGGAACAAACTTTCGGAAGATTTTAAGAACGAAATTCTTGTCAGGCTCGACGTCCACTTCGCCGCCGAATGCCAGCTTAATTCCGCTGTAGATCAGGATCACGCCGAAGACATAGATTATCCAGTGGAACCGGCTGATCGCGCCGACACCCACCACGATGAACACAAGGCGCATGACTAGTGCGCCGATGATTCCCCAGAAAAGGACGGTGTATTGGTCCGCGCGGGGAACTTTGAAGAATTTAAATAGGACGAGGAACACGAAAAGGTTATCAACGCTCAGTGATGTCTCGATCACATAACCGGTGACGAATTCGAGCGCCCGCTGACTTCCCATGGAAAAGAAGACGAGCACACCAAAAGCCGCGGCAAGTGTGATCCAGAAGGCGCAGGCCCAAAGCGCCTGCTTGAATCCCATCTCGTTCGAGCCGCGATGCATCACGCCGAGGTCCAACGCGAGCATCGCAGCCACGAAGATAGAGAACAGTATCCAGTAGATGAGCATCGTTCCGACTGATTGTAATCTCTACTGGCTCAATGACTCCCATCCACGGCGATTCAAATCCCAATAGATGAACCAGGCGCACAGAATCCCGAGCACGGACAATCCTGCGGCTTGTGGGATACGTCCGAAGATCAGATGCCCGACGCTAAATAGTGAGCAATAGATCAGGCCGCATCCGGCGATCCAATCCGCTGCCGACCACCCCAGACTTTGCTGTGAATGTACTGTTTCCTTCGCGGCGATCGGCTGCCACCCCACACGTGCCGGAAGTACTTTGCGGTAGAACTCGCGTAGCTTCTCTTCCGGCTCAGGCGGAGTAAGGAAGGTCACCGTAAGCCAGCAGATGGTGGTGAAGGCAGTAGTGATGATCATGACCCAGGCAAAGCCATGTGGGTCATTGGCATCCATCGGCTGTGCCGCAAGGTGGGGATCGATTCCACGCAGCAAGTTCACCACCGGCATTGACCATTGCGATTGCAGGAAGAGAGAGACGAAAGCAGCCGCGATCATCGCTCCGATCTCAGACCATGCGTTCACCCTCCACCAGAACCAACGCAGCATAAAGACCAAGCCGGCGCCGGCGCCGATCGACATCAGGAACTTCCATGCGCCCTCGATCGAATGCATGTGCTGTGAGGCGATAGCAGCAATGATCGTGACCAGCACCGTAACTATGCGTGACGCGCCTACGTAATGAGCTTCGCTTCCGTCCTTCTTAAGGAAACGGCGATAAAAATCATTGATGATGTAACTGGCACCAAGATTGATCTGCGTGGCCATCGTGGACATGTAGGCCGCGGCAAAACCTGCAAGCATCAAACCGCGCAACGCGGCCGGCAGGTAGTGGATCATCACTTCGATGTATCCACCTTCTGGATCTTTCAAGTGCGGGTAAAGAGCAACGGAAACGAGCGCGGTCAATATCCAAGGCCACGGACGAACCGCGTAGTGCGCGATGTTGAACCAGAGGGTCGCACCGAGAGAGTTCTTTTCATCTTTTGCGGAAAAGATGCGTTGCGCAATGTAACCACCACCGCCCGGCTCCGCCCCCGGGTACCAACTAGCCCACCAGTTTATGCTCAGGAAGACGAGGAACATGATGAACCAGCTTGAGGTCCAGTCAGGCAGGAACGCGACGGTATTCACACCATTGTTAACTGCGGCATCGTGCGCGGCCAGCCCAGCCCGCAGGCTGCCCATTCCGCCAACGCCGCGCACCGCGTAAAACGCCAAAGCGATGACCACGAACATTTTCAGCGCAAACTGCAGCATGTCAGTCCACAACACTGACCACAGTCCAGAGGCGGTTGTGTAGAGCAAGATGAACGCGCAGATGCCCAGCGTGATGAAGATGGCGTGTTTCTCGTCCACGCCCAGCGTTAGCATGAGGATCTTCACCATGGCCAGATTCACCCATCCCATAATGATGGTGTTCACAGGCAGCGCGAGATAGAGAGCGCGGAATCCGCGCAGGAACGCTGCAGGCTTTCCCGCATAGCGGATCTCGGCGAATTCCATATCCGTCAACACGCCTGCGCGACGCCACAGTCGCGCGAAGAAAAACACAGTGAGCATCCCGCTCAGAGCTAGACTCCACCAGAACCAGTTGCCGGCGATACCGTACTTGTAAACGAGCCCTGTCACCAGTAGAGGGGTGTCGGCCGCAAAAGTAGTAGCCACCATGGACGTGCCCGCCAACCACCAGGGCACGCTGCGCCCGGAGATAAAGAATTCGCCTACACTCCCGCTTGCCTTTCGGTAGTAATAGAAACCTATTCCAAGGTTGACCATGAAATATGCTGCAATGACTACCCAATCCAGCGACGTTAGCTGCATCTAGTGTGGCTCCCAAATGACGGATTTCTGCGTCGCCGCATTAGAAACCAATCCCCGCACGACTGGCAATCAGCAAATCTGGATGGGTTGATGCAACGCCGCTCGCACTGGCGAATTCTTATCTAGTGCGTCACAAGGAGGACCCTCATGCGTTCGCGCGCCCAATTCCGTTCTCATCCGTTTCATCCCATGTTGGTGGCATTCCCTATCGGGCTATGGGTAGCGAGTTTCGCCTTTGATGTGTTCGGTATCTGGCTGCGCGATTCCGCGCTCTGGTCTGCCGGATTCTACGCGGCCATTGGCGGATGTGTAGGGGCAGCGCTTGCGGCGGTGCCCGGCGTGATCGATCTCTTCTCAGTTGTGCCGCCTAAGAGCAGCGCCAAGGCACGTGGATTTATCCACGGTGGGATCAATACCCTGGTCCTCATTATTTTTATTGCCGAACTGGCATACAGGGGTGCGCCGGAGACGCAACCAGACCACATCGCTATTCTTGCTTCCGTCGTAGGCCTCTGCCTTCTGTCATATTCCGGATGGCTCGGCGGCACCCTCGTTTACCGCAACCAGATCGGCGTGGATCATCGTTATGCAGGTGCCGGCATATTTAGAGAGCGCACACTCAAGGATTGGGAGCAGCCGGTATGCAATTCCAGCGAATTAGCAGACGGACAAATGATTCTTGCCACCATTGCGGGTAAGCGCATTGTGGTGGGCAAATGCTCGGAAGGCATCGTCGCATTTGCTGACCGCTGCACGCACAAAGGCGGCTCACTCGCTGATGGAACACTGATCGGATGCGCGGTGCAGTGTCCGTGGCACGGTTCGCAATTCAATGTAAACAACGGACACGTGATCACCGGCCCAGCGGAAAGAGCGATCGCTACCTACGGCATTCAGATAAAAGCTGGCGAAGTATTTGTTGAGCCGGCAAAGAGTCCAAAGAAAAAAGCGGCCTGATCCTTTTCTCAGACCGCCGATGTCAACAGGCTGGACTTAGTTCCAGCCTTTTCTCTTTCTCAAACTTGTGATGTGGGCGGCGTGGTGCTTGCCGTGCCAGGCATAGAGCGCCAGCAGCTTGTCCACAGTCATCTCGCCGTTCTCGGAATGAATCAGCTTTCGTTCGAAATCCGCGGGACTCATCGAGCGGAGGAGATTGACCCAGCGTTCATGTAGAGCATCGAGCAAGGTGAGTGACGCCTCCACCGGCGTCTTGGCCACGTCGGGAGTCTTCGCCCACTCATTTTCTTTGTAGGCCTTTATCGTGGGCTGGTCTTCGGTGAGCGCCCACTTGAACCGCAAAAAGGCGTTCATGTGGCTCTCTGGAACGTGGTGCAGCACTTGACGAACGCTCCACCCGCCATCGCGATAAGGAGTCTCGATCTGATCGGGCGATAGACCTTTGACTGCCGCACGAAAGTTCTTTGGCGCGGCGGCAATGTCGTCAATGCATTGCGCGCGCTGGTCCGCAGTGAGCGGTCCGCTGTAGCTGAATTTGCCGATGGGATATTGCAGTTCTGAAACGCCTTGGGCTGGAGCTGTCATGGAATTCTCCTGAGGTGTCTGATCTTTGCTACTGATGAGCGCCATTGCTGAGAAGTCGCACAGTTTCTAGAACTACGTCTCCCACAACCTGGAAGCTGTTGGCGCTGAGTTTGTCTACTGTGTCTTGAGCGGTGTGCCAATAAACATTGTTGTAACCATAGTCGAGATCAATGATGTCCACACACGGTACCCCCGCATGCAGGAACGGAATATGGTCATCGTCGATGGCGGTGTTCCTGCCGTAGAAGTAGGCTTTGTGCGACAAGTTCCCGGCCGCCTGATATACCAGGTCGCTGAGCCAAGCGGTGGAATTCGCATCGTGGTCGATGTTGAGGTCCGCGTCTCCTATCATGTCTACCAGGAGGAATGCCTTGATGCGTTTTGTCGTCCCATCCTGTTGCCACTTGGCGGCCAGATGGCGGCTGCCATAGGTGCTGTCTGTGTCAGTCCATTTCTGGAAGGCCTCTTCGCCGTCGAACCAGACCAGCCATACTGCGGGGCCGGTTCTCTTTTTTCCGCGGAATTGGTCAGCTAATTCCAACAAAAGTGCAGCGCTGGAGCCGCCGTCGTTCGCGCCGACAAAGTCTTTTTGCGCGTACAGCGTGTCGTAGTGTCCGGAGATGACAATCACGTCATTTGTGGTGCCGGGGAATTTATCAATGAAATTGGTGAGCTGGAATCCTCCCGCAGGCGTCGTCGCTTTGAATGTATCCTCTTCGACGTTGTCGCCCTTGAGCTTCGCGCGGATGTAGGCCTGTTGCTTGGCCATTCCGGGAGTGCCCGGCGCACGACGTCCGAAAGCCACGATCTCTTTCACGTACTGCATGGCTCGCTTGGAATCAATGTGCGAGGCGTTCGCTGGCGCATCAACGGCGATCTTTTCGGCCGCATTCGCCACGGGCGCAGCAGCCTCAGCTGTGTTCGTGGCGGGTGTTTTGGCACAGCCGATAGTCGCCGCCATCAGAATCGCACTTACAACTAGCAGTGTTTTATGCATTGCCTTCCTTAGCCCTTCTTCGCTTAGGATGCACAAACCAAACGATGCCGATACTCACAAAAAACAGCAAAACCATGGGCGTGGCAAAGATACACATATTGATGATGTCAGTGGTGGGGGTCAATATCGCTGCTGCGAAGAAGATGATCAGAATCGCGTATCGCGCATTGCGCCACATGAACTTTGCGTCCACTAGCCCGAACAGCCCGAGAAAGAAGAAAAAGATCGGTAGCTCAAAAACCACTCCCAGTCCCAAGATCACTGCCAAGAAAAGGTCTGTGTACTCTGACACTGTGATCATCGGCTGAAATTGAGCGCCTTGCGAAATAAGAAAAGTCAGCGCCGCCGGGAAGACCATCTTGTAAGCGAAAGCCCCGCCAGCAACGAACAATGCCACGGTCGAAGATAAGAATGGGATAACGTATCCCTTTTCGTGCCGATAAAGTCCAGGGGATATGAACGCCCAAACCTGGTAAAGGACAAACGGCGACGCCAGAAAAATCCCTGCAACCAGCCCCGTCTTGATGAAAAGTTCAAAGGGATCAGTCGGGTTCAGATATACCAACTTGGTTGGCATGTGATTGGCTTCAAGAGCCGCTGTTACTGGGCGCTGCACAAAAGCGTAGATTCTCTCCGCCCAGTAATAACACACAAGGAAACCGACGCCGATCCCGGTCAGCGAAAGCAGCACCCGTTTGCGCAATTCCTCTAAATGCTCGAGCAGTGACATGCCGGGAAGCTCAGCGCGCGATTTCAACGCCGGTATACCGGGAAAGGTGTCAGACATTCGGCCCCTGCGTTACCGCATTGCTCAACGGCGGCTTCTGCTCTTCTTGGGGTTCTTCTTTTTTCACTTCAATGGTAGCTTCCGGGACGGGATGCCGCGCAGGATTGCCATCATTGATCGTGCTTTCCAGGAACGATTCGACTCGTGCGGTGATGTTCATGGGAGGCAGTATCTGCTTTGAGGCGTCAACCTCACGCTCCAGCTGGCGCACTTCGTCGCTAAGCTGGTTTTGGAACTCAGCGCTGGCGCGCCGGAACTCCGCCATCAGCCGCCCGATCTGGCGGCCGATCTCGGGCAATTTCTTCGGCCCGAAAAGCAGCAAGCCGAGGATCACCAGAAAAGCTGTCTCTGAAAAGCCCAAATTCATCTCAAGCCTATATGAAGGACGTTATCTATAACCTCATTTTACAGGTTTTGTTCCGCAGGCGAATGGCCATCTGAAGCGATTCCCAAGGTAACGAATCGTCTGCAATCCCATCTAATGGTTATGGACCTTGCTCGCAGCCTGGGCTGAGAAGCAGGCATCCAATGTTTGAGAGTTGGTGCATTTCTCGGTCTTTGAGGCCAGATCGATGTGCCACTCTGCGGACCGCATCCAAGGACTTACATGCACAGTCGCAATCCCCGCTTAGCCATCTTTTTCTTCGCACTGATACTTATCGCCTCAGGATTTGCCGGCGCCGTCTACGCACAACATGCCGGCAGTGACAGTTCTACTGACAGCGAGCTGCGAGACAATCTCAAAACGTTTTCTCAGATCTATTCGCTCGTGGAGCAGAATTACGCGGAGACTGTGAAGCCGGACAAGGCTATCTATGACGGCGCCATTCCCGGCATGCTGCATGTTCTCGATCCGCACTCTAATTTCTTTGATCCCAAGCAATATGCGCAACTGCGCGAAGACCAGAGCGGAAAATATTTCGGCGTGGGCATGCAGGTAGGACCGCGCAACAATAGGGTCATCGTCATTGCGCCCTTTGCGGGCACGCCTGCCTACAAGGCCGGTATCCGGCCGGGTGACATCATCATCGCCGTCGACGGCAAATCTACTGACAACATGACTACCGCAGATGTCGCCGACCTGCTAAAAGGGCCGCGCAATACCAATGTGCGTATCACTGTGACCCGCGAAGGTGCTGATAAACCCATCGACTTCAACGTTGTCCGCGACGAAATCCCCCGCCATAGCGTGGACGCGCAGTTTGAGATTCGTCCCGGCATCGGATACATGCACATAAGCAGCTTCCAGGAGACTACAGGCGAAGAGGTCGCGCAGACCCTCGATGGATTCGGGAATCTGCAAGGTCTCATCCTGGATCTGAGGCAAAATCCCGGCGGCGTATTGAGTGAGGCTGTCGCGGTGGCGGACAAGTTCCTTGAAAAAGGACAAGTCATCGTCTCCCATCACGGACGCGCTTCCGCCGAACGCATCTATCGCGCTTCCAATGGCAACGGCGGCAAAGAGTATCCGATCGTTGTGTTGGTGAATCGCGGGTCGGCCTCAGCATCTGAGATTGTGGCGGGCGCTCTACAAGATCATGACCGCGCCATCATCGCGGGCGAAACGACCTTCGGGAAAGGCCTCGTTCAGACGGTTTATCCGCTGTCTGACAACACTGGTCTCGCTTTGACGACTGCCCACTACTACACACCCAGCGGACGCCTCATCCAGCGCAACTACACCGGCCTCTCGCTCTACGACTATTACTACAACAACCGTGACGATAAGACTGCGCCTTCCACGGCCGACCGCGAAGTGAAGACAACTGACAGCGGACGAAAAGTCTATGGCGGGGGCGGCATTAATCCTGACGTACAGATCCCCACGCCCAAACTCGACAAGTTTCAGACGCTGCTCTATCAAAAGTATGCGTTCTTCAACTTTGCCAAAAAGTTCATGGAGAACCATAAACCCGACCGCAACTTCAATGTGAATGATGACGTGATGCAGGATTTCCGCAAGTTCCTTGAAGCCGAGAAGATCGATTACACCGAACCCGATCTAACCGCCAATGCGGATTGGTTGAAGTCCAACATCAAAAGTGAGATCTTCACTGCGCAGTTCGGACAAGAGGCTGGGCAGCGCGTCCTGCGCGAAGCGGATCCCGAAGTGGCACGCGCCCTGGAACTGTTGCCACAGGCAAAAGCCTTGAACGATGGCGCGCGAAAGACCGTGGCCGAGCGTGCGGCACGAAACGCCGTTACGAATCGCTAACTCCAAACTGCACCAATAGAAAAGCCCGCGCAAAACGGGCTCTTTTATTTGCTGAGACCTCTAGCCGATTAAGCTTTGCTGCGTGCTCCCGCGATTGACATGCCTATTCCGCCGATGATCAACACCGCAGACAGCGCGGGCGGCAGCTTCTGACTGTCTTTGGTCTGAATATTCACAGACATTGGCCCGGCATTCACGCCGTGATTTTCAGTGTGCGGAAACGGAACAAACAGCGATACCACCCCTAAAACCAGGATAATCACTCCGACGATCAACAAAACTTTCATCCGTCACCTCTTGGGGACATTCGCCTAATGATGGGATGCCCTGCTTTCGGTGCGGGATGTGAGTGGCTGAGTGGTTCCTACATGGGAAAGGCGCGCCACCCAGATCGGAGAGGCGCGCCTAGGAAGTCTTACGCCGCGATATTGCGAACAGGCTGGGGCGCCAGCTGACCAGGTATCTCCACAGTTTTGCCCTGTCCCCACGTTTCGTCAGGATTGGTGGAGAGTAACGGCCATCCCTTACCGAGTACGAACCGGAGCCATGCTCCCGCCATTTGCGAAGTCACTACCGCGGTGATGACCAGAGTCGTATAGAACGCTGCGTTGATGATGCCCGCGTCATAGGCCACACTGGCCAGCACTATGCCGGGGCCACCGCGTGCGTTCGTGGTCACAGCGATATTGACGATATCCAGGCCGCGGAAACCGCCCATCCTCGCGGCCAGTGCCGATGAGCCGATGGAGATGAGTGATGAACCGATCAGGAAGACCAGAAGTATCGTGAACGAGAATTCCCTGCCGAAGACTAGTTTGTAACCGATCAAGCCAAAATAAATGGGGACAAAGAACCCGAATGAGATCTTTGACACCGCGTCAAGCGGCTCAGCAAAACGTTCACGTTGAGTGCCGTAAAGGCCGCCCACGATCCCGTATCCCGCCAGCAGCGCGGCAAATTGCAGGTTTACGTCCAACACCGCGGCAAGCGCGCAATACGCCATCAGAACCGAGATCACGTATCCGACGGGCGATGCCATGTACAACACATTCCATTTCGCATTGCTGAGACGCTTGACCAGCCCGGGAGCTACCAGCAATCCCAGCAGCGTGTAGACCAGCGTGATCCCAATATGTGATGCAACTCCACTCCCAACACCTTGCTGCGCCGTTCCGGGGGCTTTGGCCAAGGCTGTAGCAAAAGCCAGCACGGTCCACAACGCGAGGTCTTCAAGTAACGCGTAGCCGAGGATCAGGCTCACGAACCGCGTCTTCATGATGCCCAGGTCCCAGAAGATGCGTGAGATGACTGGAATGGAACATACCGCAGTTCCAATGGCCACGATCAATAGAGTGGAAATCGGTTGTCCATTGGTGCCGGTCAGCAAGTGCAGTGGCAACAAGTTGGCGAATCCCAATGCGAGTACCAGAGCAAAGCTGGCGAGATCTGAGACTGTGAGCAATAGAAAGGTATTTTTCCGGTTCTCTTTTGCCAGTAATCGGCGCGTCTCCGCTCCCGAGCAGAACATCAACAGGATCAGTCCCAACTGATACAGAAAGCCAAGAACGGTGTTCACGTCCGGCGAAAATGCAAAGATTTTTATGTAGGCAGCAGGCGCAATCAGCTTCAGTACGAAGGGCCCTAACAGGATTCCGGCGATGATCTCACCAACGATGCGGGGTTGTTTCCATTTCTCCGCGAGGTACCCCAGCCCGTGGACTGCGATCAAAAGCGTGGCGATAGTCAATACAAATTGACCAAATTCAACGGCCGACATTCTTACTGCTCCAGGTTCGAGATGGGATCGCGGCGCTAAGGTCTTGGGCCCGAGTTGCTGCTGTATGGAATGGATGAACGAGCAGAGTAGCGGGTTGGCCGAAGCCTGATAAACACAGCCTTAGGCTGCAAAAACTAGCGCGTCCATTGCAGCAGCTTATCCAAAGACAAGCCGCTCTCAGAAAAATACTCGCGCTGCCAGTTCGGATGAATCCTGTCTAGCAGTAGCGCTTCGCAAGCTCCGTAGGAGTACACAACCACGCGCTGCCATTTAGCGAGATCGGCTTGCCGCAGTTCGTTCTCTGTATCTTTGCGCGCGCGCTTGGCGTAGTCAGCGAATGACTCGTAGTCGCTTAATGTCTTGAATTGAGCTGACGGTTCAAAGTCTCTGGCTGCTTCCGCCACTTTTATCTGCGTGTAACGTGCGACGCCTTCTTGCCAAAGTTGAAAGTTGAAATATCTGGCTTCTTCCGGAGAAAGCAATCTCTGAAAGCGCGAGTCTTCGGCAGCAAAAGCTTTGGCTTTGTCCTTGAACTTCTTGTTGTCGTTCTCATCGAGCGCATCTAGCAGGGATGCCTTCAGTCGATTGAATTCATCAATGACTTCTTTCTTCTCGTATGGAAATGGAAAATTCAACATCCACATGCCACTGGTGTCGCCTTTGGCGAGATCGAGTCTGTTGACTGCATCTTGATATCCGGGACGCGAATATTGCAGTTGATGAAAGTGTTCATGCAGCAACGTGATCACCCACGGAGTGCTGGTCTTTGACTCCGTATGCTTCGGCTCGCCCACCACGATCACCGGGATGCCGTCGCCCAAAGCTGGAAATGTCGCCTGAAAGTTAAGCGGAAATTTTCGTGGCCGAACCCAAACGTCGGTTTGCAGTAGGTCAGAATGGCCGGACTTAGTGAACCCTTCAGGCGCCGCACCCGGCTTCAGCGGATGATTGATGAGGAACTCGCCGTCCTGTGTGGTGAGCAATATGCCGAACGGTGCCTTACTCCATCCCTGCCAGATCTTGTCTTGCACTTTTTGCGCGAGATGGATTCCTTCAGCAAGGCGGACTTCGTCATCGTGAGGAAGCTGCTGGGCAAATGCAGTTAATGCCGCCGCCACGATGAAAGCAGCGATCAACGCCGGTCTTGCGCGCAAGCTACTTCAACCCCGCTGCGGCCAGCATCTCAAGAAACTGGCGCGTGGTTCGCATGTCGATGGCCTCGGCTACGATCTTACCGTCGCGGTCGTAGACAAAGCTCTTGGGAATGCCTTCGATGCGATACGCCTTTTCCGTCACGTCGCCGGGGTCAAGCAAGATGGGATACTCCACCGGGTGTGCCTTGATATATGGCAGGACTTTGTCCGGCGTCTCGTCTGAGATTGAAAGTACGACCAGCCCCTTCTTGCCGAATTTCTTGGAGAGTCCATCGAGATCCGGCATCTCCTTGCGGCAAGGCGGACACCACGTCGCCCAGAAATTCACGAGGACGACTTTACCCTTGAGGTCTTTCAGCGACCACGATTTGCCATTAATGTCTTGCAAACTGAAGGTAGCTGCTCGCCGGGCTGCATCATCCGCTTCAAGACTTTTCTTCGCCGCATCCATCTGCGGGCCGGCCAAGGTCGTGGTTACGTGTTCATATTGAACGAGTGTCGCCAACTCAACATAAGGTTCCGCCGGCTCCCCCTTTTCATCAGGCTGTGGGGTTTCCTTGAGCGCACTCGCCAGGGTGTCAGCAACTGCCTGCAACGCGTCCTGCCCGAAATAACCTTCGGTGGAAAGGCTGGCCAAGCCATCAGCCAAAAGCACTTTGTTCTGCGCCGCCGGGAGTGCGCGTATCTCCAGTGCGATGCCCTTAGTCACTCCACCACGGTCGTTGTCCGGCACGTCGCGCAAAGTGTGAAGTTTCTGCCGGATAGCATCTTCTTGCGGCGTCCACACGATCTTGGTTTGCGCATGCGCGGCCAGCACGCTCATGCTGACCAGCAACATCAACGTAATAAGTAATGGGCGCGAAACCTTCATAGTCTAGCTCCTCTGTTAAAATAATCTTCCGCACCTTGAACGTGGGGCTATAGCTCAGCTGGGAGAGCGCATCGTTCGCAACGATGAGGCCGTCGGTTCGATCCCGACTAGCTCCACCAAATCCTTCTTGTCGTGCTCTTCCGAGGTCCTTCGCTTCGCTCAGGATTTCGCCTGCGGGCTCAGACGCCCGCAAACCGGCTCAAGTTCGATCCCGACTAGCTCCACCAAATTCCACTCAATAAGGCCCGATGATCCCGCCGATGTTACGCGTCGCCGGCACACTTCCTTTGGACGCGCCACCCGCCGTTTCGATACCCATCGCCTGCGCCACCACATCTATATATTTCAGGCCAAGCCCGGTGTTGAAGAGCACGACCTTGTCCTTGGCCGATAGCAGCCCGCTCTTCAGTAGCTTCTTATAGGCGGCTAGGCATGCAGAGCCCTCCGGCGAAGCAAATAGCGCCTCGTCTCGTGCCCATTCCATGATCGAGTCCATCATCTCGGCATCGGTCACCGCCACAGCGGCTCCGCCACTCTTCTTCACAATGTCTAGCACGATGTAATCGCCATATGCTTTGGGCACGCGTAGTCCCGCAGCGAACGTACTCGCATCCTTCCATGCCTCCGAGACTTGCTTGCCTTCGTCAAAAGCTCTTGGAATCGGCGCGCACCCCGCCGCTTGCACCGCGATCATCTTCGGACGCTTTTTGCCGATCCATCCCATCTCTTCCATCTCGTCGAAAGCCTTCCACATGCCGATCATGCCGACGCCACCGCCCGTGGGATAAAACACCGCATCCGGCAATTCCCAATTGAGCTGTTCCGCGATCTCGTAGCCCATCGTCTTCTTGCCTTCCACGCGAAACGGTTCTTTGAGCGTGGATATCTCGAACCATCCCTCAACTTGCTTACGCTCGCCGACGATGCGGCCGCAGTCGCTGATGAGGCCATCCACCAGCGTCACGTTCGCACCGTACGCTTTGCACTCCACGAGATTGGCCATCGGCACATCTTTCGGCATGAAGATGAATGCCTGCATCTTCGCCGCCGCGCAATACGCCGCCAATGCGCTTGCGGCATTACCCGCCGAAGGTATGGCCAACTTTTCAAATCCGTAATGCTTTGCCATGGTCACAGCCATGCAGAGTCCGCGAGCTTTGAACGAGCCTGTTGGATTCACGCCTTCATCTTTGATCCACACATTGCCAGTCACGCGGCTAGGCAACATTGGCGTAAAGCCTTCGCCAAGCGAAAACGCAGGAGCGCCCGGCAGCACGTCCGCGTAGCGCCACATGGAATTCACGCGGCCTTGCAAGGATTCGCGCGTGAAGGTTTTCTTTATGGACTGCAAGTCATAGCGGACATACAAGACGCCTGCATCTTTCGGACAGAGCGTCTGCGAAACGTCGGCAGATACCTGATGTCCACACTTGGAACATTCGAGGAATGCGATCTTAGCCATGATGATTTCTTTCGATGAAAGCAGGATGAGACAAAAAGTTTAGCACTCGCCAACGCGCGCAGCGATAAGTGAAGACGGATCTAATCGAGAGCAGCGAATGCTCGTGGGTGACCTAGCTCGCCCGTTGAAGCAGAGAGCGACTGCGACAGCTTGAGAGTCATGAAGTGGGGTCCGGCGTATGGAGAGGTGAAGCCTGCCGCCGCTTCTCTCTCAAAACCGAATCGTTGGTAGTAGTTTGGATCGCCAAGGACGAAGATAGCAGCCCAGCCTCCGTTGCGAGCGCGGTTAACGGCTAACTTAATCAGAGTTGAGCCAATTCCGCGCCTCTGTCTTGTGGGAATCACCGATACGGGGGCAAGCGCCAATGCTGGAAAGGGAGCATTCATCCTGGATAGCAGGACGTGGCCGACAATTTCGCCATCTTCGTCCGCAACGAGCGAAATGATGCTGTCAGCAGCTTTTCGCAGCGCTTCTATGAGTTCAGCCTCGGCCGATCGACCGAAGGCGGATGACACAGCTCGATACACAGCTCTCGAATCTCGTGCATCTTCATCGTGGAACTCGATCATTACCCGATTTGAGCACCAGACCGTGCGATGAGCAAGTACTCGTCTCCTCTCAGAGAAGAATTCAAACTACGGGTGCTTCTCTGTATTCGCCCTTCCTTGACGAACCTCCCCGCTGACCTGAATAATAAAAAGTTCCGCACAGGAGTGAACGCACTCAATGTCAACCGCGGTAAGTCCCGGGCCATCTTCAACCACCTCAGCAAATGATCACCCGCAAGGCATAGCGCCGCTTCGCGCGGGCCAAGGACACGAATTCTTCTGGCGCCGCCTTCATTCCCTGACCGGCATCATCCCCGTTGGCGCATTTTTGTTCGAACATATATTGATATCGAATGCCACTGCGATCAACGGCGCTACGGCATATGCGCATCAAGTGCGGTTTCTTGGCAGTCTTCCCTTTGTGCTTGGCCTCGAGTTGTTAGGCATCTGGCTTCCCATCGCCTTCCATGCGCTTTACGGGTTCTACATCTGGTATCGGGGACGCGCCAATCTGATCAGCTATCCGTGGATGGGCAACTGGATGTATTCGCTCCAGCGTTGGAGCGGCGCCATTGCCTTTGCGTACATCATCTGGCACACGTATACCATGCGTTTCACCGGTGTCGATCTGCATGAGGTTCCCGGTGCATCGTTTGGCAAAGTGCAGCACGAGCTTTTTGTCACGCCGCTCTTCCTCTTTTATGTGATCGGGCTGGTGGCCGCATCGTGGCACTTCGCATATGGCATCTGGCTCTTCTGCGCGAAGTGGGGCATCACCGTGGGAGAACGGGCGCGGCAAAAGTTTCTATATATCTGTATTGCATTCTTTTTCTTGCTGAGTGCGGTGGGTTTGGCCAGCATGACCAAGTTCCGTTCCACGCCGCAACAATGCACTGATCAGCCCTGCGCCGATCAGATCGAGCAAGCAAAATAACTATGGCGAATCCTAAGATCATCGTAGTAGGCGGCGGGCTGGCAGGACTTTCCGCCGTCATCAAGATCGCTGAAGCAGGCGGCAATGTCGATCTGTTTTCTATCGTGCCGGTGAAACGCTCGCACTCCGTGTGCGCGCAAGGCGGCATTAACGCAGCCAAGAATCTCAAAGGCGAAGGCGATACCACCGAGCAGCACTTTGACGACACGGTGTACGGGGGCGACTTCATCGCCAACCAGACGCCGGTCAAAGAAATGTGCGACGCCGCACCCGGAATCATCGATCTTCTCGATCGCATGGGTGTTCCCTTCAATCGCACGCCGGAAGGCCTGCTTGATTTCCGCCGCTTCGGCGGCACGCTCTACCATCGCACCGCGTTCGCCGGCGCCACCACCGGACAACAACTTCTCTACGCACTCGACGAACAAGTACGTCGCTACGAATCTGAAGGACGCGTAACCAAATACGAGCACTGGGAATTCTTGAGCGCAGTGCTCGATGGCAATCGTGTATGCCGCGGCATCTGTGCCATGAACCTACGCACGATGGAAGTCCGCACCTTTCCATGCGACGCGCTCATCATCGCAACGGGCGGCATCGGCGCTATCTTCGGCAAGTCTACTAACTCAGTCGTCTGTACCGGCTCGGCGCAGTCCGCGCTCTATCAACAAGGTGCTTATTACGCGAATGGCGAGTTCATCCAGGTCCACCCCACCTCCATACCCGGCGAAGACAAATTGCGCTTGATGTCAGAGTCTGCGCGCGGTGAAGGTGGACGCGTCTGGGTGCCGCGCACACTGCATGACAAGCGAGATCCGCGCAGCATCCCCGAAGGGGACCGTTTCTATTTCCTTGAAGAGTGGTTCCCGAAATACGGCAACCTGGTCCCACGCGACGTTGCTACACGCGCCATACATCGTATCGTTTACGAAGAGCAGCTTGGCATTGATGGTCAGCCGATGGTTTACCTCGACCTCACGCACATCGATCGCCACACGCTCGACCGCAAACTCGAAGGCATTCTTGAGATCTACGAGAAGTTTGTGGGCGACGATCCTCGCGTCCACCCCATGAAGATCTTCCCTGGGATGCATTACACGATGGGCGGCCTGTGGGTGGATTTCAAGCAAGCCACGTCGATTCCCGGCATATTCGCGGCGGGTGAATGCGAATACCAATATCATGGCGCGAATCGTCTAGGTGCAAACTCACTCGTCTCATGCATCTTCGGGGGATTCACGGCGGGGCCCGAAGCCGTAAAGTACGCAAAGAGCGTGGCCAAAGCTTCCGCCGACGTTCCCAGCAGCATCTACGAATCCGAACGCAAGCGACAGATGGAGATCAACTCGCGTCTCACATCATCCAGCGGCACAGAAAACCCGTTCCGCATCTGGCGCGAGCTCGGCGAGATCATGACGCGAAACGTCACCGTGACGCGTTACAACAAGAACCTTATCGCTACTGATACGAAGTTGGTAGAACTACTCGAGCGCTATCGCAACATCAATCTCAGCGACAAAGGCGCGTGGGCAAACACTTCATTCATCTTCAGCCGCCAGCTTTACAACATGCTGCAACTTGCACGCGTCATCACGCAGGGCGCGGCACGCAGAGATGAATCACGCGGTGCGCATTACAAGCCTGAGTTCCCTGAGCGCGACGACGCCAACTTCCTGAAGACCACCAAAGCTTACTTCGCGCCCGACGCCGATGAACCACGCTTCGAGTGGGAAGCCGTTGATACCAGCATCATCAAACCGCGTCCCCGACGCTACGACATGGCGAAATAAATGGCAGACACGCAGACAGTCAAGCTGAAGATCAAGCGCCAAGATGGTCCCAAGGCTCAAGCGCATTGGGAAGAGTTCGAGATCCCGTACAAGTCCGGCATGAACGTGATCTCGGCCATGATGGACATCGCGGCCAACCCTGTCACCAAAGACGGCAAGACGACGACGCCGATCGCTTATGACTCAAACTGCCTTGAAGAGATCTGCGGCTCTTGCGCAATGCTCATCAATGGGAAAGCTCGCATGGCATGTTCGGCGTTGGTCAAGAATCTTGAGCAGCCCATCACAGTCGAGCCGCTTTCCAAGTTCCCGCTGGTGCGGGACCTCGCCGTTGACCGGAATGTCCTCTTCGAAAACCTCAAGAAAGTAAAGGCGTGGGTACCGGTGGACGGCACCTATGACCTCGGCTCCGGGCCCCGAGTAACTCCGCAAAAGCAGGAACAGGCGTACCCGTTATCCAATTGCATATCTTGCACTATTTGCATGGAAGTTTGCCCGCAATTCAATGAATCCACTGGGTTTGTTGGCGCAGCGACGATATCCCAAGTAGCTTTATTCAATGACCACCCAACCGGGGCGGTCCTCAAAGAAGAGCGCCTACATGCCCTCATGGGCGACGGTGGAATCCACGAATGTGGCTATGCGCAGAACTGCGTGGAATCGTGTCCCAAGGGCATTCCGCTCACGCGTTCCATATCGCGGGTGGCCGGGCAAGTCATGCTCCAAACGGTCAAAGACATATTCTCCCGATAGGACATACACTTTAGGTTGCCCGTAAATTCTTGATTACCATGGTTCAACGACCATTTTTCATTGCAGGGAAAGAGCAACTCTGGATTAGAATCCACTTTCCAATACTCAGTACGTTTAGGGGCTGAACCGCTTGCGCATCGGGAAACTCACCGCACTCTTCGTCGTAATCGCAATCGCTGCATCGGCAAACGCTTTTGGCGTTACCAAACGTTCCGTTACAGCTACCAAGCTGAAACCGCGTCGTCATCGTGTGCGCCGGGTAGTGTGGAATCCTTTGATCCGTGGCTCGCATGAGTCCATGCTCCGGCAGAATGAAGAGATCGATCGCCTTGGCCTTCCCCGCATCGAGGACGAAAGCCAGCTGGAAGAACTAAAAGCCAGCGACCAATTAGTCCCGCTCGAGGATACAAAATCATTTCAAATCTCACCAACGCTTGATCCCGAATACCGCTATGCAAAACCGTGGACACGGGATTTCATCGCTGACTTGAGTGACGCCTACTACGAGCAGTTTCACACGCCGCTAGTTATCACCTCAGCGGTTCGTACCGTGGAGTACCAAAGGAAACTTCGTCGCCGCAACAAGAACGCCGCACCCGATACGGGCGACACAGCATCCTCGCATCTGGCAGGCTTGAGCATCGATGTTGCCAAGCGCGGCATGACGAGAGCGCAGCACAAGTGGTTTGAGAATTATCTTGCGGGCATGCGCGACCAGAACCTGATCGAGGCTGCGGAAGAACGCCGTCAGGCTTGCTTCCACATCATGGTCAGCGAGCGCTATGCGGAGTATCGCGATCGTCAAGCGAACACGCCTGCTGCAGAGACTACGCTGCAAAGCCAAGAATAACTTAATTCAGATCAACGAAGCCCGGCGTATTGCGTCGGGCTTTGCTTTGCGTTTAAAAATCGAAGTGCGGGTGCAGGAACTGGGAAACGACCAACACTGTGGCAACAAACAGGTCGCTGACCAGCGCGACTGTCTCGTTGCGAGTCTTTCCCCGATGAATCAAGTGACGTAGCCCCGCAGTCCCGTAAAAGATCGTTCCAACAATGACCATCGGCAGGCGAAAGGCCGGCCTCCAGGGTGACAGCACAGCGATCACGCCGACCGCGAAGTTAGCAATCCCTAGCTCGCGAATTATTGGCAGCGCCTCATCTCCGCGCATTTGGAATATCTGCACTGCGGTGAACTGCGGCTGGAAGAATTGGCGAACGCCTGCAATCATCAGCCGCACACCGACACTCCAGAACACGAACCAGGTATCTACCAACATGCTGTAAGGCAGACCAAAGAAAAAGTGGTGTGCCCAGATGGATCCTGCGGGCAGCAGGAACATGGTCAGCAACACCACTAATAGGTACATTCCGGTACGCTTAATGCTTCGTGTTACGTGTTGTTTTAATCGTCAAACGCTTTGTCGGCGGATACGGCTGCAGGCTTGAATCGTACATCGCTCCATAAAACAGGTATTGTTTTTCCGCGCTTCTCGGATAGCTGATCTCAACCTTCTCTCCGTTCAGCGTCAGCATCGAATTGATTCCCGCGAAGTATGCCGGCAGATCTAGCGTCTTGTAACGCGCCACTACTTCGTCGCGCAGCTTGGGATCAAACTTCACGCCATACTTTTGCACCAGCGACTTAATGCCGTCATAGTCGCCTTCAGCCTTAATGCGCATAAGCTCGGCCAGCAACATGCCTACGCCCTTACGCATTCCCTGGTAATCCTTCACGTGATAATAGGTCTTGCCATCACGTTTCACGATCTCGATCGCGCCAGTCTTGTCCATGATGTAATTCACGATCATTTGGCGGTCGCGCTGGTGGTCTTCTTCGAGCTGATCGCCCTTCGGATTACGCTGCAACTGAGTCAATGGAGCGCGTGCTGCGCTGTTGTACATTGCCTCAGCCACTTTTTCCTGGTCAGAGATCAGGCCCAATTCTTTGAGCTTGGGATCCCAAACATTCCACAGTGCCATTAAGTCCGCGCGACCTTCTTCCAGCGTGGAGAAATACTCTTTGAGAAATGGCTCCGCGCCGCTTGCAACTCTGGGACTTAACTTGCCGGAACCGTGCCCGATGACCTCATGCATTGCGGTGAGCAGATCTGAGGCCTCCTGTCCGTACTTATTGTTGATCTCGAAGTCTTCCGGCGAATAGGCGAACTCTTTAAGCGCGGCTGTACCCGTTGCCGCAGAAAGCGCGCGGCTACTGCCGGTGAACAGGAAATTCTTGGTCCCGTACTTTTCATGGATCTCGTTCTCATTCGGGAGGTTGTCGCCAACTGTGTTCACGTGGAAGTCGCCGGTTTCGATCAAAGTCTCAACGGCCTTCACCACGGGCGGCTTGAACTGCGTCTTCTTGTACTTGTCGTCCCATGGCGCTTTCTGCTCGAAGTACTCGGCGTTGGCTGCGAGTTTCTCCATGGCATCGGTAACTTTTTTGTCGGTGATGGATACGAAACTCTGTGAGCTTCCCTTTGCGCCGCGCGCATCGCGGTAGACCTCTATGAATCCATTCACAAAGTCCACATTCGCGTTGTTCTGTACCCAGTCTGAACCAAAAGCCAGCCAGTCACTGAATTCCCCGGTCTGGTAGAACTTGATCAAGTCGCGGATGACCTTGGCCTGTT
>JAICLA010000264.1 GCA_025927695.1 Terriglobales bacterium | reverse complement strand
GGAGTGTTAGTCGATGATCCGCGAGTTGGTGGGATTCATCCCTTCAAACAATGTTGATGATGAGCCGCGGAGGGCAAATTCCGATCCCAGTGACCGCGCAGACTAGCAACTCGATGCCATTGTCCCCGCGGAATCGAACCAGCCGTATGACATTAAAGATGTGATCACGCGCGTGGTGGACGATGGCTACTTCTTTGAAGTGCACGAGCATTATGCAAAGAACATAGTCGTTGGATTCGCGCGCATGAACGGGCGCAGTGTCGGCATCGTAGCCAATCAGCCGGCCTTCCTTGCCGGGGTGCTGGACATTAACGCTTCAGTCAAAGGCGCGCGCTTCGTACGGTTCTGCGATGCGTTCAATATTCCGCTCATCACGTTTGAAGATGTACCGGGCTTCTTGCCTGGGACCGTACAGGAGTTCGGCGGCATCATCCGGCACGGCGCGAAGTTGTTGTATGCGTTCGCGGAAGCCACAGTACCGAAACTCACGGTCATCACGCGCAAGGCTTACGGTGGCGCGTACTGCGTGATGTCGAGCAAGCACATTCGAACGGACATGAACTTCGCTTGGCCCACGGCAGAGATCGCCGTGATGGGTCCTGAAGGCGCGGTCAACATCGTTTACAAGCGCGAACTCGAGAAGACGCCGGAGGCAGAAGTCGCAACCGCTCGTGCGGAGAAGGTGAATGAGTTCCGCGAGCGATTCGCCAATCCGTATGTCGCTGCTGAACACGGATATGTCGATGCCGTGATCCTGCCCCGCGAGACACGCAAAAAACTTATTGACGCGCTGGAGATGCTGCAAGGTAAGCGCGATAAGAATCCGCCGAAGAAGCACGGGAATATTCCGCTGTAACTCAGAACATTCTTTGCGTGGCGGTGTCCTGCCGCCACCGCATTCTCTGCGGTAAAATCAAAGGTTACCTTCACTGAACTGTAGTGACATGGGGAGCAGACCTACATGAATACCTTTGGCAGCCGCGCCACGTTGAAATCCGGTTCCCGCGAATATGAGATTTTTCGCCTTGATTCGCTCGATAAGCAGGGTGTCAGCACGAAAGACTTGCCGTATTCGCTGCGCATCTTGCTGGAGAACCTGCTGCGCAATGAGAACGGCAAGTCTGTCACGGCGGAAGATA
Organism: Terriglobales bacterium; assembly: GCA_025927695.1. Classification (GTDB taxonomy): domain Bacteria; phylum Acidobacteriota; class Terriglobia; order Terriglobales; family Acidobacteriaceae; genus JAICLA01. The sequence continues at coordinate 2,589 of JAICLA010000264.1, read as the reverse complement.
TCCAGTTTCTCGCGCAGTGGAAGGCGGCTGATGATCCATCACGCGAGATCAGTTTCGCTCCAGCGCGCGTGCTCATGCAGGACTTCACCGGCGTGCCCGCCGTTGTTGATCTGGCGGCGATGCGAGATGCGGTGAAGCGTTTCGGCGGCGACCCCTCGATGATTAATCCGCTGCAACCGGCGGAACTGGTGATCGACCACAGTATTCAGGTGGATGAGTTCGGCAGCGCCAAAGCGTATTCCGCGAACGGCATTCTGGAATTCGAACGCAATCGTGAGCGTTATGCCTTCCTTCGCTGGGGACAAGGTGCATTCCAGGATTTCGCGGTAGTGCCGCCGGAGATGGGCATCTGCCACCAGATCAATCTCGAATATCTGGCGCGCGTGGTCTTCACCACGAATACGAATGCGCACAACGGTGGCGGCAAGCAGCAGGCTTATCCGGACACGCTGGTTGGCACCGACTCGCACACCACGATGATCAACGGGCTCGGCGTGCTGGGATGGGGAGTGGGCGGGATCGAAGCGGAGGCCGCGATGTTGGGGCAGCCGGTGTCGATGCTCATCCCGCAGGTGGTGGGCTTCCGTTTGATCGGCGAATTGCGCGAAGGTTCTACTGCAACCGATCTCGTGCTTACCGTCACAGAAGCTCTGCGCAAAGTCGGAGTCGTCGGAAAGTTTGTCGAATATTTCGGCCCAGGACTCTCACAACTTGCTCTGGCTGACCGCGCCACTATCGCCAATATGGCGCCCGAGTATGGCGCGACCTGCGGCATCTTTCCGGTGGACCAAGAGACGCTCAAGTATTTGCAGATGACGGGGCGCAGCGCCGAACAGATCGCGCTCGTCGAGGCGTACTGCAAAGAGCAGGGGCTGTTCCACAATGCGAAGACGCCGGAAGCCACGTACTCGCAGGTCGTCGAACTCGACTTGAGCAAGATTGAGCCAAGCGTGGCGGGGCCGAAGCGTCCGCAAGACCGCGTAGCGCTGGGGCAGGTGAAGAAATCATTTGCTGATGCGTTGCCTTCGTTGATCGTGCCGAGCAAAGCGGGCAAGAGCGGCGCATCGCCGGACGCGCGACAGCTCGCTCGCATGGACGCAGAAGGCGGCGCAGCCGCCGGCCAGGAAGATCCGAATTCTCCGGCTGCGCACAAGCATGTCGATGCGCGCAGTCTGAAGCATGGCGACGTGGTCATCGCGGCGATCACTAGCTGCACGAATACTTCGAATCCCTCTGTGATGATGGCGGCGGGATTGCTCGCGAAGAAGGCATCAGAAAAAGGATTGAAAGCTAAGCCGTGGGTGAAAACGTCGCTCGCACCTGGTTCGCGCGTGGTCACGGAGTACTACAAGAAATCCGGACTCGATAAATATCTGGAGAAGATGAATTTCTACACTGTCGGTTACGGATGCACGACGTGCATCGGTAACTCCGGGCCGCTGCCGGCTGATATCTCCCAAGAGATCGATGAGAAGTGCCTCGTAGTTGCGTCGGTGTTGAGCGGCAATCGAAACTTTGAAGGGCGCATCAACTCTGAGGTACGCGCGAATTATTTGATGTCGCCACCGTTGGTGGTGGCCTATGCCATTGCGGGAACCATGGACCTCGATCTGCAGAATGATCCCATTGGCACCGGCTCGGATGGCAAGCCCGTCTATCTCAAAGATATTTGGCCGACGCAGAAAGAAGTGAACGCCGCCATCGCCGACGGCGTGGATTCCAGCATGTTCGTGAACAATTACAAATCTGTGTTCGCGGGCGACGACCGCTGGAAGCACCTGCCTACGCCGCAAGGTGACACCTATACGTGGGACGAGAAATCCACGTATATCAAGAAGGCGCCATACTTTGACAACATGCCGCCGTTCCCGCAGGCGGTGCAGGAGATCAGTGGAGCGCGTTGCCTCGCCATTCTTGGCGACAGCGTCACCACTGACCACATCTCTCCGGCGGGCTCCATCAAGAGGAACGGACCGGCGGGTGAATACTTGATGAAGCTGGGCGTGCAACCGGCGGAGTTCAATTCTTACGGTTCGCGGCGTGGCAACCATGAGGTGATGGTGCGCGGAACATTTGCGAATGTTCGCTTGCGCAATAAGATGGTGCCGGGCTCGGAAGGCGGCGTGACGAAGTACGTGCCTAGTGGCGAGAGGATGTCGATCTTTGACGCGTCAGTGAAGTACGCCGCGGACAAGACTCCGCTGATCATTCTTGCAGGCAAAGAGTATGGTTCAGGGTCGTCGCGCGATTGGGCGGCGAAAGGGCCGTGCCTGCTGGGAGTGCGGGCGGTCATCGCGCAGAGCTTTGAGCGTATTCATCGCTCGAACCTGGTCGGCATGGGAATCCTGCCGCTGCAATTCATGAACGGCGAGAATGCCGACTCGCTTGGACTCACTGGCGATGAGAAGTTTGATTTCGTCGGCATCGCGGCGCTGCTTGGCAAAAAGCTGGGCGCAGACCGCGTGATCACGGTGAGAGCTTCGGGCGGAGGCAGCAAGACGACCGAGTTCAAGGCGCTGGCACGCATCGATACGCCGCAGGAAGCTCTCTATTACCAGCATGGCGGCATCCTGCAGTTCGTGTTGCGGC
>JAICLA010000131.1 GCA_025927695.1 Terriglobales bacterium | reverse complement strand
GATCTTTGGGCACCAGCAGGATCTTGAGTTCGCCTTCGACTCCGCGGAGCCGCTCGCGCAACTGTCCTAACTCTTCGTCCGCGTAAGCGCGCATCTCCGCGTCAGTCTCAGACTTCACCATGACTTCGCTTTCCGCAATGCCTTTGGTCAGGTCTTTGTATTCGCGATACTTGTCCACGATCTCGCGCAGCTCTGCGTGTGCCTTCGCGGTCTTTTGGTAGCGCTGAGTGTCGCTGACGATCTCTGGCGACGACAGCTGCTGCGTCAGCTCTTCGTATTTTTTTTCTGTCTGTTCTAAGCGTTCAAACATCTCGGATTACCTCGCTGCTCGCTCTTGTCATCCTGAGGAGCGTTCTTTGCGACGAAGGACCCCTATTATTCTGCAAGCTGTTCGCACATGCGTAGTCGCATCGCCTGTGCGCCATATGAAACTTCGATTAGATTGGAGCGAAAGTAGGCGGCGGGCGCCGCTAGGCAAGCGTGAGTTCGCCGCCGCGGGCTTTTTCAATGACGAAAGCTTCGTCCAGCGCGCGGATAGCACATTCGACCTGATCATCACTGGGCGGCTGCGTGGTAATGCGCTGCAGCCAAAGGCCCGGCGCGGTCATCACCGCAAACAAAGAACTCTGTTTCCGCGCAGCGTAGCGGATGATCTCATATGAGACCCCGGCGATCACCGGCAGCATCACTACGCGCACCAGCAGCTTCGTCCAGAATCCCATGGGCGGAAACAGCATGTAAACCGGGATGCAGATGAGCATCACCGTCATCAGGAAGCTGGTGCCGCAACGCGGATGCCACGTAGGGAAACTCTGCGCGCTGGCTATGGTCACTGGTTCGCGCGTCTCAAATGCAAAAACGGTTTTGTGTTCGCCGCCGTGATATTCAAAGATGCGGCGGATATCTTTCATGCGCGACATACCCCAGATGAACAAGAGGAACAGGCCGAGACGAATGAGGCCATCCACCAAGTTGAATCCGAAGCGATTGTCTAGCGAATGAAATTGATGCGAGAGCTTCGTAGTGACGACCAGCGGAAACCACTTATACGCAAGGATGAAGAATCCGACGGACAGAATAATATTCAGTGCCGCTACCCAACCGCTGATCTTTACCTGCTCTTCTTTGGGAACATCTTTTTGTTCTTCTTCCAGAAACTGGTTCGCGGAAAACTGCAGCGCGCGATATCCCAGCGTCATGGCCTGACCCAGCGTAGCCACGCCGCGGATGATCGGCCATCCTGTCCATTTATGTTTGTCTGACAAGCGCTCGAGCGGTTCGCTATGCACGATCATGCCGCCGTCCGGCTTGCGAATGGCGATGCCCCACGCATGCGGCGACCGCATCATCACGCCTTCCATCACGGCCTGGCCGCCCACGAGCGTAGTCTCTTCTCCACTCTCAAGAGCGGGAAGCAGTTGCAAAGCTGCCAGGAATTTCAGGTGATGACGAAGGAACTTCATGATGGTATTTGATGTTTTCCTTATGTTTTCGCTTCATCCATTATCGCATTAAACACCCGTAATCCCATCAGCAGGATTGCTTGCGTTCTAACCTAATCCGTACTCAGTGTGCTACCTTATCTTCACTGAATTCCTACGAACGATAGTATCCCCCATGTCAGAGCTCACCACCCGTATCCGTCGAGTAACAGAGGACTTGCAGGCAATCCAGGACCAGCTGACCAGGGCCGCTGAACCCGGCGCTCATCCCGAGATGCGCAACGTTCTGATGGACGAACTGGTGAACGCGGAGCTCATCGACCGCTTCAAAAACTCAGTCGACCAGATGCGCCTTCTGCTGTTCTCTTATATAGAGGCGGCTGCGTCCGAAGGACGCCACTCTGTTTATGACACCCTCCAATCCATCCGCATGCGCCGCGTAACGGAGATGTTAAGAGTGCTGCAACCGGCGGTCGAAGGCCGCAGGACTACCACGAATACGGATCTGAAGTCGCTGATGGAAATGGTCAACAAGATCGCTTCATCGAAACAGGACTCTGGCGAAGGCGACAAGAAGTAGCCGCCAGCACTCGCTCCGTTGGCAATAGTCGCCAACATTGTTCACTTTGCATCCGTCACGCCCTTTGCGGTAAACATCAAAACTGCATGCGCGACTTCGCCGAGCTTTGCGAATCTATCTCCCGCACCACCAAAAAGCTGGAGAAGACTCGGCTAGTGGCGGAGTTCATCAAGTCGCGTCCGGTGGATGAGGCGGCGCACGCAGCAGTGTTCTTATCTGGCCGCGCCTTTCCCGCGTACGAAGAGACGGTGCTGTCCGTTGGGGGTGCGCTGCTCTCGCGATTGTTGCAAGAAGTGACCGGAGCTACTGGACATCAATTGACGCTTGCTTATCGTCGTCATGGTGATCTTGGATCCGCAGCGTTCGATCTATATTCCGAGAAAAGGATCGATACACCATCGCAGCCCGAGATCACCCTGCACGAGCTTGAATCCGCATTTCGCAAGATCGCCGCTGCCTCTGGCGCGGCGAAAACTCCGATCATTCGCGATCTTTTATTGCGGGCTTCGCCGCTCGAGGCGAAGTACTTGATCAAGTTCATGGGTGGCGACCTGCGCATTGGGCTGCGCGAGAGCCTGGTGGAAGAGGCCATCGGCAAAGCGTTTGACGAGCCTCATGATCTCGTCCGTCGGGCAAATATGCTGCTGGGCAACATCGGCGCAGCATTGCGCTACGCCGCCGCTCATCAACTCAATCAGGCGCGCATGCGGCTATTTCACCCCATTGGCGCAATGCTGGCCTCGCCTACTGAAAATGCGGCTGATGCGCTGTCTTATTTCCCTGACCCTGCGCGATTGCAGATCGAAGATAAATATGACGGCATCCGCGCGCAGGTTCACTGCGGAGCGGATGTCGGGACTAAAGAAACACGCGTCGCTATCTTTTCCCGCACCATGGACAACATCACTGAATCGTTTCCGGAACTGGCAGAAGCGCTCAAGCGATTGTCAGAAGATGTGATCCTCGATGGCGAGATCCTCGCCTGGGAGAGCAACGCGGGTGAGCGCGGAGCGAGCGCCGAATTGCGCGAGCAAAGCGCGAGGGCGAAGCGCTCCGCGCGGAGCCCTGGAATCAACGGCCGCGCGCTTCCCTTCACCCACATTCAACAACGGCTCGGACGCAAGTCGCCGTCTGCGGAACTTATCCGGCAATATCCCGTCGCGTATATGGCCTTCGACGTTCTTTATGCGAACGGAGATCTGATCATCGAGAAACCGTTGCGTGAACGACGAAAGATCCTGGAATCGCTTTTCGAGAAACGCGTGGGTGCCCCGCCTGCGCCTAGTTCGCAGGTGGGCCGGGACGGCATGGAATTTGTAGTCATCCCGGCTTCCGGCAAATCGCGGACAAAGAAGTCGTCTTCTCAACAAGACCTTTTTGCCGGCCCAACAGCACCCGATGCCGATTCTGTCCCTCTCCCGCCACTAGTACGGGCACCGACCTACCGTGCGTCATCCGCCGAAGAACTTGACCAACTCTTCGACGCTGCGCAATCGCGCGGCAACGAAGGGCTGATGCTCAAAGACCTCGATTCGCTCTACACCCCCGGACGCCGCGGCAAAGCGTGGCTCAAAGTAAAACGCGAGCTCGCAACGCTCGATGTGGTTGTGACTGGCGTGGAGTTTGGACACGGCAAGCGCGCCGGCGTCCTCAGTGATTACACCTTCGCAGTGCGCGGGCCCTCCGCCGATCCCGACGCGCCAAAGAGTGAATTCACTTTGCTCAACGTGGGCAAAGCTTACTCCGGACTCACCGACCGCGAGATCGCCGATATGACCGAATGGTTCAAAGCGCATACGCGTGAAGATCGCGGATTCTTCCGCAGCGTCGATCCTGAGATCGTGCTCGAGGTCGCGTTCAATAATGTGATGGAGTCAGACCGTCACGAAAGCGGCTACGCGCTTCGCTTCCCTCGCATCATGCGCTTGCGCCCGGATAAACCGGTCGCGGAGATTGACACGCTCGAGCGGGTGCGCGAGCTGTTTGAAAACCAACACAAGAAGTAACGCTGCTATCATTTCCTCATGTCCGTAACCGACGAGATCCTCATTGCCAACGAAGCTTACGCGCGCAACCACGAACTGAAGCATCTCTCGCCGCGTCCGCGAAAGAAAGTGGTCATCATCACCTGCATGGACACGCGGCTCAGCATCCGCACTATGGGCCTCGACGTAGGTGACGCGCATATCCTGCGCAACGCCGGCGGCATCGTAACGGACGACGTCATCCGCTCACTGCTGATCTCGCATTACCAGCTCGGGACGGAAGAATTTGTCGTGATCAACCACACTGATTGCGGCATGCTCACTTTCACTGACGAAGAATTCCGCGCAAAGCTGGAGCGCACCAGCGGCACGGCCAGCGTCTCACCCACCCACTTCCACGCCTTTAAGGACGTAGAGAAGAACGTGCGCGACCAACTGCAAAAGCTGCGGTCTCATCCTTGGGTAGACAAAGAGATCAGCCTGCGCGGCTTCGTGTATGACGTGAAGACGGGCAGACTGAAGGAGATATTGGGCTAGCGAATGCGCCCGCACTCTCGCACATCTGGGATTGCGGGCTATTTGATTTGCGGCCGTGCATTCGGCAAAGTGCCCCAAAGGGGCGAAATATTGTTAGCCCGCCGCGGTAGCGGCGGGTAGAATGCCAAAAAAATCGAGTCCCGAAGGGACGGCAGCACTCCCCCCATGGCACACACATACACGCACAACCTCATCCACCTCGTTTTTTCCACCAAAGATCGCCAGCCGCTCATCCCCAATGAAAAACTTCCTGAGCTCTGGAAATACATTGTCGGCATCGGCAAGAACCATAAGATCTATGTGATCGCGGTCGGTGGAATGGCGGACCATGTTCACATATTGTTTGATTTACCCAAAACGATGACGTTGGCAGATTCTGCGCGCATCATCAAATCCAATTCGTCGCGTTGGATGCGAGTAACGAATCGTCGTTTTTCATGGCAGGACGCGTACGGCGCGTTCGGCGTGAGCGAATCGGGCCGCGACGCCACGATCGCGTACATCGTGAATCAAGCCGAGCATCACAAAAAGCGGGATTTCAAGGCGGAATATATTGCAATGTTGAAGAAACACAACGTGGATTTCGATCCCCGGTATGTATTTGCATGAGCGACGAGAAGGCTGCCGTCCCTACGAGACTCGATCGTGGTATCACTTACCCGCCGCTTCCGCGGCGGGCTAACGTTATGGCGCGCCTTCGGCGCTCGCTATGTCGCTTGAGCTTCCGGCTATCTGTTGTCAAAATCCCAAGATTTGGATAGGAAAGGGACCGTCATATCAACTGCGCTACACCTTTCACCGCGGTCCCGCCGGCAAATGCTCGGTCAAATATCGCGCGAGCAAATGATAAAGGTGGACGGTAGTTCCTGGGCCTTCAAAGATCCCGTGGGTGCGGTCTGGATACGTCATAAAGTCAAACGGCTTGCCCAGTTCAATGAGTTTGTTCACCAGCAACTCCGTTCCCTGGTAGTGAACATTGTCATCTCCCGATCCATGCACGATCAGCAGGTGGCCTTTCAATCCTGACGCGAAATTGATCGCGGAGCCGCTTTTGTATCCCTCGACATTGTCCTGCGGCAGCCCCATATACCGCTCCTGGTAGATGGAGTCATATAGGCGCTGGTCAGGCACCGGCGCAACCGCCATGCCCACTTTGTAAAGGTCAGGCGAGCGGAACATTAAGTTGAGCGTGTTGGTGCCGCCGCCGCTCCATCCCCAAACGGCGACGCGGTCCAGATCGACGAAGCTGTCCATCTTGCCCAGTGAACGAAGAGCCTGGGCTTGCTGCTTGGACGAGAGAACTCCGACATTGCCATAGACGGCCTTGCGCCATGCGCGGCCGCGTGGCGCCGGCGTGCCGGAATTATCGAAACTCACGACGATGTATCCGAGCGAAGCGAGGTAACGGTGAAAGAGCGCGCCGTTGCCGCCCCAGCGATCAGTCACGGTCTGCGATGCCGGTTCACCGTAGATGTTCACCAGCACCGGATATTTCTTTTGAGGATCAAAGTCAGCCGGCTTGATCATCCAGCCGTCCACCGTTACACCATCACCGGCATCAACTTTGAAGTACTCAGCCGAATTCGCGAGGAACTGCGCGATCTTCTTCTTGTATTCGGTGGTGTCACTGCTCGCTCGCACGAGCTTGTGGTCCGGCAGAGAAACCAGCTCGCGCATCCCGGGATCATTGATGCTGGAGAAGATGTGAAAGGCATACTTCCCATCCGGCGAAATGTTGTAATTATTGGAGCCGGTGAAATTTTCAGGAGTGACGCGTACCGGATCCGACGAGCCGTCCAGCGGCGACCGATAGAGGTAGCGCTGCGTGGCATTATCAGGAGACGCGATGAAATAGAGCCAGCCGCCCTTTTCATCCACGCCCTCTATCCCAGTCGTGTCCATGTTCCCGCGCGTGACCAGCGTTTCATGGCCACTGCGGTCGATGGCCCAAACATGCATCCAGCCATCTTTTTCGCTGACCGCGAGGAACTGGCGGCCCTCATGAATGGGCTGCGCTTCCGGCAGTCCGCCAAAGCCAACGCTGATGAAGGCATCATCGTGATCGCGCCACATTTGTTTGACAGCGCCGGAACTTGCATCAGCCAGCAGATAATTGTCAGTATTCTGTAGCCGATTGAGTTGCTGAATGAGAAGCGTGTTAGCGTCTGCCCATTGCAAGCGCGCGATGTAGTTCTGGCGCGCGTCGCCGGGGACCTCCATCCACTTCACGCTCCCCTTTCCATCGGCATTCACAACGCCGGCGCGCACAGCTGAATTTGTGGTTCCGGCCAGCGGATACGGCACCTGCATCTCCACCGGGTAGGGTCCGGTCTGCGGGTAGGGAATGTCTGTAACAATCTCGCGTTCTTTGCCCAGGTAGTACATGAGCGCGAAGTCTCCCACGTTGTGGAGGTCAAAGTGCCAGAACGCGATCCGCTTCCCGTCCGGACTCCAACGAAAACAATCGTGCAGGTCGAGTTCTTCCTCGTTCACCCAATCTGAGCTGCCATTGCTGACAAGATCAGAACCATCATGGGTGATGCGTTCGATCTTTCCGTTCGCCAGGTCTTCCACATAGATGTCATTCTTTTTGACGTACGCAACCTTCGTCGCCGCGGGATTGAATTTGGCATACATCAGGCTGGCCTCGGGCGCGTCTCCACCCAGCTTCTTGAGCTTGCCGGTGGTACGGTCGAAGAACCAGTAGTCCCCGCGAGAGTTGGTACGCCATCCGCGGCGGGTGTTCGT
>JAICLA010000164.1 GCA_025927695.1 Terriglobales bacterium | reverse complement strand
TCCCCATGGACCCGGTGATGATCGGGTACGCATGGAAAGATAAAGACCATCTCCTGATCGTCGCCTTCTACTGCATCTCAGCCGCCATTACCTCGGCCATCGGAAGCCTGTTGCCTTACTGGATCGGACGCCGGGGCGGCGAGCCCTTCCTGCTCAAACGCATCAGCCACAAGCGGCTGGAAGAACTCAGGGACCGCTTCGAAAAACAGGAATTTCTTTTCATCTTCGTTCCGTCCATGCTGCCGCCGCCCACGCCATTCAAGCTGCTGTGCTTTTGCTGCGGCGTCTTCGAGATGAAGACCGCGCAATTTCTCCTCGCCATCGTCCTCGGACGCACCCTCCGCTTCGGCCTCATCAGCTACATCGCCATCCGGTTCGGACAAGACCGCGCCATAGCGCTGCTGAAATCCGCAGCGCAACACATCCCGTTAGTCCTGGCCGGACTCGCACTGTTGCTCGCGCTTTACCTGATCTACTGGGTGCGCCAACGCCGCAACCGCGCTGATCTGCTCGAAATCTGACCTGCGACACACGACAGATGGGTGCCCCATCCTTGCCCTCTTTTGGCAAGGGTGGGTGAACGGACCGATCGCATTACCACGGAAAAAATTTTGAAATGGCTCCGCCGCGGTTCGCCACCAAACAAAAAAGGACGCTCATCAGAGCGCCCTTGCTTTTTGATTCTCCTGACAACTGCCAACTGACTACTGACAACTAGTTCTAAGCCGCCGCAATATCATCCGACCCCATCTCACCATGCTTCTTCACCGCTTCGATCAAATGCGGCACTCCGAAGAACGCGATCGTATACAACATGTCGCTCGACAAAGTCGGCGTGAAGAAGGGAATCGCCGCCACATAGCAAGCGCCCAACCCGGCAAGATTATGTGGATACATGTTGTAAGCCGCCCAAGTGGCGAAATTACTGATGATGAAGAATGACACCGAACCCGCCAATGACGCGCCGGCAATATGGCCCAGCTTGAACTTGCCGCCATCTTTCTTCAACAGCCCGCCGATCAGCATAGCCATCACGTACCAACTTGCGCTAGCAATCGTCTCCCAGCCCACCGGATAGTGGTACACGAACACATCCAGCGCGACATCAGACGCGGCAAACGCCAGCACAGGCAACCACATCCACTTGCGGTCCTGCTTGGCGCCAAAGAACAACAGCGCCGCCCCTACCGGGGTGAAATGGAAAGTATGCGGCAAAAAACGCACCGCCAACGCAACCGCTAAGAACAGAAAAGCCAGCATGAACACCTCGAAAGATGACCGTTCCATTGTTGCCGCGATTGGCTTTTAGGTCAAGGGTAAGACCAGTGGCTAGTGGTTAGTGACTAGTGGCTAGTCGGATGGCCTTCCTTGAATGGAAATCCGTCTTTAATCTTTCTTTTATCCGCCTTGATCCGCGTTTGAAGGTTCTGGGTTTGCTTTTGAATCTACTAGTCACTAGCCACTAACCACTAGCCACCGGCGCCATCATTCACAACTCGGGTCATTGCATCGTTCCATCCGCTCACCAAACACCTGCCCCACCACATGGTTCTGCCGATCCAGCGTGATGCCGATTCCCAAAAAGTTGTTCTTGCTATCCGGATAAACAAACCGCAAGTCATGGATATGCACGATCGCGCCGCCACCCTCTGCGTCGCTGACCATCTCCACTTCCGTCTGCGGAAACTTCGCCCAATCCAAGTAATAGCGGCCGAGCTTCGACCCCTTCGCCGCCTGCGTGATCGCAGTCTCTTCCGGCTTGTAACGCACTACCGCGTCTTTCTGTGGATCAACCTCATCATGCAGCGTGTCCACAATGATGCTGTGATACGCGGTCGAACTCTCCACCACGCCCAACCAACGGAACGGATTCAACTCATACGGCCCGGCAAAGACTTTCGCCGGCTCCTGCCCTTCATAAACGTCATTTTTCAGCAACGTGACCGCGCGCCGATGGTTGTAATCGCGCACCCACCACACCAGCGCAATGAAGATCAGCGCCGCGATCGCCGACGGACGCCCGCGAAACCGCTGCCGTTTGGCTCCCAACTCGCTTCCCATCAGCGCAAAGAACCACGGACCAACCATGGCCAGCACCAGCGGTATCAGGATCGAGAACTCGATGACGGAGACGATGTCCCACGCATACCACCGCGGATTGAATGGCGCGAACGGCCGTATCCCATAACTGTTCGTGAAGTCCAGCAAAAGGTGGCTCAACACACCCAGCAACGCGTAACCGTAAAGCAACTTCCATTTCACCGGCAGCGGCGGGACAACAATGCGCTCATGATCATCCGCCTTATATCGCTCAGGATTCGCCGCCTTCCGCGCCTCTTCTTCCGCTACGCGCTCGCGTTCTTTTTCCGCGTCATGCTTCTTTTTCCAGTTGTGCCATAGGTAAACGATGCCCAGCACCGCCGCCGCCACGAACGGCGCACCTAAGAACGTGTGTGTGATCCCGCGATGGTGCCCAAAACCCTCGATCCGGCTGAACGGATAAAACACCATGTCCACATCCGGCGCTTCCGCCGCTAAAACCAGCGTCAACGTAGCCAGCGCCGTCTTCCGATTCAGCCCCGCCCGGCTGATCGCCGCTCCAGTAAGGAAATGTGTGACCGGTTCCATGAGTAGGTGTCGAAATATATCAGACGACGGTTGTCATCATCCGATAGCCGCCTATCTCCCACCGTTCATGACTTGTCATTCTGAGGCCTGCCGTTGGCCGAAGAATCTCTATCGACATTCCGGCATGTCGCCTAATCCAATCATTGTCACCCTGAGCGGAGCCGCGCACTTCGCGGAGGAGTCGAAGGGTCTATGTATTGTGTTTGGTTTTGATCTTTTGCCCGCTGTCCATTGTGTCTTTGAGCCTTTGTGGTGGGTTTTGCTTTTTCAATCGTGGCAATCACAAATCATGGCAATCACTAATTCCTAACTACTAACTACCAACTACTAACAACTGATTACCTCGGTAATGCAAACTAAAGGAACTTGCGCCCGGTTACCCGCGTCTATAAAGTCAGCACACGACCCCCAGGAGAGCAAGAATGAAGGGCCTATTAATCACTTCAGCAGCTATCGCCATAAGCGTCGCAGCACTGATGTCCCAATCGGAAGAACCTTCTAAAAGCAGTGCCATCTTCCATATCGAGAACCAATGGACCTGCGACTATAAGTTTGACCGCTCCACCAATCTCTGGATGTAAGAGGGCTTCAAGGGTACCGCGGTGCCCGGCGGCGTTTGCCACCGCAATGTCGCGGACGACCGTATTCACCCATCGTTGTCACCCTGAGCGGAGCGGCGTTTTTTGCCGCGTAGTCGAAGGGTCTATGTATTTGCTTCGGCCTGCCCAAAAGGGGGCCCTTTGTGTCTTTGAGTCTTTGTGGCGGGTTTGCCTGTCAGTCTTGGCAACCACAAATCCCCCAGCCATTCATCCCACAAATCGTTCCCACTTCCCGGGAACTTTTCCCCAGCTCCTCCGTATTCACCATCACGGACACTTCCGCCCCAAGGGAGCCCCGCAATGGAACCTAAGATCGCCGGCGTCGCCCTCGTAGGACTCGTAGGCTTAGTCGCCCTATCCGCCCATCCACATTGTTTTATCGACCGCGCTGACCGTGACCAGTTCCGCGCCGAACGTGCCTCTCTGCGCGAAGACTTGCGCGCGCAACGGGACGAGATCCGCTCCGAGGTTCGCGAACAATCCGCCGAACTGCGCGACCAACTCCATCAGACGCGCGACGAGCTCCGCGAGAACCGCAATGAGATCCGTGACAACGTGCGCGAAGTCACCCGCGATCACCGGGATGAACTCCGTGCCAGTCGCGACGAAGTACGTGAAGAGGTTCGCGAAGCCACCTGCATCCGTCGCGAACAACTCCGCGCAGAACGCGATGCCTACCGCGCCCACACGCGCGGCGAAGTCAGTGATCCACAGTAACGGTGCACCATCTTGACGCATTGTGACTCTGGCAAGCGCGGGCGCATCCGAGCACGAATCGAAGAATCTATGTATTGTCTTTGACCTGATTCCTTTGTGCCTTTGAGTCGTTGTGGTGGGTTTTGCCTTTTAATTTTGGCAATTACAAATCCAGCGCCCGAAGTTACAATTCTGCGCACCACTAATGCCCGAATCAACCATCAGCTCCCGCATAGCCCCCATCACCTTGCCCGACACGCAAGGCGGTCAGCTCACGCTCGGCACTCTGTGGCGTGACCGTCCCGCGATCGTTCTTTTTCTTCGTCACTGGGGTTGAATATTCTGCCGCGAGCATACTGCGCAGTTGCGCAAACACCAGCCAGAGATCACCGCAGCAGGAGCTAACGTTGCCGCCATCGGCTTAGGCGGTATGGACTTCGCTCGCCGTTTTCAAGAGGAGTTCCAACTCACCTTCCCGCTTCTCGTTGACGAAGACAGCGCCGTTCATAAGGCCGCGACGCTCGGCAGGGCCAACATCCTTCATATGCTGCGGCCAGATAATTTTGCCGCGCGCAAGCGCGCCACAATGGCGGGCTTCAGCCAGACCGGCATCGGCAAAGATCCGTTTCAATTAGGCGGCAGCTTCATCTTCGGCCCCGGTGACGATGACATCTACGTAAGCATCAGCAAGACGTTCGGCGACAACGCCAACATCCCCGACCTCATCGCCATGCTTCCCGGCCAATAAAACAAAAAGCCCGCCACCGGAATCACCCGATAGTGGCGGGCATTTCTTAACGTCTTACTTTCTGGCCGAACTTATCTTCCGTTGAAACCCTGCTGGAAGCCTTCTCTGTATCCAGCTTGGTACTGCTGCCGATACATATTCTTATCGCCGAAGCTGTTGTTGTATCCGTTATCTGAGTGGTTATACGCAGATCCATATTGCGCGCGTCCTCTCATGCGAGCATTGCGGCCATCAGACAATCCGTTGTTGAATCCAACGCTGAATCCCGGATTACCCGCCATGTTGCCATAGTTTCCGTAGTAGCCATTGTTGGTGTACACGCGATTATTCGGATAGTAAGTCCCATTCGGATACGCGCCGTAATAACCGTTGTTGTAGTACCCATTGTTGTAAGCGCCATTGTGCGCGCGTTCCCACTCAATGCGTTGACGCTCGCGCTCACGGGCAATGCGGTCTGCCTCGATACGCGCCGCTTCATTCTGACGATACTGCCAGTTCTGATCATGACGCACTTCATTGCGCTCATGCTGGATCTCCGCCGCGCGTGCGCGCTCCCGCGCTACCTCATTCGCGCGTTGCTGCTGCCAGTTCCTGTCCCGGTCGTGATCGCGATCATGGTCGCGGTCCTGGGCTGCGGCGAATCCCGCCGTTCCAACTATCATTCCAACGCCTAGCGCACTTGATATCAACCAACGTTTGATATTCATAAGTCCCTCCGACCCATCAGCAGCATCTCTCTTACTGCCTCTGGCTCATCTTCCCTTGCCTTGGTGTTTCACTATTAGATGAAACCCCGTTTTTAGCGGATGTTTCACGCAAATGCCCGGTTTTACATTAGTTAACACAACCTCACACAAGCCTCGACTTCACCGAACGGCGTTCATTCCAGCTACTAAGATTTGCACCTTAATCGCGCTTACTTTTCTCTCTCTTCTATGCTTTTTCTAACCACTAGCGACTAACCCCGACCACCGCCGCTGATATACTTTCCCCTCACCCCCAGATTAATTTTTTGGGCAGGACGCCCGCCGACCGCGGGTGTATCCTTCTTTTCTTTCTTCGGACCGCATTAAGGAGTAGATCCATGGCCTCGGGAATCTTCAGCAAATCCGGCATCTTTAATAAGACCGCAGTCACCAACGCACCCGGCACCGCGGCGACACCCGCACCCTCACGTGAGACGGTCGCCACCAATCTTCCACCGACTGCACCGCCGACAGCGCCGTCACGCAACACCGGCAACTTCAGCGTCCCGGTCCCGACGCCCGCAGCCGCCGAACAAACTCCGCCCAGCGGCTCAACGCCGGATTCGACTCCCGCAGTCCCCGGCGCCACAACAGAATCCCAGCCCCTCCACTTCCTGCAGCGCATAAAACTTTTCTCCGGAC
>JAICLA010000110.1 GCA_025927695.1 Terriglobales bacterium | reverse complement strand
TCCAGCGGGGACGTGAATTTATAAAAATGCTGACGAGAACCGCACCGCGCATGTAATCTAATTCGCATTGTTGGTGGTTCGTAAGGTGCGGGTGGACAGCCATGTCCGCCCGTTTTTTTGCGCGAAATGAAATCAGTACTTTGGCCTTGAGGCGAAACGGGCTAGAATCGCGCGCGATGGCTTCTACAGGATCCACTATTTACAAGACCGTGCGATGGATCGTCGTCGTCGCACTCTTGATCGTCGTGTTCATGATGCTGAAGCGCCCCGCGCCAGCCGCTGCGCCTTTGACCGCGGCCACCGTGGCAGAAAAGTCCACCGAGTTCAACACTAAGCTGCAAAGCCTGCAGTCTGCGCAGGAACAAGGTGGAGGCGGCGAGGCCACGTTCACTTCAGAAGAAGTGAATTCGTTCATCACGGACTCGAGCATACGCGCAGCACAGCAAGCCGCAGCGCCGCCGTCGATGGCACCTTCTGATACCAGCGATACTACCGCTGATGCGGGTCCGCCATTGACTGACGAAGAGATCCGGCAAGCGCAAGAAAAAACGCAGGTCGCCTTTGAAGGCGACGAAGTCGTCGCCCAGACCATGGTGGAACGCTACGGACGCAACATCTACCTGACTGTCCGCGGCAAGCTGAACGCGCAAAACGGCTACCTGGAGTTTAAGCCCACGGCCTTCAAGATCGGCGAGTTCTCAGTGCCGGTCAGCTTGGTCAATGACCGACTCCAAGAAAAACTGGCAGAGCCTGAGACGCACGAGAAGCTAAAGTTGCCGGCGTTCATCGCTGACCTGTATGTTCAGAACGGCCAGCTGACGATCAAACAGAAGTGAGCGCGAAATGAAATCTGACGGCCGTCGCCTTCAGATCGCCGCTGCCATTGCATGCGCATTCACGGTGATGTGGATGGTAGGACTCAGTGAGACGGGGACCGCATTCAATGGCCCGGCGGGCGCGCCCGCGCCAATTCTCTATCAACTCGCCGAAGGCGCAAATGTGCCGGCGTCGCTGATTCAGAAAGCGATACGGGCTGTGCCTCTGTTAAATGACGAAGTTGGTGGTCCAGTCGCTTTCTTTGGAGCGGCGACGATACTCTGGCTGTGGATGTTCGCTTGGGTTCCTTATTTGCGAAAACGCCGCAACTTGCCTCATACAGGGATCAAGCTGTCGATTTTTTGTTGCGCGGCGATGGCCGCGATATGTTTTTATCGGCTGACAGATATAGACGCGTTGCGGACATTTCCATCATTGATCTCCACTGCGGGAATCGTGAATGCCATTGTGGCGTCCAATGCACTGTTATGGCATTTCACACTCTTATGGGCATTGTTTCTCACGGGATCTGCCGCGGTCGCGATAAAGCGTCTGATGACAGCGCGGGTCGTCGTTGAAGTTGACCAACAAGCAAAACGAGAACGCCGAGATCGTCGCACGGCGCGGCAAGAACGTAAACGGAAGCACACCGTTCAGAGAGCAAAGTCTTCGCGGTAGTAGAATGCCACCGATGGATTACCTCTTCACTCCCTGGCGCTACGCCTACATCACCGGCGCTCATCATCCCAATGCCCCCAAAGAATGCCTTTTTTGCGATCGCCTGAAGGCCACTGGCGACGAGGCCGCGCTCATCGTCTATCGCGGCAAGAATTGCTTCATCATATTGAATGCATATCCGTACACGAACGGGCACGTGATGATCGTGCCGCATCAACACGCGTCTGAACTGAACAAGTTGTCCGCCGAAACGGCTGCGGAGATCATGCATCTCTCCCAGCGCATGGAGCGAGTTCTCCGCGAGCTTTATCATCCGGATGGCGTGAACATAGGCATGAACATCGGCAAAGCGGCTGGCGCAGGCATTGACCAACATCTGCACATGCACGTACTGCCGCGATGGGTGGCCGACGCCAACTTCATGTCGGTGATCGGCGAGACGCGCATGCTGCCTGAAACCTTGGACGTGACTTGGGAACGCATCTCAAAGGCGCTGAAGTCGTAGAACCTCCAGCCATTAGAAACTAGGCACTTGCCCGCCCGTTTTGCGATATGCTTCGCGGTACGAAACCTCTGACTAACGTGGCGCAAAACAAGGCGAACCCAGACCTGAAGGCCGAGCGGCGCAAGCTGGAAGAAGAGCGCCACAAATTCCGCTCGTCGCTGTCTACTCAGATGGTAGGCGAATGGACGCGTCACGACCAGCGCATCGGTGTGGTTCTCAGTGGCTGCGGTGCGCGCGGCGCTTATGAAGCCGGTGTATTACTGGCTTTTCAGGATGCGCAACTGCCCACGCACATCATCGCGGCAACTTCGATCGGCAGCATCAACGCAGCATTTTATGCGGCGCATTCGGAGACTGTGGTGGGGAATGCCGAACAAGCCGTTGAGGCGTGGTATGACCTCACACCCACGACAGTAGGCATCGATTGGTTCCGTTACATCCTGGTGCTCACAGGTCTCACTGCGGTTACCGCCGGGTTGGGAAATCTTTTTCGCGAGTGGGCTTGGGAGAATGGCGTTTACGTTCAACTCACGCGACCCAAGTGGACTTGGTTTTCGCTGTTCCTTACCGGCGTCGCGGTTCTCTTTTACTACGACAAGGTTTCCTATCTCTTTCACGTTCTGCGGAACTATGCCGCTAAACGCCGCTGGGTGCCGGACCGCCGCAAGGTAATGGAGTCCATCGTCGCCAATGCCACCGTCTGGGGATGCGGCGTGGCGTTTCTCATGCTGGCGCACATTCATGTGAGCACAGGAGAGATCCTCGATTCCAGCTATGACATCTTTCTCGCGGCCGCCGGATGCGCGCTCATGGCGGCGATGGGATTCGTCTTCCGCACGCAAGTGAGCTCATTCAGCCACAAGTTTTTGCGCTTGCCACTCCGCACGGGTCTGTTCCCGAATTTCGAACGCACTCGCTTTTTGCGCAGCCGCATTCCGCTGCGCGGGTTAATGAACTCACCCATTCGCGTGGCGATGACCGCTGCTGATGTCAGCACCGGTTCGGAAGTCGTCTTCACCAACGCAAAGCCAGAGGACCTCATTCACGACCGTGGCGTGGACGGTGACTTCGTGATGCGGGAGACCAGCCACGCCAGTGACATGTTGCTGGGCATGATCGCGTCGTCGGCATTCCCGATCGTCTATGAAGCGGTGCCTATGCGCAAAGGCGTATACACGGATGGCGGCATCGTTAGTAACCAGCCCATTCGCCCGGCCATCCGGCTGGGCGCAGACGTGCTTTTCTTAGTGATGGTAGAAGCCGGCGAGCAAAAACGCACGGACATCAAGACATTTCTCGATCTCGGAATCCGCGCCATCGATATTCTCACCGCGCAGAATCTGAAGTCTGACTTGCGCATGCTTAAAAGCGTGAACAGCCTGTGCGCACAATACGCTGAGGAGTTCAACGTGCGAGCGGAACAAGTGCGGTTGCACGTTGGCGACCGCTGCTATCGTTATCTGAAGGCTTTTACTATCGCGCCGGGAGAAGACCTCGAAGCTGGCGTTCTTGATTTCGACGGCACGCTCACTGCTCCGGGCGTCCTGCGCGGATATCAAGATGGCGTGCGGCGAGTGCGTTCGTTCGCAGCGTATCTTTCCAACCTGCCTGCAGACATGCCCGCACGTGACGTCCGATTGGTCGCTGAGAAACTGGCAGAAGATCATCACCTACGCGCGAAAGCTGCCAAAACGTCGTAAAGAAATCCACAGCCAACACCTTCCGCTACTCTCGATTCCCGCACCTCCCGCTCACGTCACTAAGCATCCCAATGAGAGAAGAAATCTGCTTCCCGAGGGAGAACTATGGCCTTGTACAGCAATTTACGCGACTACCGTTTTAATGACACTGAACTTGATGACATCCGCGGCGCCGAAGTTTATGGAGTCGACGATGAAAAGCTGGGCAAGATCGAAGATGTGATCTTTGACAGCGCCAGCGGCGAGCTCCGCTACGTCGTTCTTGATAGCGGTGGCTGGCTTTCATCCAAGAAATTCGTTATTCCCGCTCGTCAGTTAATGATCCGTGACGAGCAAGACAAGGATTTTCACGTCAGCCTGACCAAGAAGCAGATCGAGAAGTTTCCTGAGTATCAAGAAAAGTCATTCGAATCTGACGCCGAATTCACTGATTACGAGAAGCGTTATAAAGAGGCTTATTCAGACGGAACCGTACTGCATCGTGAAGGCAGCACGCACGCCATCACGCCGGAAACGGTCGAAGGCTCGGGCGGCGGAGATGGAATGCACCATGCGTCGCCGCGCCGCATTGCACATGACATGCCGCGCTTCGGCGCGACATCAGGTCGTGACACTGCGACCAGCGGAGGCCTGGTAAATGAAATGGAGCAAGAGCCGACCCTGACCGGCCAGCGCAAAACCGTGGGCCGCCAGATCGACGAACCTGCCACTGAAAACGAGAGATCGCTTTTCAACAATGATCACAACGCGCGTATGCAAACGTTTGAGAACTGGCTGCGCAAGTATCGCGAAGACATTCTGCGCAAGCGGCGGGAAGATAACGCGGCGTAGTATTTGCGTACCCACCCTATCCCCGCCAAGTACCAAGGCGCGGGGATAAGGATGGGGTACTGTCAGTTCTTTAGCATCTTTAGGAGCTCGGCTTCATCGATCACTGTGATGCCGAGCTCTCTTGCTTTGTCCAGTTTCGATCCTGCTTCAGTGCCAGCCAGCACAAAGTCGGTCTTCTTGCTCACGGAGCCGGATGTTCGTCCGCCGGCGTCTTCGATCATCTTCTTGGCTTCGTCGCGGGAATAGGTGGGAAGCGTACCGGTGATGACGAATGTCTTCTCGGCCAGTTGCGTGCCGCGCTCTTTCTTCTCGCCTTTGAAATTCAGTCCGGCTTTGCGTAGACGCTCAAGCAACTTGATGTTTGCAGGTTCCTCAAAGAACTCGCGGATGCTGGCCGCGATGCGTGGGCCCACCTCATTCACCTGCAACAGCTCTTCTTCGTTGGCAGCGGCTAATGCATCCATGGAGCCGAAATGCTCGGCCAGGAATTCTGCTGTGCGTTCGCCTACCATACGAATGCCAAGTCCGAAGATCACCCGCTCGAGGGGAAGTTGTTTTGCTGCTTCGATCTCGTCGAGCACATTTTTTGCAGACTTCTTCCCGATCCTCTCGAGCGACAACAATTTATCTTCGGTCAGATCGAAGATGTCAGCTACGTTCTTCACCAAACCGCGGTCGGCAAGTTGATTTACCAGTGATTCGCCCATACCTTCAATGTTCATCACGCCGCGCGAGGTAAAATGGAGGATGCTCTCGCGCAGTTTCGCTGGACACGCCGCGTTGATGCAGCGATGATCGGCTTCCCCTTCAGTGCGCACCACATGTCCGCCACATTCGGGACACTTCGCCGGCATGCGAAAAGTCTTCGTGCCGCGCGGATGTTTCTTGTCGTCAATCACCCGTACGACTTTAGGGATGACATCGCCGCCGCGCTCTACTACCACCCAGTCACCGATCTTCACGCCTAAGCGTTCGATCTCGTCCAGGTTATGCAACGTGGCGCGGCTGACGGTCGTGCCGCCGATGAACACCGGCTTCAACGCCGCTACCGGCGTAAGCTTTCCCGTACGGCCCACCTGCACGAGGATGTCTTCGATAATGGTCTCGCCGGCGCGCGCGGCATATTTGTAAGCGATGGCCCAGCGCGGCGCTTTGCCGGTGAAGCCCAGTTCGCGCTGCAGTCGTATGGAATCCACCTTTATCACGATGCCGTCGATCTCATATGGCAACTTGTCGCGCTTGGCTTCCCATTCGTTAATGAACGCCCACACATCATCAATGTTCTCGACATAACGATGGTTGGGGTTCACTTTGAATCCAGCCGCGGTCAACGCCTTCAGCGCTTCTGAATGGGTAGGGAAGGCCTCAGTGCCATCTGGCGTCAGCGCAAAATACGAAAAGTAATCCAGCCGCCTCTGCGCGACTACATTCGGTTCCAGCGTGCGAATGGTTCCCGCCGCTGCGTTGCGCGGGTTGGCGAACTTGCTCAGTCCCTGTTGCTCGCGTTCATCATTCATGCGGGTGAAGCTGGCGATGGGCATGATGACTTCACCGCGTACTTCAAAGTCGCCGCCCAGCTTTGACTTCTTCGCTGTCTCGGAAGAGACAGAAAGCGGGATCGAACGGATCGTCCTCACATTCGTAGTCACATCTTCGCCGGTCGAACCGTCACCGCGCGTGATGCCTTTCTTCAGCGCGCCTTCGCGATACCACAATGCGAGAGACATGCCGTCCAATTTCAACTCGCAGACGTATGCCACTTTCGCCGAGCCTGACAACTCATGCACGCGGCGGTCCCAATCGCGCAGTTCGCCCTCGTTGTAGGCGTTATCCAGGGAAAGCATGGGGCGCGAATGCGCCAGCTTCTGAAATCCTTCTTTTGGTTTGCCGCCTACACGCTGGGTAGGTGAATCCGGTGTCACCAACTCCGGATGCGCCGCCTCGAGCGCTTTTAACTCCAGCATCAGCCGGTCATACTCCGCATCAGAAACCTCAGGCGCGTCCATCACGTAATAAAGGTGCTCGTGGCGCCGCAGCTCCGCGCGCAGTTTTTCTACTTGTTTAACTGTTTTGGCGTCTGTTGGGGCTGGCTTGCTGGGCATAGAAAACACTAGTGCTTCAATCAGCGTTCTGGGTTAGAGTATTGCGTCTCCCAAACAAAACTATCAGGTTCGCCGGGAAAGATTCCATAGGAGCACGTATGAAGCTGTTAGTGACGGTGAGCGCTGTCGCGCTTTTGGCCTGCACCATGGCGGTGGCTGCCGACGCGAAGAAGCCATCAGCGCAGGACGCCACAAAGACGGCGACCAAGCAGGAAGGGACCCCCGATAAGAAATCGCAGGCTGCCGCCCCTGAATCTTCCAAGCCATCGCCGGAGATGGTTAAGCTGGCGCGGGCCATCAGCGGACGATGGCAGGTCGAAGAAAAATACGAAGTATCGAAGTTCACGCCGCAGGGTGGTGAAGGCAAAGGGAGTGACGTGATACATCGCGGGCCCGGTGGCTTCTCGATGATCGCAAACTACTCGTCGACGGGCCCCTTTGGGGAATACCACAGCGCCGGGATCACGACCTGGTCGCCCAATGACAATGCCTATCAACAGTACTCAGTAGACAGCGGCGGCGCGGGTGGAGTCATGTGGACTGGCAAATGGGATGCAGACTCGCTGGTCTTCACCGCTACGGAAAAGGTCGGAGAGCAAACCATGCACTGGCGGGCGACATATTCCGGATTCAGCAATGACGCGTTCACGCTTGCCTATGATATGGGGTCTTCAGACAACGATCTGAAGCGTTTTATGACGCTGAGATTCACGCGCATGGCGCGGCAATCGGCGGGTGAGCATCGCCACGGAATGGGCATGCACGGCCGTCCGATCTCAGACGGTTGGAGCGGTCCGCGCGCAGATATGCTGTTGCGCTAGTTCGACCAACAGGCCTGCGGAACGATCAAGATTACCGAAGTTATTTTTGCCAGTTTGCCAGACTCGCGTAGAATCTTAGGCCACCGCCACTATGTCATTGGAAGCCCTCATCATCAGCAAAGATAAGGTCGCTGTTACGGCCTTCCGTCGCGTGCTGAATGCCAACAGCATTCGCGTGAATGTTGCCTCCACCGCTGAAGCTTCTCACAAAGAATTGAATGACAAAGCTTATGACGCGGTGATCATTGACTGTGACGATCTCGATGGCGGCGTGAACATCCTGCATGAGATCCGCCAGATCGAGAACAACCGCAAGGCCGTAGTCTTCGCGCTGCTACACGGCAAAACGACGTCAAAGGACGCGTACGATCTCGGCTCGAATTTCGTACTGAAGAAACCGCTCTCAGCCAACATGGTGGCGCGCACGGTCCAAGCCGGACGGGGACTCATCATGAGCGACCGTCGCCGACACTTCCGCTGCCCGGTAGGCGCGGTGGCGAAATTGAAATACGGACGCAAGCCCGCTATCGAAGGCACACTGTTGAACGTTTCTGATTCTGGTATGGCCGTGCTGATCGACGCAAAAGAGACGCCGAGCGGAAAGATCAAAGTGAACTTCGAATTGCCCGAGTCGGGTGTCGGGATTGAAGGAACGTGCTTGATCCAGTGGGCATCCGCCGGCAAGCTCGGATTACGGTTTGTTGAGATGACGCCCGAAGCGCGGTTGGAATTGAATCGCTGGCTGACGCGGCGCATTCAGAGCGCGCCGCACCTGGGCACTATGCCGTCGGCGTAAGACGACTCAGAAGTCAATTGTCAAAGTCATTTGCGTGCTGAATGAGCACCCTGCCTGAGGCTTGTATTTCCACTCCGATACGCTCTCCACGATCTGACTATCAATTTTCTTTGAGCCAGTACTTCTAAGTATTTTCACATTCATTACAGTACCGTCTTCTTTTACGTCATACGAAATCAAAGGATTTGTATGCTTGAAAGTGGGGTCATTGATTCGTTTTGGGAGGTACTTGAGCCTAAGGCTTTTCGGCTCAGTTGCGACGACGCGACAAGGAGTCCCCGATTGATTCAGGCTGTTATGCGGGAAAGGCGACAAAACAAAGACAATGACAAGCCCGACCGTAGTAAACAACATAATTAGTGAGACACCGAGAACTCAGGCGCCGCGCCGCGCTTCTACGGCCGCAGTAGAAACTTCCTCTTCCTCATCATCACTCGTGGTC
>JAICLA010000178.1 GCA_025927695.1 Terriglobales bacterium | reverse complement strand
ATGGGCGCGGGTTTAGGTTTTGTTGTTTTCTCCGGAATGGGAATGGCCTTGGGTTCGATGACCTTTTGCACCGGTTCCGGCTTGGAAAGCCCTTTGGATTCGGTGGCCAATACGTTTTCCCGAGGGGCTTGCGTAGATGGCAGCGGAATGCTCGCATTGCTCACCAGTTTGGCTTGGATGGCGCTATCGCCTTGCTGCGCGCCGCCCCAACTCTCACCGGGACCGCCGTGGATAAGTCCGACGATGATCACCGAAACCGCGAGTGCCCCATGTAGCGCAGCCGAAGTCAAGATTGGACCACGCCAGGGCTCGTGCCGCTCCCACGGATCGAGCTGATTCACGCTGTAGGCGCCTGTTGGCATTTATCTTCTCTTGCCCGACTCCAACGGCTCGGTAACGATGCTCACGTTCGTGATGCCCGATGATTTCACCGCATCCATTACAGTGGCGAACGCCCCGAAGGGCACGTTCTCATCAGAACGCAGGTAGATGGTCATTCTTTCCGGGTCGTGCAGCTTTTCTTTGAGCTTGGTACCGATCTCATTAATGTTGATGGGATCGTTACCCAGATAAACGCGCTGCTCTCGATCGATGGAAATCACCAGCCGTTCTTCCGTGATCTCTTTCACGCTACGCGTCTTGGGAACGCTGACCTCGATGCCAGACTGCAGTATGGGCGCAGTGATCATGAAGATGACTAGCAGCACCAGCACCACGTCAACGAACGGCGTAACGTTGATCTCAGACATCGATGTCTGCGTCTGTCCACGAGCGTTAGTGAACGCCATTAGCGCAACTCCCGCACCGGCTCAACGCGCGCCGCGTCGCGATCCCGCTCCACGACGTTGAGGAATTCCAGCGAGAAGTCGTCCATGCGCGCGCCAAATTCGCGCATCGTCTGCGTGAACTGGTTGTAAGCGATGACAGCAGGGATCGCGGCAAACAATCCGGCAGCAGTGGTGATCAATGCTTCGGACACGCCCGGAGCAACCGCGCGAAGCGTTGCCGCTCCTGCGGTGCCGAGTCCGTGAAATGCATCGATGATACCCCACACGGTGCCGAAGAGTCCGACGAACGGAGCAACCGAGCCGGTCGTTGCCAGCCAGCTTAGCCGACTCTCATTCTTAGAAAGCTCTTCCGATGAAGCGATCTGCATCGCGCGTTGCACGGAAGTGACGTTGCGCGCGATACCGCCTTGTCGACGCAACTCCTCATATCCGCCATCGAAGACGGCAACGAGAGGGCTCGGCTTGAATTGCTCCGCCACAGCCGACACATCTTGCAAACGATTGGCCTTGCGGAATGCACGCAGGAAGCGTCCGCTCTGCGCGCGCGCTCGCTTTAATGCAGACCACTTCGAAAGGATGATAGACCAGGAAAAAACGCTGAAAGCTAGAAGTATGAGAAGGACAATCTTAGCGACGAGACCGCTTTGCGTGACCAGGTTCACGATCTCTTCGCCGGTGTAAGCGGCCGGAAGGATATGTGCCATTCGCTCTAGTTTACAAAAAGTATCCGCTTTGCGCGAAACTTCGGATGCAACTAGTAAATACTGCGCTAAACTTCACCCATGCGGGTGATGGGGATCGATTGCGGCACGGAGTACACCGGCTTCGGCGTGGCCGAGCAGACGCACGGCAATCGTGACCTGATTTATCTTACCTGCGGCGCTATCAAACTTTCGAAGCGCGATTCATTGCCCGCCCGGCTTGCGCACATCTTTGAATCTCTTTGCGCTGTCGCCCGCACTTATCAGCCAGATGTGGTAGCGATCGAAGAAGTCTTCTACTCCGTCAACGCAAAGTCGGCGTTGAAGCTTGGACAAGTGCGCGGAGTCGCTATGTTGTCTGCTGCAACGTGTGGATTGCCAGTCGCCGAATATTCTCCGCTCTCCATCAAGTCCGCAGTAGTCGGTTACGGACGCGCCGATAAAGCGCAAGTGCAGTACATGATCAAACACCTGTTGAATCTTAGAGAAGCGCCTGAGCCGCCCGACGCGGCCGACGCACTGGCTATCGCGATCTGTCATCTGCACACTTCGGCGACTAAAGCCCGCCAGTCCGTGGTAGCCGCCCATTGAGCATGCGGCCTCGACTCTTCACTTTGTTGCTTTTTCTTTTCTGCACACAGTGCCTCCTCGCGCAATCGGGTCCTCCGCAAACCGCGCTACCGAAAATCCACTACACCTTCGATCACCCAGACCTGCCCGTCACTCATTTCGAACTCGACATTGCGGCCGATGGCCATGCGCATTACGAGTCTAGGACGAAAGGCGCGGAGAAGGGGACCACCGACGATGGGATAACACGCGATTTCGTGCTTCCTGCCGCATCGGTCACCCGCATCTTCGATCTTGCAAAAGCCGCCAATCGCGTTCAGGGCGACTTCGATTTCAACAAGCATCGCATCGCGTTCACCGGAAACAAGACCATTACTTACACCGACGCAGAGGGAAGCAACACCGCGAAATTCGTTTGGTCAGAGAACGAAACTGTGATGAAGCTTTCTGATCTTTTACAAGGGATCTCCGGCACCTTGGAGGAAGAGCCCATATTGCAACGCATGCGTCGTTACGATCCTTTGGGACTAAACGCTGAGCTAGCCAAAATGGAAAAGCTCGCCAACTCCGGTTACCTGCGTGAACTCAATCTGATATCGCCCATCCTGCAAGAACTGGCGGATGACCCAAATGTTATGTCTCCCGCCCGCAAAAGGGCCGCGCATCTGCTACAAAAAGCCACGCAGCCGTAACTAAACTTAACAAATGTTATGAATCGGGGGCTAAGATAAGGAGCATCCTACTGGCTAAGTCAGATTCGCCTGGAGTTTGATATGAGCCGACGAAGCCTCCCGATGATCTTCGCGCTGCTCGCACTCAGTGCAGCCACCGCCTGGGCCCAATCACAAGTACGCATCGTCCGCCTTAGTTACGTTGAAGGTGACGTGCAATTAGACCGCAACACAGGTGAAGGATTCACCAAAGCCTTTCTCAATCTTCCCATTGTGCAAGGCGCCCGCGTCTCGACGGGCGCGGATGGCTTTGCCGAAGCCGAGCTGGAAGATGGAAGCGCCATCCGCCTCGCGCCCAACAGCATCCTAGAGTTCTCGCAACTCGAGCGCGATAACACCGGCACACAGACTACGGTTGACCTGACGCAGGGCGAAGCTTACTTTCAGTGGAATCAAAATCACCATGACGCATTTCGCGTCCGCGTTGGCGACCAGCTCTTCACGCCCAAGAAGAAATCACATTTCCGCATTACTCTGAACGGTAGCGAATCTGCGCTAGCGGTCTTCAACGGCGAACTGGACATGTTCCGGTCGAACGGAGAAAAGGTTGAGGTCAAGAAGAACGAGACTCTCTCGCTGACGCAAGAAGATCCCGACCGCTACTATCTTGATCGCACTATCGCAACCGACGCCCTTGATCAATGGGACCACGAGCGCCAATCTGATCTTGAGAGAGAGATTGCTGCGCAACAGAACGCCTATGCCAATTTGAATCAGTACGGGTCTTACATAACGGTGCCAGACTACGGCCAGATCTGGCGCCCTACCGGTTTCGCCTATGGATGGAGCCCGTTCCAGGATGGGAGCTGGGTCTACTACCCGACTTGCGGATACGTGTGGGTATCGTCTTATCCGTGGGGATGGGCACCGTACCGCTATGGCTCATGGGTATTCGTGAACAACGTCGGCTGGGGATGGCGTCCGGGGCCATGGCGCGGAGGATGGAACACTACGCCGGTCTTCATACATCCACCGGGTGGCTATCATCCGCCGGTTCCGCCTCGACATCATGATGGTGTGATCCTCGTGGGACGTCCGCCACGCGATTTTGAGTTCGGACATCGCGACCATCACCCGATTGTGGTGGGAGCGACGAACGTATCTGCGACGCCTTCGACTAATACGAGTGGCATGATGGCGAACCAGCCACGACCGGTACGGCCGATTCGCGCAAACGACCCGTTGCTCCGCGAGGATTCAGATCGCGCGGGACGCCTGAGTGGTGCCGCAGCAGCGAATCCAACGTCGAGTGCCGCTACGCCTCCGGCATCGCAAGTCGTCAGTACTCCGCGGCCAAGCCGTATTGATCGCACACCCATGCAAGCTAGCGCGCCAGGCAGTGGGGGGCGGTCTTCCGTAGCAGCGCCATCCTCAGCTCCGACCTACACTCCGCCGCCGCCACCGGCTCCGCGTTACGAACCTCCGCCACAACGTTCTGCGCCGGCACCTAGCTACAGTCCGCCAGCGCGGACCTATAGCCCTCCGCCGGCGCCCGCTGCATCCGCACCGGCGCACACCGGCGGCGACAAACCAAAATAGCCCTCAGAGGCGGCCAGCAATGGCCGCTTACTTTTTGTAAAGTGATTTGTAGAGCGCTGCCATCTGCTCGAGGGGAACAGCTTCAGCACGCACATCTGCTTTTAAACCGGTTGCTCGAATGGCGGAAGTGATTTGCGCGCTCTCAAAGTGAGGCTTCAGGTTGTTCGAAAGCGTCTTGCGTTTCTGCGCGAACAATGACCTTAGGAATGCGATAAAGCCCTTTTCATCTACGCCTAGTACGGCGGCCTTCGGCGCGATGCGCAGTCGCAATACGCTGGAATGCACTTTTGGTGGAGGAGAGAACGCCTCCGGCGGCAACGTAAAAAGATTCTCTACGTCCGCGAAGAGCTGGGCCGTGGCGCTGAGCACGCCGTAATCGCTAGTTCCAGACTCAGCCGCGATGCGATCCGCCACTTCTTTCTGAACCATGATGACGATACGATCAAAATTCTTGTGACATTCAAACAACTTCAACAGAATGTCCGACGTAATGTAGTAGGGAAGATTGCCTACGACTCGAGCGACCTTGTGCGGCATCTCTTGTGGGGCGGTTGTGATTTGCTTCGACCGGCCTTGCACGAGGGAATCGCAATCAATGTGAAGAATATCTGCCTCGAGGATCTCTACGTGCGCCTTGCGCAGATATGCCATCCGTAATTGCGCGGCGAGAGTGCGGTCAAGTTCCACGGCGATCAGCTTCTCCGCTTTCGACGCTAACAATCCGGTGATAGCGCCACGTCCTGGCCCGATCTCCACGACAGTGCATCTCGAGATATCGCCCAGGGCATCTACGATGCGTTGGGCTGCGCCGATATCAACGAGGAAGTTTTGCCCCAGTTTGGGTTTTTTCGTGGGACGATCTGCGCTGCGGTGTCGCGTTTTGGCGGTTGCGGCCACGTTGACCCTTCGTTCTGTACAAGTTTAGACTTCAAGTCCTGCAAGGGAGTCCGATGAATATCCTCTTCGCTGCCTCCGAGTGTGTTCCGTTTTCTAAGACCGGAGGCCTCGCCGACGTCGTCGGCGCGTTACCCAAGGCATTGGCGGAACTCGGCCATAACGTCGCTGTCTATCTGCCGCGATATAAACAGACAAAGCTTGATTCTCCCAAGACCGTGTTGCGTAGCGTCACCATACCCTTTGACGACCAGTACAGGTTTTGCTCGGTGTTGGATGGCGGCAAGCGCGGCGGAGTTCAATTTTATTTCATCGAGTATCCGCCGTTCTTTGATCGTGACGCGCTTTACGGTCTGCCTACCGGCGATTATCCGGATAACGCCGAGCGTTTCGCGCTTTTCTGCCGCGCTGTGCTGGAAGCTGCGAAAGTTCTCGGCGTGCCAGATGTCATCCATTGCCATGATTGGCAGACCGCACTGATCCCGGTTTTACTGCGAACCAACTACATGGGATGTCCT